>CAJMLT010000034.1 GCA_905214325.1 uncultured bacterium
GGGCGCTGGCGAGGGGTCTTTTCGTTCTTATATCGTGAGGAGGTTGGGCTCGGTGCCGCAGCAGGACAATTTTCACATTCACGAAGGTGGGTGTTCTTGGGATATTGATTTACGGGGTTCGGAGAGTTCTTCGGAGGTGGCAGTTGCGATTACCAACGAAGTGAAGCCTCTGCCCCTATTCGATGTCGGGGCAAGAGCATTGGGCATCACCAACGATGCGGGAAATTTCGAAATCCATGTGGAAGTGACCACCCCCACGAAAAACGTCTGGGTTGTCTCCAATGATAAGGGACTCGATCCGAAAGCGTGGGTCGGGCAATGGGCATGACCGAGAATACCGAGCCTTTGGTACATCGTCGATCTTCGCTATTCTGGGACGACGATGGGTTTTCGACGGTGGGCATGGTTCTCGCCCTCATCATCACGCTTGCTCTGATATTCAGCGCTGCACGTATCTACGAAATCAATACGGCTTCTGCCGATATCCAGGAGGTGGCGGATGCGGCGGCGATGGCCGCAGAGAATACGGTGGCTGAGTTCTACATAACGGTACAGGTGTGTAATGCCATCATCGTATCCCTGTCTCTCACCATGCTGGTCGCTCTCGGTTTGGGGGTGGCTGCGACATGTACACCGGTGACGGTGTCCTTCGCAAAGACGCTTTTCGATGCGTCTTACGAATTCAAAAAGGCGCGCGATACGTTTTTCGATTCTGCGCAAAAAACCCTAAACGATCTCCAGAAAGCCCTCCCGTTCATTGCCGCACTGAAATCGCAGGAGGTCATGACGGCCAATTCGGGTGGACCTCATGGCGATTCCTATGTCGGGGTCAGCGTGTTGGTTCCTTGGAGTGCCGATGAGGTGGCCGATCAGGATTTCACGCAGGGAGACAAGGCGTTTGACGATGCGCAGGCCGACCGGGGTGCGCTTGAGGAAAAGGGGCAGGAAGCGGAAGAGGCAGCCAAGGAGGCGGCTCGATGGAAGGACTTGGCTTATCAGCATGATAGCGGTAGTGAAACTTCGTATTGTATGTATGAGCGGGCACTGCACTTGGCCGACATGACCGGTGCCCAAAATCCTTTTTACTCCTCCTCTCAAACATGGAGCTTTTCGGTCGCTTACGAGCGGGCGAAAACCTATTATGCGGCGCGCTATCAGAAGGAAAGTCCTCAGAGCTCTTCGGTCGATGAGTTGTCGAATTCGGCATTGCGCAAAGTGTTTTACGCCTACGCTATGCGTGAAATGGATAGGGGCTACGTAGTCGATGACGGTGAGGTTTTCGATGCTTATTTCCCCTTACTTCCCAAGAATACCGAAGAAATGAAGGGGACCACACTCTACACCGATCCGATCTATCCCGTAACGATGGACTCCGAAGGTGTTCTGATGATGCACGCTTGGTCCGGTTGTCCGGCCATTGCCGGTTCACAGATGCAGGGTGTCGGAGCTATTCGGCAAATGGATTCCGCTGGATATGGAACATGCTCCCGTTGTCATTTTTCGCCGAGTAGCATGGGGAAGATAGCGGCTGCTTCGACGAGTATAGATAACGGGTTTGAATTCCACTACAACATCGTTGCCCATTGCGCCGACGAGTATAAGAAAGCGCGGCAGTCCTACGACCCCGCCGCTCAAGAGGTTAAGCGTATCGTCGGTGATCTTTTCGATCAGATGGCACTTGGCTTCACGGAGGCTGCCGATAAGACGATACGGGTAGCACCTCCCGGCAGGTTCGGCTCCGTCGCTTTCGTCGTCAACACCGCCTCTTCTTCGTCGCAGGGCCATTTCCCCTCGCTTTTCGTTTCCGATGTGGGAGATCTCAAAACGAGAGTCGCTCTTTCTTCGGCGACGTTGGTCAAGGATTCTTCCGAGGAAGGGAAAACGGTTCTCAACTCGCTTCTGGATGGTTATCGACAGGATTTTGGTGGGTTTTTGGCCGGAGGTACCCATGTCATTCTTGATGTATGGTCGGACTTGATGAGTGTCTATGCCGAAGGTCAGGAAAGCTTTTTCAATGCGGTATCCTCCGCCGTCGATTCGATTCCCTTCGCAAGCGAGAGTGGCCTGGGTGTTTGGGCGGCATCCCTGCTGGAGAGTAGTGCCGGCGGTCTTGGATTGAAGGCTCCGGATCTTTCGTCACCTAAAGCGGTGTTGGTTAATTCGGCTCATGTTGTGGAGGCGGACGATTCCTCATTCTCCGCAAAACTCTTATCGGTGAAAAAACAGGCGTTGGCCATGGGAAGCGAACCCTCTTTGTTCGCATCTGTTTTGGGTCAGGTCGAAGCGGAAAGCAACGCCTTTATCGATGGTTTGGGTGATGAAATCGAGGTAGTGACTCTCGAATTCTTTGATGGATATATCAGTATACCCATCACCATTTCCCTCCCCGGTTTCGTGAGGGAAGGCATGGCGAATATGGTGGCTTCGGGCTTATCCCAGGTGAGAAACGTGTTCGCCACCGTGGTGGGGGTGCGCCAATGGGAGTAAAGAGGGGGATCGCTTTGGTAAATCGCCCCACAAGACACCGGCGTGGCGGGGTTGGAGGGAGGGACGCGCGGAAAGGACAGATGACGGTCGAATTCGTAGTTGTTTTTCCCGTTTTGATCGTCATCGCCCTGATCGGGGTGAATGTGACGTTGTTCTTTTCCGATTGTGCAGCGTTCGATCGTGTTTTCCGTCAAGCGGTTTGTACCTATGCCGTTTCTCCGGGTTATGGCCAAACACTCGTCCAGAGCGAGGATCACATCGAAGCGGCACTCGATCCCGTTATGAGTGGTGAACATCTCGAAGTCGAAGTCTCATCGTCGGGGACTTCGGGGGGTTTGGTTACCTTCAAGGGGGAACTGAATTTCCACCCTACGCTTTTCGGAAAAGGATCGATCACTTCGATATTTGGCGTGACCTTTCCTCCTATGACGCATCATTGCGAACTGACCGTCGATACCTATAAACCGGGAGTGGTCATATGAGAAAGCGTGCTTATGGTGAAAAAGGAGTGAAAGTGGATTCGTTATCGGGTAGGACAGCACTTCCCCAAAAGACTTATCCGCACTTCTTTTTGGCTGTGGTCATTCTTGTGATCGTGTTTGCCGCACTCATGGGAAGCAGGCTGATACTTCAAGCCAAAGACTCCCTCGTGGTGGAGAGCGTGGATACGCTGTCGAATACGTTCGGGGAAGCTTCGCGCAATGGGGGTCTGCCCGAATATGGCGAAGAGGGAATCGATCGCTATTCGTCTGATCTTGCTGCTTCGTTTTATGAGGAGGTAGCGCCGACCGATACCTTCGTGCGCAGCTGGGCTTCAGATGACGGTCATGTCGTCGGGCTCTCGAGTGGATTGGAAGATACCGATTTTTTCGCTCTCCTTAGGAGCGGTCTTGAAAAAAGAGGTTGGCTGATGGTTGAGAGTGGAAGTGATGTCATGGGGTCCTTTATGAAGAAGGAAGGCGTTTACTCGTGGGTTTTCGTGCAGTGCGTCTCCCAAGATGACGGGTCGATGGCGGTGGTGACTCTTACCGAAGGGCCCTGAGGGAGCGGGAGGATGGAGATGCCCGTTTCGGGTTTCAATGGATGGAGGGGTATTCGTGATGGATGAGGTAACAAGGAAGAAGAAAGTGGAGAAGGGCCGATTGCTCTGCGGATTGGTTGTTGCGGCGCGCTACGGGAACCGTCTCGAAGGATTTTTTCGAAAGAGGCCCGAGGGGTGTGTTTTGATGATTGCTCCCTGCCACAGTATCCATACCTTTGGTATGAAGGAGTCGATCCATGTTGCCTTTTTCGATAGGGCGGGGGTGGTGATACGTTCACTCGTGTCGCTTCCTCCCAATCGTTTGGTCTCCTGTCGGAGGGCGGAAGGTGTTTTGGAGCGGCGTTCCTCTGACACAGAGGAGTGGCTGGCGGTGGGGGATCGGTTGATGATGGATTTCTATTCTAAGAGGAGTGAAGATGATAATGCAGTCGGTGATGGGAGAGAGCGGATCGATGATTGATGCACGAAAGCGGGATAATGAGGCATCCGAAATGGATGGCGAGGATCAAGGGAAATGTGCGCCTGTGCAGGATGACAGTCGTGCACCCGAATCCCCATGCATCGAAAAACATACCAAGGAATGTCCGATATGTCATGCGGTCTGCTTTGACGACATGGACGTTTGCTTCGGGTGCCTGCATGAGTTTTCTCGGGACGTTCCGGTATTGGCGAGCAGTGTGGCGGCACCGTCCGTTTCGCGCTCCGAAAAAGAACGGGAAGAAAGGCATCGGGGTGCACGGGGAATCCCCCGAAGGTTTGCCTATCAGGAGGAAAGATTCTCCATCGATGAAGGGCGAGAGCTTCAGATAAGAATAGGAATCCGAGTATCGGATATATCCGATACGACTCGATCGTCGTGATGGTTTACCCGCCGAGCATCATTCTACGAATTCGTTGACTGCCTTCTCGATATCCTCGGTCGACCCTTTGATGACGGTCGTGAAGCGGATATCGAGAGAGTCCAATTCCGCAAGTCCCTGAGGAATGTTGTGAGAGTTCGTTTCCCGGGCAATGGTTTCGTTGAGTTGGCAACCGGTGAGACGTTTGATCTCATCGGGAAGATCGCTACCGGGCTTGAGGGAGTGAAGGGCCCGATAGACGTTTTCTCCGAACTTCGCCCAATGTGCGGTCGAAGCGATGAGGACGGGATTCTTGCCACGAAGACGATCGGCGACCTCCATCGCAACGGCGGTGTGCGGGTCGATCAGGTAGTGATGGGCCTCGAGTGTCTTTTTGATCATCGAAAGGCAGGTTTCGCTGTCTACGGAATCGGAGGCGAAATCCGCTTGTAGCTTTGAGAGGGTTTCGTCATCGATGCGGAAAGATCCGGTGCTCGTCAATTCGTTCATCCATTGTGCGATGGCGGCACCATTGCGCTCGGTGAGTTCGAAAAGTTGACGTTCCATATTGGATGAGATGAGGATATCCATGGAGGGAGAGGGGGTGAGCACGAAATCCCGATCGGCGATGTCGTAGACGCCCGTATTGATGAAGTCCGTCAGAACACGGTTTTCGTTGCTTGCGCAGAACAGCTTATCGATGGGTGTTCCCATCTGTTTCGCATACCAAGCCGCTAGGATGTTTCCGAAGTTACCCGTAGGCACACAGACGTCAATCGCCGATCCCGCTTCGATTTTGTGGTCGTGGACGAGTTGGGCGTAGCTTGAGATGTAATAGACCGTTTGAGGGAGGAGCCGTCCCCAGTTGATCGAATTGGCACTGGAGAGGGCAACGCTGTGGTCGGCCATCAGTGCTTCGTTGAACGCAGCATCGCCGAAGACGTTTTTCGCGCCGGTCTGACAATCGTCGAAGTTGCCCGATACCGCCCAGACCATGACGTTATCGCCCGATTGGGTTGCCATCTGCTTGTATTGGATGTCGCTCACGCCGCCATCCGGATACATGACACCTATCTTGACACCGTCTTTGTTCTTGAATCCTTCGAGGGCCGCTTTTCCGGTATCACCCGACGTGGCTACCAAGATGAGGAACGAATGATCGAGTTTGCCTTCTTTCCGGAGATGCGCGGCGCTTGCGCTGAAGAAGTGAGGCAGGCATTGAAGGGCCATATCCTTGAACGCGCTGGTGGGGCCATGCCACAGTTCGAGTATATGGGTATTCACATCAAGAGAGGTGATAGGGCACACGTCTTCGTGGTCGAACTGGGAACCGTAGGAGCGCTCCATCAGATCTTCGATGGTATCATCATCGAGGTCGATGTCGAAAGCGCGATAGATATACGCAGCGCGTTTCGCATAAGGCAGTTCTGCGAGTGCGAGAATGTCGTCGAGATCGAAGTGGGGGAGGGCTTCGGGAACGTAGAGTCCGCCCCCGTCAGCGAGACCTTTCACGACCGCTTCGGTGAATGTTGCGGCGGATGAGCATCGTCCGCGTGTGTCAATATAGCGATTAGTTGCCATCAGCTTTTCTTTCGTGAGGTAGTATTGCCAAATAAGTATACTATGGAAAGAGTTCGTCGAGGTTAATTCTTCGGAGGTAGGTATGCAACAGGCTGTAGTGATCTTGGATGGCGCATCGGGCGACCCGATTCCCGAATTGGACGGGCGTACTTCACTCGAGGCGGCCCATACTCCCAATCTGGATATCATAGCGTCCGCCGGCATGGTGGGTCTTATGCAAAACGTTCCCGATGGCATGGAAAGCTGTTCCAATGTGGCCTGTCTTTCCATCGTTGGATACGATCCCGCCGCCTATCCCATCGGACGCGGAGCGATCGAAGGGGCAGCGCTCGGGATCGACCTCAAGCCGGGCCAGATCGCTATGCGGCTCAACCTGTGTTACGTCGAAAACGACATAATGCGAAGCTATTCCACGGACAACATCTCCACGGAAGATGGTCATGCTCTCGCTCGCGAAATCAAGGAAGCTCTCGATGACGAGGTCTTCACCCTCTATCTCGGAACCTCGTTCCGACAGATTCTCGTCGTGGACGGCCATCGCGCTCTCATGGATTTGGAGTATGTCCAACCTCATGAGATTTCCGACGAAGCCGTTGCCGGTCGCGACATTCCCCGTCCGCACGAGGGGGAGACCCCTGAGCAACGTGCGGCCATCGCGGCGATCACCCACTACATAGATGCCGCAAATCGCATTCTCGCTCAAAGTGCCGTCAATGCGCGTCGCGTCGGGGAGGGTTTGGTGCCCGCTACCAACGTGTGGCTGTTCTGGCCGGGCGAGCGCCCCGATTCCATGCCCACGTTCCTCGAGGCGTATGGAAAGCGGGCATCTATGAATTCCGCGGTTGATCTTCTCGACGGTATCGCCTTGTTGACGGACATGCGTACCTACAAAAGGGAAGGCATCACCGATGGCCCCAACAACGATTTCGCCTTACAGGGGCGGGTGGGTCTTGAGATGCTCGAAGACGGAGCCGACGTCGTGGTCATCCATGTCGAAGCCCCCGATGCTGCCGGTCATGATGGTCGGCCCGATGAAAAAGTAGGTGGAATCGAGAAGAGCGACACGCACATTCTGGGTCCGCTTTTGGAATATGCCCGCACGCATTCCCTGCGTATTGCGGTCATGCCCGACCATCCCACCCCGCTCACTTCGCGCAAGCACTCCTACGATTCCGTTCCCTTTGCGGTGATGGGCCCGGGAATCGAATCCAACGGCGCTACCCGGATGACGGAATCCCAGGCTCGTGCGACGGGTCTCACGATCGAGAGGGGCTATACCTTCATGAAGGATGTTCTGCTGGCGGACGGGGATTAGCATGTATCGAATCGAAGGTTGCGCGAAGCAGCGAGCCGTCGTCTGACGGATGACGGTGTTGAATGAATCCGCTTTGTCGGCGGATCGGAAACAGGAAAAGGGGGATCTCGATGGGAAAGATATCGACTTCGCACGAGGACTATCTTGAAGCCATCGTGATGCTGGGGGGGACCTGCGAACAGCCGGTGCGTTCGGTCGACGTGGCTTCCAAGCTCGGTGTTTCGAAGGCTTCCGTATCGAAGGCCGTCGCCGGCCTGAAGGCATCGGGCCTCCTTGATCAGCCTTTTTACGGGGACATAACCCTCACCGAAGAGGGATACACCTACGGAAGTGCCATTCTGCGCCGCCACGAGATGTTGACCCGTTTTCTTCATGAGAAAGTCGGTCTTTCTTCCGAGGTGGCAGAAGAGGAAGCGTGTCAGATGGAGCATGCCATCGGCGATGATTCGTTCGAGAAATGGATGGAATACTTCAAAAAGATCGGCCTTTGATTCGATCTTCCCACGAAGGTAGGGCATGGAGGGGTCATGCCTACATGGATAGGAAGGGAATATCACATGACGGGAAAGGATGGTTCCATTCCGGGGGTTCCGGTTTTTGATCTCGAGGGTAAGGTGGCTATCATCACCGGGGCTGCTCGGGGTATCGGCAAGGGTATCGCGTGGGCATACGCAGGGTATGGTTGCAGATTGGCTCTTCTGGATATTCGGGCGGAACTGCTCGGGGAAACGGCTCGCGAAATCGAAGACACGTTCGGATCCGAAGTCATCGTCTGCCCGGGTGACGTCCGTGACGGTGCGGTGGCCGATGCCTGTGTGGATGCCTGCGTGAATCGCTGGGGGCACATCGATATTCTGGTGAACAATGCGGGTGTCGGCATGACGCGACTCGCCATGGAATGCGACGAAGATGAGTTCGACGAAATAGTGGACACGGACTTGAAAGCGGTGTTTTTCTTCTCGAAGAAGGTTGCGCGCATCATGATCGAACAGAAGAAGGGCAATATCATCAATCTGGCTTCCGTCGTCGCCCGTGTTGGGTCTTCACGCATGACGCCTTACATGGCGGCGAAGGCCGGCGTCGTCCAGATGACTCGGGGGCTTGCATTCGAGTGGGCCCGTTTCAATGTGCGCGTCAATTGCATCTGCCCCGGCTACATCAATACGGGCATGACCGAAGACACCCTGTCTAATCCGAAAGCCTACGATGCCATTACGCGCATGATCCCGCATGAGCGCAAAGTGGGAGAGCCCGTCGATATTGCCGCCGCCGCCGTATTCCTCGCAAGCGATTGCACCGAATTGATAACCGGCATTCCGCTTTACGTTGATGCGGGGCGCTCGATCTGGTAGAACGGATCGCAAGGAAAACCAACGATTGAAAAGAGGATTGAGTGAGAGAGAAGTTGCAGGCTTTGTCCAAAGACGAATTGATCGATCTGCTGGAATTGAGCTCGAAGAACATCGTTGCGATGGATGGGATCTGGTTTCAGGTTCTCGAAGAAGCCATCGGCATGGACAAAACCATGTCCTACGACACCGAAGTGTGGCGGCGCTACTCTCCTGCAGAAGGCCGACGCCTCAAGAAGTATTTCCAAATGGATGAACACCCCGGGCTCGAAGGCTTGGCGAAGGCTTTGGCCGTAGGTTACAGCACGCTTGCCAACGAGACGGAGATGATATGGGAGGACGGTGCGCTTGTCTATCGCGTCGTCGTCTGCCGTGTTCAGGCCGCCCGCGAGCGTAAGGGTATGGAATTCCACCCCTGTAAACCGGTTGGTTTGGTCGAATATTCGGGATTCGCCCGCGCGATAGATGATCGTATCGTGTGCGAATGCGTGAGTTGTTATCCCGATGTGACCGATCCGACGTGTGGCTGCGCCTGGCGCTTCACCATTGCCGAATAGGCCAGCTTCTCCAAAAGACTTCCCTCGTTCACGGAGCACCGGCTACGTGGTATCATACGAACAAGTGTTTGATCGAAAGGTGTTCTGTGAGTGCGTCTCAGCGGATAATACTCGGCATAGATCCCGGTCTTGCCAATACGGGTTGGGGTGTCGTCGTGCAGCGCGGTTCACGTCTGTCCTGCATGGCGTATGGCTGCGTGTCAACGTCGGCCGGCACACCTCTTCCCGATCGTCTGAAGAAGATTCACGACCAGATATCCGCTGTGGTTGCGAAGTACCGTCCCGTATGCCTCGGCATCGAAACGGTCTGGTTCGGCACCAACGCGCAAAGTGCGTTCGCTACCGGGCAGGCGCGCGGTGCCGCTCTCGTCGCGTGCGCCCATGAAGCCATCGATGTTCGGGAATTCTCCCCTCGGCAGATCAAGCTTGCGGTGGTGGGTACGGGAACCGCCGAAAAGGCACAGGTTCAGTACATGGTCGCCCGGTTGCTTTCTCTGGAAAAGGAGCCTTCACCCGACCATGCGGCCGATGCTCTTGCCGCGGCCATCTGCTATACGACCCATGATTTCGCGCGGGAAGACGAGCGTTATCTGAAATACCTCGATGCCCGATGATGGTTCCTGATCGCTGCGTCCTTCGCGCCTCGCGCTCGAGAACCGAACCCGTATGTCCCTTCATCCGCACCATGTGGATGGGCTTTTGAAAGTGAAGGAGAAGATCGAACGATGATAGCTTCCCTCAGAGGAACCCTGATACTCAAAGCATTGGATTCCATAGTGCTCGAAGTGGGGGGCGTGGGATATCGTATTTTTCTTTCGGCGCGCAGCATGGCTCACGTGCCGTCGGTCGGTTCGGAGACACAGGTACTCACGTATCTACAGGTGCGCGAGGATGCTCTTATCCTCTACGGGTTTTCCCTTCAGGAAGAAAAAGAACTGTTCGAACGGCTCATAGGTGTTTCGGGGGTCGGTCCCAAGGTGGCTCTTTCCGCCTTGTCGACCTATGAAGCCTCCGCTCTCATCTCCGCCATCGCCGCGCAGGATATTGCCGCAATCCAACGCATTCCCGGTGTCGGCAAGAAAATGGCCTCTCGTATCGTTCTGGAATTGAAAGATGCTTTCGATTTTTCCGGCGATATCGAATCCCCCCTCTCTTCGGGCGTCCGATCCCAGCAGGTCCGCAAGGGGGTCGTGGAGGCTCTGCTTTCCATGGGGTTCACTTCGTCCGAGGCCGAATTGGCACTGAAGGGTTCCCCCGAGGAAGCATCGGAACCGCTACTATTACAATATGCTTTGAAACGTTTGGGAGAATAAGTGGCAGAAGAACTGGAAATAGAAAATGTTCTGTTCGACGCTTCGGACACTTTTTCCGAAGAGGAATCGTCGCAACGCGCCTGTTCGGTGGAATTGACCGAGGACGATCTTGCGCTCGATCGCAGTTTGCGACCTAAGCGCCTCGATGATTATCTCGGCCAAACGAAGATCAAGGAAAGCCTTTCCATTCTCATCGAAGCTGCCCGCCACCGCGAAGACGTGGTCGATCATATCCTGTTCTCGGGCCCTCCCGGTTTGGGCAAGACGACGTTGGCTACCGTTGTAGCCAACGAACTGGGCGCACGCATCAAGACGACAAGCGGCCCGGCTATCGAACGCACGGGCGATTTGGCGGCGATTCTCACCAACCTCGAAGAGGGCGACGTCCTCTTCATCGATGAGATCCATCGACTCAACCGTATGGTGGAGGAAGTTCTCTATCCGGCCTTGGAGGATTTCGCGCTCGATATCGTGGTCGGCAAGGGCCCTGCGGCGCGTTCCATCCGTCTCGATCTACCCCGCTTCACCTTGATCGGCGCCACTACGCGTACCGGTCTGTTGACCGGGCCTCTGCGCGACCGCTTCGGCATTTCGTTTCGTCTGAACTATTATTCACCGGAGGAATTGGCTCATATCGTCAAGCGTTCGGCGTTCATCTTGGATGTTGAAATATCAGACGATGGTGCCCTGGAAATAGCGCGGCGGAGTCGTGGCACCCCCCGTTTGGCGAATCGTCTTCTGAAACGGGTACGGGACTGGTCGCAGGTCAAGGGAAACGGAGTTATCGACGAGGATTGTGCTGCCCAGGCGCTGGCTTTCTTCGAGGTGGATTCTCTGGGGCTCGATCCTGTCGATAACCGTATTCTGGAATTGCTCTGCGTACAGTTCACGGGCCGCCCCGTTGGCCTTTCAACGCTCTCTTCGGCACTTTCGGAAGAACCCGAAACCCTTGAAGACGTGTATGAACCCTATCTCATGCAGCAGGGGTTACTGGTGCGCACCCCGAAAGGCCGTCAGGCCACCGACCGTGCGTATGAACACCTGGGTATTCATCTGCCCGAAAAGGAGGCTTGATCGTGCTTCATCAAGACTATCTGGTAAGAATGTTTTCTCAACTTGCCGCCGCCATCCGTGAAAGCATTTTGAAAGCACGCGGCGGGCAGGACCCCGAAGCTGCTGCGGCTCTGCTCGAGGCGTCTCTCGCCAACGCCACGGAAGTCGATGGGTCGATTCTTCTTACACTTGCGCCCGATTCCATGGTGGCGATGTTGCAGCTTTCCGAAACCGATCCCCGCCTCGTGTCCTACGTGGCGCGAACCCTCTTGCTCGAATCCCAATATCTGGCCGAAGCTCAGCAGAATTCGCTTTCCGCTTTGCGCGAAGAGCAGGCCTACGCCCTTTCCCGCGCTTACGATTTCGATCTTACGGCCTCCTCTTTGGAAGAAGGGGAATTGGAAGCGTTCTTCGAAAGCACGAAGATCGAATAACCGCAGGTGCCTACAGCGTCAGTCACAGGTGCTCGTGGTGCCGAAGCGCTTGTCCTTGAGATCAACCCGATCGGGCCTTACGTTTTTTGCAAAATAGTTGTTGACTAATAAGTTTGCTACAGCTAACATCTGGTACGAAAGTTAACTTAAGCAAACTAAATCCTGCATGGTATGCGATGCGGTTTGCGCCCGAGAAGGAACGTGATCGTATGGTTTTGTCGGAAGTGAAGAAAAACGGCGTATATCACGTGAAGCAGCTCCATGGTATCGGTGACCTCCATCGTCATCTGGAAAACCTCGGGTTCGTTCCCGGTGAGCGTATTGCGGTCGTTTCCCGTATAGGCGGTAATCTCATCGTGAATGTGAAGGGCTCAAGGGTTGCCCTTTCGTCCGAATTGGCACAGAACATCGTGATCTGAGTAAGGCGCGATCCGGATATCCGAGAGAGGAGGATGTATGAAAACGTTGCGTGACACGCAGTGCGGCGAAACGGTTGACGTGGTGAAACTTCATGGTGAAGGTGCCGTCAAACGTCGCATTATGGATATGGGCATCACTAAGGGTTGTTCGGTTTATATCCGCAAGGTTGCCCCTTTGGGCGATCCGGTCGAAGTGACGGTTCGTGGTTACGAGCTTTCGCTGCGCAAGGAAGATGCCCAGATGATCGAAGTCATCTGATTGGCGGAACCGATTACGCGAAACCACACCCGACGGTGTGGTTCGAGCCGTTGAAGAGCGGCATTTTTTAAGTCGTTAAGTTAACCAAGGTTAACAAAGAATGGAGGAATCTGAATGAGAGTTGCACTTGTCGGCAACCCCAACAGTGGTAAAACAACCCTGTTCAATGCCCTTACCGGTGCCAACCAGTATGTCGGCAATTGGCCGGGTGTCACCGTGGAGAAAAAGGGAGGTAAGCTTAAAGAGGATAAAACCATAGAGATCACCGACCTTCCCGGTATTTATTCTCTTTCACCTTACACACTCGAGGAAGTGGTTGCCCGCAACTTCCTCATCGAGGAAAACCCCGATGCGATCCTCAACATCATCGATGGAAGCAATCTTGAGCGTAACCTGTATCTGACGACCCAACTGCTTGAAATGGGTGCACCTTTGGTGGTTGCGGTCAACATGATGGACATCGTGCGCAAACGCGGCGACGCCATCGATACGGCTGCCCTTTCCGATGAGCTGGGTTGTCCGGTCGTTGAAATATCGGCCCTCAAAAACGAAGGTATCGACGGGGTGGTCAACTGCCTGCGAGCCATCGGTTCTGCCGATGCGGTCAAACCCATCACCTTCAGCGCCGATGTGGAAGAGGCCATCATCGAGATTCAAGGGCGCTTGGGCGACTCTGTCCCCATGCGTCTGCGGCGCTTCTATGCCATCAAGCTTTTGGAAAAGGATGCGAAGATTCGTGCTTCTCTCGCTTCCGCTCCCAGCGTGGACGATATCGTCGCCGCCCTCGAGAAAAAAGGTGACGACGACACCGAAAGCCTTATCATCAATGATCGCTACGCCTATATCTCATCCATTATCGATTTCTGTCGCAACCAGTCGCAGGCGTCGTCCATGACCACTTCCGACAAGATCGACCGCGTGGTTACCAACCGTATTCTGGCATTGCCGATCTTCGTCGTGGTTATGTTCCTGGTCTATTTCCTCTCCGTTTCCACGGTGGGAACCTGGGCTACCGACTGGGCCAATGATGGCCTGTTCGGTGATGGTTGGTTCATCACCGGTGGCGATGGCTACGAAGATGCGGTGAGCGATTTCGAAGCAGCCGGTGAATCGGTGAGTGCTTTCGAGGAAGCCGCACTCGATGCCGGACTCGACCCTGAAGCCGAGGACTTCTCGGCCGCAGCCGAAGCGCAGGGTATCGTGGGAAGCTACTATGCCTACGATGACGAAACAGGCGAAAACACGCTTGAAGAAGTGGACGCCGCCGCCTATTCCGAAGCTCTCGATACGCTGGCTCCTTATGCGGGAGACGCCAAGGCTATAGCCGCCTATCAGGCCGCCGCGCTCGAGGCGGGTCTCGACCCGGAGGCCGACACGTTCCTTGAAGACGCCCAAGCCGCCGGCCTCACGGCAACGTATGAGAAAACCGATGCGGAAACCGGAGCAACCGAAACGGTGGAAGTGGATGCCACCACCTACGCCGCCGAACTCGAGGGTAGTGAGCCCGATCCATCGAAATACGGTGTTTGGGTGTCGGGTATTCCCGTTCTGGCCGAAGAGGGTCTTACAGCCATCGGCTGCGTTGATTGGCTGCAGGCGCTTATCCTTGACGGCATCATCGCCGGTGTGGGTGCCGTGCTGGGCTTCATCCCGCAGATGCTCGTCTTGTTCCTGCTTTTGGCTTGGCTTGAGTCCTGTGGTTACATGGCGCGAATCGCCTTTATCCTGGACCGCGTGTTCCGTCGCTTCGGCCTTTCGGGCAAGTCCTTCGTGCCCATTCTCATCGGCACCGGTTGCGGCGTGCCCGGCATCATGGCTTCGCGCACCATCGAAAACCAGAACGATCGCCGTATGACGGTCATGACCACCACTTTCATTCCCTGCAGTGCGAAATTGCCCATCATTGCCCTGTTCGCAGGTGCCATCTTCGGCGGTGTGTGGTGGGTTGCTCCCAGCGCATACTTCCTCGGTATTGCGGCAATTCTGTGCTCGGGCGTCATCCTCAAGAAGACACGTTTCTTCGCCGGAGATCCCGCTCCGTTCGTCATGGAGCTTCCGGCCTACCACCTGCCGACCGTCGGCGCGGTGCTGCGTAGCATGTGGGAGCGCGCTTGGTCCTTCATCAAAAAGGCGGGCACGATCATCTTGCTTGCCGCCATTCTGATCTGGTTCATTTCCGCCTACGGCTTTATCGACGGCACCTTCATGGCGGTTGAAGATCAAAACGATTCCATTCTGGCTATATTGGGTGGTGCCATCTGCTGGATATTCAATCCCCTGGGATGGGGCGACTGGCAAGCGGCATCGGCGGCCATCACGGGCCTCATCGCCAAGGAAAACGTCGTCAGTACCTTCGGCATCCTCTATGACGGCGGCCCGGGGTGGTATGCGAATGTGCAGGCGGCTTTCACACCGGTTGCGGGATACGCCTTCCTCGCGTTCAACCTTCTGTGCGCCCCGTGCTTCGCCGCCATGGGCGCGATCAAGCGGGAAATGAACAACGCCAAGTGGTTCTGGGCGGCTATCGGATACCAGTGCGGGCTTGCATGGATAGTCGGACTTTGGATATTCCAGTTCGGTGGTCTGATCTCCGGTGAAATCGGTTTCAATGCCTTCACTGTCGTGGCCATCCTGAGTGCTCTCGCGTTCCTCTACCTGCTGTTCAGGCCCAAGAAGAAAAATCTCGACTCACAGGCACCCGTTCGCAGCGTCGATGCTGCCTGAAAAACGACGCTTCGGAAAGGAGAAGCTCTATGACATGGGGAACATTTGTTGTGGGAAGTGTATTATGCGCGATCGTGACGGCCATCATCGTCTATCTGATAAGGAATGCGAGAGCCGGTAGGCATGTTGGATGTTCGTCCTGCAATGCCTGCTCGAAGGCGGATGGTTCCACCCGTCAGGGTGGTTGCGCCTGTGCCGATCTCATGGTGGAAGCTATGGACGCGCAACTGGGGTCTCAACACTGAAACGGTGTAGGGTTTCCCTTCCGGGAGTCCCTGCGGAAAAGGAGTCATCATGAGTATCAACGTCGCTGATTACGAAAGATTGAAAGAAGCCATTTTCGGAGAAGGGGACTGAGGTTCATCCTCCAGCCTTCTCCTCGTACCTTTTACTAACACACTCGGTGACCGCCGATCGGGAAGGGAACAGCCCCTTGTTCAGTTCTTCGTACCTTTCCTTTCTCGTTCGGTTTTTCGGAGTCACACGGGGAACAGGAGCGCGTAATGCGCTCCTGTTTTGTTGGTGCGTGGAATTACGTAGGAGCTGTTGCCGTGTTTGCAGGCGTATTGCATCGTCGGTTCCCGAGCGAAGAAGCGCGCCTGTTCGCCCACTCATCCCTGATACGCTTTTGATGCACAGAGTGGTGTAGGGTGTCTTGCTGATCGAGGATTCGCAGGTTCTATTCACGTGCTTGC
>CAJMLT010000035.1 GCA_905214325.1 uncultured bacterium
CAGGGGTGAGTCTACCCTACCGTCCATCGCGCTGGTGCGGTAATCGTTCATGGTGCCTTTTCCTTCGCTCTCGGTTCCAACGAACCCGCAAGCCTCTCGTAAGACCCGCGAATCCTCGATCAGCAAGACACCCTACACCACCCTGTGCATCAAAAGCGTATCAGGAATTGGGGAACGATCGGACGAATCCCCTAGGCAACTCATCGGATTGTGCTGATTGCTGCCGCAAGTGACATACAGCAATTGTGGATGAACAGCGGAGCTATTCGGACTCAGACCCTGCAGCATCAATCCTTGCGATAAGCACGTTGGCCCATGCAGTCGCCTGGTCTACCGTGGGCAGTACGTCAAGTCCTGCAGATTGAGAAGCGTAACGCTCGCCCCATCCCTCGTTTTTAGAGACAACGGGCGGCCATGCCTGCTTTTTACGATAGGGGAATAGCCGCATGCTTGTTTCCCGTGCTTGCGCGAGGTCTATTTCCCCGTTTGCCATGATCAACTGCAAGTCTATAAGATCATGCGTACGCCTACTGCCTGCTTCGCTTGCCCCATGTATCTTTTGCGCAACTTGATATTCCAGAGGCATGAGAGGCACAGGATTCGGATGAGGAAAACCAAGCGTAGTGAAGATCTCGACTATATCCGGATGGACGGACACCCATTCAGGATGTTCGGCATCCCCGATTTCGTCGTGGCCTATCTCAAGCGGAACCGTGCACCAATCTTTGCGGTTGTACGACAGCTTAACCTCGAATGGCTGCATTATGTATTCTGGGGGGCACGCCCTTCGGATGGGCTGGGTCCTTTTCCACTAATCGACCGGCGAATCCTTCCCATCCTTCTCGGAGAGCCTCATCCATAGAAGTCCTGAAATTTTCCATAGTGCCCACGCGGGCTGCATCGAGGTCGGTCGTGAACCTCGTAGTCGCATCGCCAAAGCGCAACTTCAAAGAGCTTCCTCCTTTGACGACGCCTTCTGGTAGCATCTGTCCGACAATGACGTTTGCCATAACCGTTCTAACCTGCTGGTTGTCATCCCTGTCACTGAACAGTCGATCGATAGCAATATCCAGATTACGCCTACTATTGGGACGTTGCGTCGCTTCCGTCATGCCAGCTCCTTTGCAACGAATTCATATTCCTTTTCGGTTAGCCACCCTTGCGACCTTGCCGTCTTAGCAGCATCCTCAAGGCGCTCTTCCATGACAGACGTTCGGCATTGAAGCAACGCGTCGGGTAGCTTTTGACAGGGAATCCCAGCAAAATCCGCAACGGCATCATCGCCCCGCCGCTCAATGACCTCAACCCATGCGGGCAGCGTTCTGCGTGTACGCTTCGGTGTTGCAACCATGATGGCACGAGGATTCACGAATGCAAGCTCATGCATAGCAAGCACGGACTCACCGAATATATAAGACCCCTCACCCACGAGCGCCACGGCGTCGGCGTAGCGGTCGAGTCTTGTGGGAACATAGGGCTTGATGCGATAGACGCCGTAGCCGATGCGATCGATGCGCCCGCGCCTCGCAAGTTTTACCAGCTCACCTTTGGGTACACCGATACGCTTTGCACGAGATGTCGTTATAACACCGTAGCTGTCAATGGCTTCTTCATATATGTCGTCATAGTAGCTCATGTCAAAAGTATACCATTAACGGTATACTTTTGACATGAGCTCCTGTACGTTGCGCCTTATTCATGATACACAAATCCAACTCGGGCTTGCTGAGCGAAGCTTGGTTGTCCTCTGGCTTTTCCGTCAAAAGACACAGCGCACAAAACATATCAGCCATCGAAAACACAACGCAACGAATAAACCCTTCGATACTGTCCCTTCAAATGTAATGCCCACTGGATGCCCACAACGAAAATCCCCCGCCGGTAACGGGGATTCCGTTTCCGACGGGGGATGGTACCAACGTCCTATCCGAAGAGGATATGAAGTGGGTTTTACGCTTCGGTTGTTTCAGCTTCCGCTTCGGGAGCGGCTTCGGATGCTTCCACCGTTTCTTCAACGACTTCGACAACTTCTTCGACGGGCTCTGCAAAGGTTGCAGCGTCACCGACGAGAAGCTTCAGCGTGGTTTTGATGTCACGGTAGATGGACACGACAACCTCGTGATCGCCCGCGGTTTTGATGGGAGCCTTGAGATCGATACGACGACGGTCGATTTCGATTTCGGCTTCCTTCTTCAGGGCATCGGCGATCATCTGAGAGGTGACCGATCCGAAAAGGACACCCTCCTCGCCCACGCGGGCTTCAACCTTGACCACAACGGCTTCGAGAGCCTCTTTGGTCTTCTGGGCATCAGCCAGGCGATTTTCCTCACGCGAAGCAATGTTGTGCTTGCGCATTTCCAGCTGCTTCATGTTGCCCTTGGTTGCGGGAACGGCGATCTGCTGGGGAAACAGGTAGTTATTGGCGAAACCATCGGCAACATCAACGATGTCGCCCTCTCCGCCTTTACCTTTGAGTTCGGTAAGCAGGATAACTTTCATACTATCCTCCTTCGTTTAACGGTTACGGCGGTCACCGCGGCCGCTGATTGCTGGCACGGCATACGGCATCAAAGCCATTTCACGTGCACGCTTGACAGCATTGGCGATGTCGCGTTGGTGCTGGGTGCAAGCTCCGGTTACACGGCGGGGCTTGATCTTCCCACGGTCAGTTACGTATTTGCGCAGCATTTGAGTGTCTTTGTAGTCGATGTATTCCGTCTTGTCTTTGCAAAACTGGCAATACTTACGACGAGGCTGCTTGGTGTATTCAGACATTTTAACCTCTTTCGATAATTCCTAGAATGGAATATCTTCGTCATAAACCGAGGCATCGACGACGGGTGCCGCAGGAGCGGGGGCCGCCTGTCGAGGCGCGGGAGCGGATTGAGCAGCGGGACGGTTCGAATTGTCACGACTGGTCATGAACTCGATTTCATCGACGATGACTTCGATCTTGGATCGCTTGATACCGTCGCGTTCCCACTGTGACCAACGAAGTTTTCCTTCGATGGAAACCTTGGATCCTTTGGAAAGGAATCGAGACACGCTTTCAGCGCGCGTGCCGAACATCGTACAATCGATGAAATTAGGATAATCCTCCCAGTCCCCCGTCTGAGGATTCTTGCGACGATCGTTGACCGCCACGCCGAAACCGAGAACGGGCATACCACTGGCCGTGGAACGCAATTCGGGATCACGGGTCAGATTACCGCTGATGATAACTCGATTGATGCTCATACCTTACCTCTTTCGATTATGCGAATTCCATTCGCCTTTGGTTTCCTTGTAATACCTCGATTAAGCGCGATCGGTGCGACGTACGATCATGTGACGTACTACGACGTCGGAGATACGCAGAACGCGATCGAGCTCAGCGATGCTGTCGGGATTTGCATGGAAATCAATAAGGGTGTAATCACCGTCGGTTAAACCATTAACCTCGTAAGCGAGTTTACGCTTACCCCAATTCTCAACGTTGTCGACGACACCATTACTCTCTGCAAGAACGGTCTCGATGCGCTTCATAGCTGCAGCACGAGACTCTTCGTCGATTGACGGGGCTACGAAAAACAAAAGTTCATAAGCCTTCATCAGTTCACCTCCTCTGGACTTACGGCTTCGGGACCTGAAGGCGGGCTCGAAGCAGGATTAGCCGTACAATCCTATCAAATGAAAGGATAGGTTGCAATGAAAGCTTTGAACGACGCCATGGTTTGCACATAAAAGCGTGCGATCGCGTCATCATACCCGTAACGACCATTCCGCAAATCCTTGTTTCATCCTGTCCTCATCCTACGTGATCGATCTGATATAGGTATGAAGAAAATTTGAAACCCACCTTAACTTTGTCGTCAAGATGGGTTTCACGGACGTAACGGATCTCCCGCATCGATACACCACCGATGCGGATATGCCGGAAAGGAGCAGGATCTACTCGGCCGGTTCCTCGGCAGCGGGATCGAGAGTTCCCTCCATATCCAATTCCAGCTTCAGATTCTCCATGAAGTTGGGTGCAGGGCCGATATAGACGATTTCCTTTTCGATACCTTCGTCGTCATAGAGATACCCGAATGCGTATCCCTCTTCTTCTCCGGGCAGACCGCCTTCGGCGATCAGGGCATCACGCATACCGTCTTCGGTTTCGATGTAGCCGTCGTAGCAGAAGGCATAGGCCGTTGCCCCGCGGGCTCCCTGTACTTCGCGGCGAGCCGAAAGAAAACACTGCTCGGGGTCGTCGCCGGGATGCGTTTCTATGAAAAGGTTGTCCTTGATGGCAAGACCAGTGAAGGGAACGACCTCTTCACCCTGCTCCATTTTCTCGCTGGCCTCGTTCAAGACGTTTTGGATTACCGCTTTCAGAACATCATCGATGTCATTTTGTGGTTCGTTGTTGTCCGGATCCACCATACGATCTACCATGGCTGTCCTTTCTTCCAGATGTCGGGATAGATGCTTGCAGTGTACCTGCGAAGTCCGCGTTGCGCCATAGGGACGGACGCGGTATTCGACGAAAGCCCCGAGGAGGATGCGGATGCGCACCCCACCCCGCTCGTGCGACGGGAATTACGGGAACGGCGCCCCGTCGATATGTCCGAAAAATCACCCGTGCGTTCGGCAAAATTGTGGGTGGAGCCGATACCTCAGCGAAGAACGACGCTGGGATTGCGGCGGGGGGCGGTACGACGATAGCGCGTGTTGCTATACCCCACGAGCATCACCGCAGCAAGTATGCGCTCGTCACTCGCATCGAAATAGGCGCGTGCACGGGCGCTATGTTCAATGACCCGGCGCAGGTAACCGTTATAGAGCACCCCTATGTTCCGCGTCGTGGCCATCAGCTCGAAGGCCTGGGCCGCCAAACCCGCATCGAGGGGATCCATGGATTCGATACACAGAAGGGCCGGGGCGTTGCGAAACAGATAATCATCGGCATCGTCAACATCTTTGCGGCCTAAAAACCCCTCAAGAACATCGGAGGGGATGACGGTTTCCTCTCCCCTTCGGTGTGCGTCGCGCAACTCGCCCCAGATAAGATCCTTGAATTCCGGCAGGGAATCCTGAATGAAGGTGAAACGGTTGGCTTGGGTATTCTTCGCCGTGGGGGTGTGCGCGGCGGCATCGATCAGAAGATGGAGATCATCGTAGGAAAGCGGGCGCTGCTGAAAATCGCGTATGCTGCGCCGATATTTGATCGTGTTGAGAAGGTTGCGGGAAGAAAGGGCGAAGGTGCCTTCATCATATTCCACCGGATCGTCGGAATAGTTAGGTGCCGAAGGTGCCGCAAAAGGGCAGATGGCAACACAATGCCCGCACGCGAAGCACCCTTGGTCGACGATCGCTTTTCCGTCCACGACATGGATTGCCTCGGCAACACAATCGGCGACGCACAGACCGCAACCCGTACAGCGTTTTTCATCGATACAAATCATGCAGCACTCCTTAAGCCCTAGAATCCGAAAAGTATACTCCCGGATGAGCCCGGAGGGGAATGGAAGCGCGTTGAATACGGAATTTAACGAAAGGGGCTATGAAAAGCCCCCATCCATACAGGGATGAGGGCTTGAATGATACTGGCGGAAGGGGAGGGATTTGAACCCTCGTTACCGAGATTATCGGCAAAACGGTTTTCGAGACCGCCGCATTCAGCCGCTCTGCCACCCTTCCGTACACGAGGTCACCTATTGGGCGGCCTTACAAAGAAACGCCCCGATGAGCGTTTCCGGATGACTTTCCTTGTCGGAAAGCCGCCTTATCGGTTAGAACATTTTCAAACGACAAGGTATATCGAGAAGCATCATGTTCCATAATGCTTGGTATCAGTGGCGGAGAGATGGGGATTCGAACCCCAGATACGCTTTTGGCGTATACACGATTTCCAATCGTGCTCCTTAAGCCAGACTCGGACATCTCTCCAAAGCACCGCAAAATACGAGTGCGATTCCGTAGTATATACTAAATCAGTACTCACTCACAAGAGAATAATAACCATCTTGTTGCATAACCCGCAAAGGAACGCCGAAAAGTTCCGACATGCGTTCATTGGTGAGGAGCGTATCCTTCGCTCCGTCGGCGAAAATTCCGCCTTCCTTTAGCATGACGACCCGGTCGATCTCGGGAATGATATCTTCGGGATAATGCGTGACCAAGATGATGGACTTGCCCGTTTTCACCAAATCGCGCATGGCCTTGCGAACGTAGTACATGCCTTCGGGATCGAGAGAACTCGTGGGTTCATCGAACACCAATACCTCGGGATCATGGATGAGGGCGCGCGCAATCAAGACACGACGGGCCTGACCCGACGAAAGCGTCATCATATTGCGTTGCGCCAGGTTACCGACACCCAACAAATCCAATGCCGCTTGGGCTTTTTGCAGTGCAACGTCCGACACCGTGCAGTGGTGAGGAATACCCAATGCGCCGAAAAACCCCCCGCACACGATATCGATGACGGGAAGATGAACCGTGATCTGATCTTGCATCGTCGAAGATACCACGCCCAAACACCGCTTCGTTTCTTCGAGCGTCGTACGTTCGTTCCCCTTGAAGAGCACCGGAGGGTCTTCGCGGTACAGGGGAAACACTTCACGGGTAATCAACTGGATGAAGGTGGACTTACCCGCACCGTTAGGGCCGAGCAGGGCGATATTTTGCCCATAGGGTAGGGAAAAGGAATCTATCGCAAGAATGTTCTTCCCTTTGCGTCGTACGACGGCATCCTTCAGTCGTACGAAAGACTGTTCATCCGCTCCCTTTTCCGAAAGGCTCATGTCGATATTCCTCTTCTCTATCAGGCGAAAGAAAAAGCAGTCCGCAATAATGGTGCGGACTGCTTTCATTCTAACGCATAAACACAACCGGGGTGGGTTCGGCCACCCACTCATACAGATAAACGTTACTGCTGCGTGGTGTTGGTTGAATCGGTGGACGAAGAATCACCTGACGAAGTGCCGGTCGTCGTATCAGTGGTGGTGCCGGAGGACGAATCACTTGTCTGGTACTGGGTCATATCGAGATTGTAGGGAACATTGGAAGGCATGTCGTTGATGACAATGTCGGCCTGCGATTTGTAATTGGTGAACCAATCGTTATAAGCGGTTGATTGATTCTGGCTTTTCAGGATATTGCGAACATAATCGACGAAGGCCGTCGGGAAGGCATCGAGTGAAGTAGCCGTGCCATCGGTGGTGAACACGTCGGTGCATTTGATGATATGGATACCGTAATCGCTGGTAACCAATCCTGAAACCTGGTCTTTCTCAAGCGCAGTGAGCGCATCGGTATAGGCGGTAACGAAGCTGGAAGTAGCATCCCAACCCACATCTCCCCCGTTGGAAGCAGAAGCGGTATCGGTGGAATACTGTGTTGCGGCGGTTGCGAAATCAAGTTCGCCGGAATTGATTTTAGCGAGCACTTCTTCGGCTTTGGCGGTATCACCCGATGCGAACAGGATATGAGATGAACGCTTGGCGCCATTGAACATGGTGTAATAGGTGTTGAGCATTTCGAGCACCGCCGAATCCTCTACTGCGGTTTCACCGGCGACGGCACTTTGGAGGGACTGTTCGCGCTGACCTTCCTCGAGGGCTTCACGATATTGATCTTCGGTGATGCCGGCGGTGGAAAGGGCTTCTTTCCACGCCTCATCGGAATCATAGTTGGCTTTCATCGTCTGAAGCTGGGTGTTGACCGTATCTTCATCGACGGTGATGCCCTGCTCGTTACAAGCCTGTTTCACCAGTTCCTGTTGCGTGTAATAATCGATGACCTGCTCACGCACCGTGGACGGATCGAGGGAATTTTCGTTCATCCAATTTGCCCAGGCATCGTTACTCGTCAATTCAGCGCTCGTACGATAGTCCTGAATGTACTTCGTTACGGTGTCTTCTTTTATTTCGCTACCGTTGACGGTAGCCGCAACGCCTCCGGTATAACCGTAATTGGTACCGCTGCAACCAACGAGGGCCAGGCAGCAAACGGCGGAAACACCGACGAGCGATGCCTTGTGAAGAAGAGCTTTTCGGTTCATATGTATCCTTTTCGCAACGGGTGGAGATTGAATTCACCGTTATTGTTGCATAACCGAAAAAACTCTTTTCACTGTGCACAATTTACCCACGTTAGAGGGCGGATATCACACAGGCTCTTCACACTTTTCACTGAAATGCCTGAACAGCACCCTTATTTCTTAGCTTCCTTCTTGCGTTGGATCGCCGAAAGAACGCGCTTGCGAAGGCGTATGCTCTGCGGGGTGATTTCCACCAATTCGTCGTCTTCGATGTATTCGAGCGCTTCTTCGAGCGTGAAGGTGACTGGTGGTGTCAGCTGGATGGCTTTGTCGGCACCGGAAGAACGCTGGTTACCCAACTGCTTCGCCTTCGCGACGTTGACGACCATGTCGCCTTCCTTGGCGGATTCGCCCACGATCATACCTTCGTAGCATTCTTCACCGGGACCGACGAAAAGTCGGCCGCGCTGCTGAAGGGTATCGAGCGCATAGGCGACGCTCTTTTCCGTTGCCATGGCAATCATGGAACCGTTTTTGCGGCCCGTGAAATCACCACGATACGCTCCGTATTCGCTGAAGTGATGGAACATGGTGGCTTCACCGCGGGTGACGTTGAGCAACTTCGTGCGCAGACCCATGGTGCCACGGGAAGGAATCTTGAATACGAGATGGGTTTGATCGCCGCGCTGGAACATATCCACCATTTCGCCACCGGCGGAGCCGAATACTTCGATGCACTTACCCGCTGATTCGCTGGGCGTGTCGACGATGGCTTCTTCAATAGGTTCGAGCTTCTTGCCGGAGCTATCGGTTTTGATGATGACGCGGGGACGGCCGACCTGGAATTCGAATCCTTCACGGCGCATGGTTTCCATCAACACGGAAAGGTGGAGTAACCCGCGACCGGCGACTTCCATGCCCGACTTGTCTTCGGTTTCGGTGATGCGCATGGCGATATTGCTCTCCGCTTCGCGGAACAGACGCTCTTTGAGCTGACGCGCACCGACGATATCACCTTCACGGCCTACGAGCGGAGAGGTGGAAGCTTCGAACACGACCGCCATGGTGGGTTCTTCCACCTGAATAGGATCGAGCTGAACCGGCGTTTCACGGCTGGTGACCATATCACCGATGTCGGCATCTTCAACACCGACGACGGCGATGATGTCGCCGGCGTACACTTCCTCTTGCTCCTTCTTACCCAGCTCTTCGAAGGTAAACACCTGCTTGATGGAGGTGTTGTAGCGGGTACCATCGTTTTTGATGACGAGGGCTTGTTCGTTTTTATGCATGGTTCCCGAAAAAAGACGACCGACGCCGATACGACCGACGAAGCTGGAATGGTCGACCGTGCAGATCTGAAGCGCTACCGGACCATTGGGTTCGCAATCGGGAGCGGGTACTTCTTTGAGAATGGTCTCGAGCAGAGGGACCATGGTGTTGTTGTCATCTTCTACGTTGTAGCGCGCATAGCCGTTCATCGCGCTTGCATAGATGATGGGGAAATCAAGCTGTTCGTCGCTTGCTTCCAATTCAACCATGAGATCGAATACTTCGTCGACCACCGCTTCGGGGCGGGATCCGGGACGATCGATCTTGTTGATGACGACGACGATGCGCAAACCAAGATCCAGCGCATGACGCAAGACGAAACGGGTTTGAGGCATGGGGCCTTCGAAGGCATCGACGATAAGCAGGGCACCATCGGCCATATTGAGAACACGCTCGACTTCGCCACCGAAGTCGGCATGGCCCGGTGTGTCGATGACGTTGATCTTGACGTCTTTATAGGTGACCGAGATGTTCTTGGATAGAATCGTGATGCCGCGCTCACGTTCCTGATCGTTCGAATCCAAAACGCGTTCGGCTACTTCCTGGTTTTCACGGAACACGCCGGCTGTGTGAAGCAGGCGGTCAACCAATGTTGTTTTTCCATGGTCGACATGAGCGATGATTGCAACGTTACGAAGCGATTCTTGTTTCATCTGGTGCTTTCTCTTTTCTGAACCGAATCCGTTCGGTTCGTTTTATCCCAATCCGTGATACCACATCACATGAACGATCGTTCGATCATCGGGAATTTCCTATGTGATTCCATCAAGAGCCAATAAAAAAGCGAACCACTAAGGGTTCGCCGTAGAAAATATGGTGGAGCATAAGGGGATCGAACCCTTGACCTCAGGCTTGCAAAGCCCGCGCTCTCCCAGCTGAGCTAATGCCCCATACAAACGACAACCGCTATCGAACTTCAAAGACAACGATTCTCGGCGCTTCGCCACGGAATATCCTCGGCTGTTTCGAGTCTATGAATAAACGCTCCACCGGCTAACTCGGCTCACGGTGGAGCGTTTATTGATATCATGGTGGGCCCAAGCAGATTTGAACTGCTGACCTCACGCTTATCAGGCGTGCGCTCTAACCAACTGAGCTATGGGCCCGAAAATCGCGCTCAAACACCTTATTACACATATTCTTTTCGGTCAAGTTATTTTTTTAACGACGGATCGTGAACGGAGGCTCGAAGCGCGCATGGTATCCTGAAGAGGTTATCTACCTCGGATGATAAGGAAGACATGGTTCCAGTTCGCGTGCAGACTCTCATCATTTCCCATGCACCTTCACCTTCGGTGCTGGTTCTGCAACCCTGCGATGAAAACACCCCTCTGAAAAACGGGCGCATCATTCCCATCTGGATCGGAGCTCACGAAGCGACACAGGTAGGGCTTGCCATCGAACAAGCACGACTCCCCCGCCCTATGACCCACGACCTTTTCATCGACACTATAACCAATCTCGATGCCTATATCGACCACGTCCTTATTTCCGATGTCAAGGAAACAACGTTTTTCGCCCGGTTGACCCTGCGTCAACATAGCCGCTTGATCGAAATAGATGCCCGTCCCAGCGACGCGATCACACTCGCATTGAAACAGGAAGCTCCCTTGTTCATTTTGGAGGAAGTTCTCGAAAAAGCCTCCTATCCCTATATCTTCAAAAAGGATCATCCTCTCAACGATAGTGACCTCGAAGAATTTCACTCCTTCGTGAAAACACTCATCCCTGACGATTTCGGCCGGTAGA
Organism: uncultured bacterium; assembly: GCA_905214325.1. Lineage (GTDB taxonomy): Bacteria > Actinomycetota > Coriobacteriia > Coriobacteriales > Eggerthellaceae > Anaerotardibacter. The sequence continues at coordinate 11,090 of CAJMLT010000035.1, forward strand.
ATCCGTAGCACTCCCTTTTTTCATCTTTCACGTTTCCGGCGATGTAGTGAACTCACTTTGCTCGCCGTAGAACATTTCGCCTGAAATATGAGCCGAACCCTCGGATGCTTCTCCTCATAATTCGAATGTTCCTTCTCGCAAAGAAAGCACCCACTGATGTGGGTGCTTTCGTGTATCTATCAAAAGTATTTCAGCGCGAGGTTTGGAAAACTATCCTTTTTCGACTAGTCCTCCTCGGGAAGCTTCATCTGAGAACTATCCTCTTGGTCCGCATCCTTACCCACACGACGTCCGTTTGATTCCGACACTGCGATGGCGGTGACTTTGTCTTTAGCAGCCACATTCATGACGTGGACTCCCTGGGTCGAACGCCCAAGCTGGGACACTCCCGAAACGGGGGTGCGAACGACAACGCCTTCTTCGGTGATGATCATGATTTCGTCATCACCATCGACGATCTTCATCGCGGAGAGCAGCCCTTTCTTCGTCGTCATAGTTATCGTGTAGACACCCTGACCGCCACGATGATGGGTGGGGTATTCCGCGATAGGCGTCCGCTTGCCGTATCCTAATTCGGTGATGACCAGCAATTCGGTATCGGGTCGAGCGATTTCCATACCCAATACACGGGCATCGGCGTTGACCGTCATGCCGCGAACACCCATGGTGTCACGACCCATCGCCCTTACTTCGCCTTCTTCCCATTTGATCGCTTTGCCCGCCGAAGACACCATGACCACTTCTTCACCCACGGCAACACGCTTGACGGAAATCAGCTCATCGTCGTCTTTCAGGTTGATGGCTATCAGCCCATCACGACGCGTGCGATCATACAGTTTCATGGAGGTCTTCTTCACCATGCCCTGGGCAGTGGCGAACATCAGATACTCATCTTCGGGAAAATCCTTCGATGCGATAACCGCGGAAATGGTCTCGCCCTTTTCCAAAGGAAGAAGGTTGACGATAGCGGTTCCGCGGGCATGACGGGAAGCCTCGGGGATTTCATAGACCTTCAAGCGATAGACTTTACCACGCGTTGAGAAGAACAACATATACGCATGGGTCGAAGCGATGAAGAGATGTTCGACGAAATCGCTTTCCTTCAGGTTGACCCCCTGCATACCCTTACCACCACGCTTCTGTTGGCGATATGTTGCAACGGGAAGGCGCTTGATGTAGCCGGCTTTGGTCATGGTGACCGCTACTTCTTCTTCGGCGATAAGATCTTCCACGTCCAAATCCTTAGCCGCCGACGTGATTTTGGTTTTACGAGGCGTCGAGTATTTTTCCTTGATCTCAAGCATTTCCTCTTTGATGATCTTATGAACCAATGTTTCATCGGAAAGAACCTGATGGTAATAAGCGATGCGTTCTTTCAGCTCACGCAATTCCGCTTGAATCTTCTCACGTTCCAAGCCGGTCAAACGGCGCAGTTTCATTTCAAGAATCGCTTCGCTTTGCTTCTCGCTCAACTTAAACGATGCCATCAGTTTTTCTTTTGCTTCCGAATCCGTTTTGGATGCACGGATGATTTTGATGACCTCATCGATGTTATCAAGGGCGATGACGAAGCCTTCGAGAAGATGGGCGCGGGCTTCCGCACGGGCCAGATCGTAGCGGGTCCTTCGCTCGATCACTTCTTCCTGATGCAGAATGTAATAGTGAAGGATTTCCTTCAAAGCCAACGTACGGGGAACGCCGTTGACCAGCGCAAGCATATTGCAACCGAAACCAACTTGAAGCTGGGTATGTTTGTACAGTTTATTGAGTACTACTTGGGGAATGGCGTTTTGCTTGAGCTCGATGATGATATCGATACCATGGCGGTCTGCCCCGTCATGAACGTTCGAGATTTCGGGGAGCTTCTTATCCCTGATGAGGTCGGCGATTTTCTTCAACAGGTTGGTACGATTCACCTGATAGGGAATTTCGGAAACAATGATGGACTGTTTACCGTTCTTCCCTTCTTCGATACGGCATTTCGAACGCACCGTTAAACTACCACGTCCCGTTGCGTACGCTTCGCCGATACCTTCCCGTCCCATGATTATGCCGCCGGTCGGAAAATCGGGACCGGGAAGAACACTCATCAGTTCTTCGGTGGTGACATTGGGATTGTCGAGCAGCATGCAGGTGGCATCGATGGTCTCCCCCAGGTTGTGGGGCGGAATATTCGTTGCCATACCAACGGCGATACCCGAAGACCCGTTGACCAGTAGATTGGGAAAGCGTGCGGGAAGAACCACGGGTTCTTCCAGGCTTTCATCGTAGTTCGGTTGAAAATCGACCGTTTCCTTATCGAGGTCCTTCAATAATTCCATAGCGGGTTTATCGAGGCGGGCTTCGGTATAGCGCATAGCAGCGGCCGAATCGCCGTCGATGGAACCGAAGTTGCCGTGACCGTCAACAAGAGGAACACGCATGGAAAACGGTTGAGCCAAGCGAACCATGGTGTTGTAAACCGCCGTGTCACCATGAGGGTGATATTTACCGATAACGTCACCGACGGTACGTGCCGACTTGGCATGAGGTCGCTTGGGGGTGATGCCGCTTTCGTTCATCGCATAGAGGATACGGCGATGAACGGGCTTGAGACCGTCGCGGACATCGGGTAGTGCACGGGAAACGATGACGCTCATCGAATATTCGAGAAACGAAGTGCGCATCTCCTTGCTTAGTTCGGCAGGAAAAATATTCGCTGCGGACATATCCATTTCATTATTGTCAGCCACAAAAACTCCTTTTGTTCTTGGTGATCGAGGCGGTGGTTAAATATCGAGAAAACGAACGTCGAGCGCGTGTTTCTGGATGAAATCCTTACGAGGCTCCACCTGATCGCCCATCAGCTCACTCACGACACGCTCCGCTTCGGCGGCATCATCGATACTCACCTGAAGAAGGGTGCGGGAATCGGGCTCCATCGTTGTTTCCCATAACTGTTCGGGATCCATTTCTCCCAAACCTTTATAACGCTGAAGGGATATGCCGTCTTTATCGCCTAGTTCTTCCAAGCGGGCGGTCAAAGCATCATCGTTGAAGATGTATTCCAGTTTCTTACCGCCCTTTTTCTTCAAACCATAAAGCGGTGGCTGAGCGATATAGATATATCCACGCTGGATAAGTTCAGGCATATAACGGTAGAAAAACGTCAGCAGAAGACAACGGATATGGGCGCCGTCGACGTCGGCATCGGTCATGATGATAATGCGATGATACCGTGCTTGGTCAGCATTGAAGTCTTCGCCGATGTTGGTACCGATAGCGGTGATGAGCGATGAAATGGTATCCGATGAAAGGGAACGATGGAGTCCCGCACGTTCCACGTTGAGGATTTTACCGCGCAGAGGCATGATAGCCTGATATTTACGATCGCGGGCTTGTTTAGCGGAACCACCTGCGGAATCACCCTCGACGATGAAAATTTCGGAGTCGGCAGGGTTTCTGCTGGAACAGTCGGCTAACTTTCCGGGCAGAGCAAATGAATCCAAAACGCCTTTACGACGGGTCATCTCACGGGCTTTGCGTGCCGCTTCGCGGGCCTTTAAAGCCTGAGATGCTTTATTGATAATGCGCTTCGCGGGAGCGGGATTCTCCTCTAAGTATTCGGCGAGCCCTTGAGTCACCGCCGTCTGCACGAGACCACGGATTTCGGTGTTACCCAGTTTCGATTTCGTCTGTCCTTCGAATTGAGGGTCGCGCAATTTGACGGAAATAACTGCGGCAAGACCTTCACGGGTGTCATCACCGGAAAGATTACTGTCCTTTTCTTTGAGGATTCCCTTGGTACGGGCGTAATCGTTGATGGTACGGGTAAGTCCCTGTTTGAAACCATCGAGATGGGTACCACCATCGATGGTGTTGATATTGTTGGCGAAGGCCATAACACCATTGGAAGAATAGGAAGACGACCACTGCATGGCTACTTCAACCACGCCATCGGCATTTTCCGCTTCGAAATAAATAGGCTTATTGAGAACTTCTTTATTCTGGTTGAGGAATTTTACGAAATCCTGCAAACCACCCATAGCCTGGAACACCTCATGAACGGGTTTACCATCTTCACCGAGTTTACGTTCATCGGTCAAAGTGATTTTCAGCCCTTTATTGAGAAACGACATCTCACGGAATCGTGCCGCAAGAGTCATGTAGTCATATTCGGTGGTTTCTTTGAAGATCTCCGGATCGGGCCAAAATGTTACCGTGGTACCGTTTTTCTTTGATGAACCTATCTTATGAAGCTTTTCTTTGGTCTTACCATGATCGAATGAAATTTCATATTCCACTCCATCACGGCGAACCTGCACCATCAGTTTCGTTGAAAGGGCGTTAACAACGGAAACACCTACACCGTGAAGGCCGCCGGACACCTTATACCCTTCACCGCCGAATTTACCGCCGGCATGCAAGATGGTGAGTACAACTTCAACGGTGGGAATTTTTTCCTTAGGGTGTTTATCAACGGGAATACCACGTCCGTTATCGACACAGGTGATGGAATTGTCTTCATGGATGGCCACATCGATCGTGTCGCAGTAGCCGGCGAGCGCTTCATCGACGGCATTGTCGACGACCTCATATACGAGATGATGGAGTCCGCGAGGGCCGGTTGAACCGATATACATACCAGGGCGCTTACGAACCGCTTCCAAACCTTCGAGAACCTGAATATCGGAACCGCTGTAGTGAGTATCGTTTTTTGACAATCTAACTCCTTTTAAGCTGCGTTTTCTTAAAATTTCAAGAGATGAAATTATACCACATGAAATGATGCGTAGATACTTATGCTAGTTTTATACATAAGAGGGATGGAGAGCCGTTCTAAGAGCACGGAAAAATTTTTTTGATTTTTGATTCACAAAT
>CAJMLT010000036.1 GCA_905214325.1 uncultured bacterium
AGATCCTTATAAGCTACCGTGTAGGGACGGGATGGCGAAGCTTCGGTTTCCATCTGGGTAACCGCCACCAGCTTGTCTTGAGCTCCCGCATAGACGACGAAGCGGGCTCCGCTGCCGACCGTGGCAACCTTTTCGACCGTCGAGGGAACATCGACTGTTCTACCATAAGCATCCTCCACCGTTTGAGTGGAAGACGAACTACCCGATGACGAGCATCCCACCAAAAGACACACGGACAAACAGGCTATTGCCAAACAGCAGAAGAGCATCCGTAGGCGTTTCATAACTCCTCCTTGATATTACGAAATTCAATAAAGTAATATCATCATAGAAAGACCGTGATGATACTTCAATAAAAATCGTAACACCATCGGCCAACGGCAAACCCGCCCAGAATAATATAACTCCTTGCGGGAAACGAAACGTGCGCTCAAACCGGGCGCGGGGAGCCATCATGAAGAGCGTCGAGGCGACGGTTCCTGAAATAGACCGCCCAATTGACGGCGAGGCAGGCGAGATTGATGAAGTAGACCGCAAGCACCCACGTGATCGATCCGCTGATGATCTTCGCCGCGATACCAGCACAATAACCCAGCGTGATCAGCGCGATGAATTGCCAACTTGCACCCGCCGCCGTAGAGGCCTTGAAATTCTTATACGCATTGATAGGCCACGACAGACCGAAACATACCAACATGATCGCTTCGAGAAGCTCCGCCACCAACATCATCCCTTTCGCTTCGAGGATTATCGCCCTGTCTGTGCTATCACAAAACGGGTCGGCATTCTTCGTACGCTAGGAGATCTTTACGATAGGAGCATAATCTTTGAGCAGTTTCTTCGTCTGGCCACTACGTGAGAACTTCACGTGAAGCGTGTCCCCGTCGACCTTGGTCACTTTCCCCCGTCCGAACACCTTGTGATCGACCGTATCGCCCGCGACGAAATTCATTCCCGCCGCCGCCTTCTTGCCCGTATCCGATCCCGATTGATTGCGGGGACGGGAGCCCGAAGCGCTCGAAGACCCGAATACGCGACCGCCGCCCGCTTCGGTGCCCGAACCGGCGATACCGCGGCGACTCCCCCGCTTCTCCCAACCGGAACCGGAGAAGCCCGACGAACCCATACCGATCGCCTTGCGCAGCTCGGAGGGAATTTCACCGACGAAACGGGAAACGGCATTGGCGTTCGATTGACCGAATATCTGACGGGTGAAAGCGCTCGTAAGATACAGGCGCTTACGAGCGCGGGTGATGGCGACATAGGCCAGACGGCGCTCTTCTTCGAGACCTTGAGGGTCCTGCGCCGAGTTGCTATGCGGGAACAGCGATTCCTCCATGCCGGCCACGAACACGCAATCGAATTCGAGCCCTTTGGCCGAATGGACGGTCATCATGGTAACCGCAGAGCCGTCTTCGGTCATGGTATCCATATCGGTGCGCAACGTGACCCACTCGGTAAAATCCGCCAGAGAATGCGCCTGGAAGACACGGATGGGAGGGTCTTGAGAATCATCCCCTTCGTCAGATCCGGGCGCTTCGAAGAGCGCGTCGGCATCCTCATGAGACTGCGAGTATTCGTCCACGACACCGAAAAGTTCTTGGATGTTTTCGATACGACCGAGGGATTCGTCGGTTCGATCGGCCTGATAGGCTTGGATGATACCCGCCTTGTCGACGATCATCTCGATGACCTTGCGTAATTCGCCTTCGTAGCCGCTCGCTTCATTGATGAGGGCGACGAATTCGGCTATCGCCTTGCGGGTGGACGCACGGATCTCTTCGTCAGCGGTGCAGAGCTCCGCCGCCTGAAGGAACGTGCACTCGTTTTCACGCGCCACATATTCGATATGGGAGACGGTGGTATTGCCGATACCGCGCTTGGGTACGTTGATGACGCGCTGTGCCGCAATATCGTTGGCGGGATTGATCACCAAACTGAGATACGCCATCACATCACGGATTTCCGAACGATCGAAAAAGCGCGTTCCACCGACGAGGCGATAGGGCACCCCGGCACGCAGCAGCATGTCTTCGAGTGTGCGGCTCTGTGCGTTGGTGCGATAGAAGACGGCCATGGAGTCATAGGGAATGCCCTCGCCGTGTTGGTGTTCGATTTCAGCCGCGATCCAGCGACCCTCGTCCCGTTCATCGGTGGCCATATAGACCGAGACCTTGGCACCTTCGCCCTTCGAAGTGTAGAGTTTCTTGCGTTTACGCGTCATGTTGTTTTCGATGACCGCATTCGCAGCAGCCAGAATGTTGCCCGTCGAGCGATAGTTTTCCTCGAGCTTCACGACGTGTGCTTTCGGGTAATCCTTCTCGAAATCGAGAATGTTGCTGATATCGGCCCCACGCCACGAGTAAATGGACTGGTCGTCATCACCGACCACCATGATGTTTTTGTGCGCCGATGCCAGCAACTGCGTCAAAACGTACTGGGCATGATTGGTGTCCTGGTATTCGTCCACCAGCAGATATCGAAAGCGCTTCTGATAGGCCTCGAGTACGTCATCGTGGTTTTTGAGGAGGAGCCACGTGTAGAGCAAGAGATCATCGAAATCGAAGGCGTTCAAAGCGCGTAGTCGCTCCTGCAGGCGCTTGTAGACGCGGGCCACCACTTTGCCCATGGGGTCTTTCGCCTCGTCCTCGTAGACTTCCGCCACCACCAAATCGTTCTTCAATTGGGAAATACGATTACGCAGAGCCGCAACGGGATAGCGCTTCGTATCGATATTGAGTTCCTCGAGAATGGTTTTCACCAGGCGTTTCGAATCGCCGTCATCGTAGATGGTGAAGCCGGAGGCGAAACCGAGACGTTCGCAATCGGAGCGCAGGATACGCACGCACATACTATGGAAAGTCGAGACCCACATACCGCGTGCATGCGGCCCGATCAGGCTACCCAAACGCTCACGCATCTCGGCGGCCGCCTTGTTCGTGAAGGTGATAGCCAGAATCTCCCAAGGAGCAACCCCAAGATCCTCAACCAGATGGGCGATACGGTGCGTGAGTACGCGCGTCTTGCCGCTTCCCGCTCCCGCCAACACCAGAAGAGGACCCTCTGTACAGAGGACCGCTTCCCTTTGAGCTTCATTGAGAGAATCGAGATCGATGGGCATAAGGGGAAATCCTTACCTGTTATACGGAGAATGGACGATAAACGGAAGCCACACATGCCGCCGGAAAGAGCCGATGACATGTGTGGCGCATAAACGAAAGGAGTTTGTTAGACGATCTTCTTGCCGAACACCGCCGCGATTTCGCGAAGCTGTCCGATAAGTTCGACGAACTGAGCCGGCGTGAGTTGCTGCGGGCCGTCCGAGAGAGCCACCGCAGGATCGGGATGAACCTCGATCATGAGCGAATCGGCCCCGGCGGCGACAGCGGCGTAGGCGAGAGAAGGAACCAGGTCTCGCACACCCGCGGGATGCGACACATCGACGCAGATAGGCAGGATGGATTGCTTATGAATGACGGGAACCGCCGAAATGTCAAGCGTAAAGCGCGTCGCCGTTTCGAAGGTGCGCAAGCCGCGTTCACACAAGACGACATTCTGGTTACCGCTCATGGTGATGTATTCCGTAGCGGAGAGCCATTCCGAGATACTGCCGGCGAGGCCACGCTTCAAAAGCACCATCTTGTGTGATTCAGCTGTGACGAGACCGACATTTTTAAGCAGACTGAAGTTCTGCATATTACGGGCGCCGATCTGCAGGCCATCGACATAGGAGTGGACCAGATCGCAATGGGCCGAGTCCATAACCTCCGTAATGGTTTTCAGACCGTACTTCTCCCCCGCGTTCTTCATGATCTTCAGGCCTTCTTCGCCAAGACCTTGGAAAGAATGAGGGTTGGTGCGCGGTTTGAAGGCGCCACCACGAATCCAGGAAAGACCGAGACCGGAGATGCATTCGGCCACTTCTTCGAACTGTTCTTGGGATTCGACCGAGCAGGGACCGGCGAAAACGGTTATCTCGTCGGTTCGGGTACCGTAATCGGGCAAGGAGGTGAGTTTTTCGATGCTCATCGAGAAGGAACCTCCTTCATGACCTTGAGGATGCCGCGATAAATTTCAACGAGATTCTCGTTATAGAGAGGGCCGTTGTTATAGGAAGAGAGTTTCGCGAAGATTTCCTCTTCACGTTTGGGGTCGTAAAGACCCATCTGGGCATCGGGCTTGAGGGCCCTGATATCCAAAGAGTGTCCCGCGCGCTCATTCAAAAGCTGCACGAGTTGCTTGTCGATGGCATCGATCTGTTCGCGATGCTTCTCGATTTCCGCAAATGCTTCGTTTTGCTGCGACATCGTAGTTCCTTTCCGACAAAGAAAGCGCTTCCCTACCTCGAAAACGCGTGTGCTCCATCATAGCAAAGTCCGCGATGGGCCCGAGACGCAATCGGGGATTGCGGCAAAAGTTTACATAGGATAGCGAAACGGACGACGAAACCGCCCCCTCTGCGCCGAGGGGATGAGGGGCCTTGCATGAAGAGGGTGAGGTGATCGGTGCTGCGATCCGTGATCTCGGAAGCGATCAGGGTTTATGGCGCGGAGCGTTGATCGCGGCGATGGCGAGCAGGGCAATGGACACCATGATGGCCAACTGCACGAAAAACGTATCGAACCGGCCGAGGACGAAGGATGCGATGGAGACCAGAATGATGATGAGAGCGGCATAATTGCAGCAACGCGATATGCGAAGGTTCACTTCATGACGAAGTTCGTCCTTCTCATGTTCCGATAGTTTTCTTCCATCCTTGTCCATGGGGTGATTATACCCGAACCATCCCCCGTGCGAAAAGCGACACCGAAAGACCCCAAATTCGTCATGGAAGCACGATTTCGGGATCATGCGGGCACGAGGCGCTCCGCGCGACGAACGGCGAAGGAGCGAAGGAGCCACGCGGGTGCCTGCAGGGAACCGAGGCGTGAGGGAAGATGCCGGCGGCCGAGCCGCTTACACGAACAGCCCGAGGGACTGAGCGCCGAAGAAGGCGAGAACGATGACGCCGAGGACGATACGGTAGATGCCGAAGGGGGTGAAGTCGTTCTTCTTGATGTAGCCCATGAGGAACCTGATGGCCACCATACCCATGGCGAACGCGCTGACGATACCCACCACCAGCACGACGATTTCCGTAGACGACATGACAAGCCCGCTGAGGAAGTACTTCACCGCACGGACCAGACCCCACCCAAACATGACGGGAATGGCGAGGAAGAAGGCGAATTCGGCAGCGGTGGTGCGGTTGCAGCCACACAGCATGCCACCGATGATGGTGGCGCCGGAGCGGCTGGTGCCGGGCACCATGGCCAAACACTGGAAAAAGCCCATCTTCAAGGCGAGCTTCCAATCTATCTGGTCGGTATCGGTGACCTTGAACAGAGAATCGTGCGCCTCTTCGGGCGTCATGACCTTGGCGTGCTTGCCCAAGGGAACATCGGCTTCCATGGCCGCACGTTCGCGGCGGCGATTGCGATACTCGATGATGATGAAGATGATGCCGTAGAGGATGAGCATGGCGGCAACGGTCCAGGCGCTGTAGAACAGTTCGTGCATGATGTCGTCGAGCAGGATACCCAAAACGGCGGCGGGGATGGATCCGATGACCACCATGCCCCACAGACGCCAGGTTCCCCGTTGTTCATCGGGACTCTTGGTGCGGCTGAAGGGGTTCAGTTTATGGAAGAAGGTGATGATGACGGCCATGATAGAGCCGATTTGAATGATGACCAGAAAAAGAGCGAGGAATTCGGGAGACACATCGAGCTTGATGAATTCATCGACGAGGATCATGTGACCGGTCGATGAAATGGGCAGCCATTCGGTAACGCCTTCCACCAAACCGATAATCAGCGCTTTTATTGCTTCAATGAACATCCGTGAACCCCTGATCCTTTTCGCGTGGGGCCTTTTTCGACCACCGACAGGTTCACCATTGTAGGAGACGTAATCCGGGTAGTGGTGATTTTTAACAAAATGCCCAACGAACGGGCATGAATAGGCTTCATGATGAAAGTGGGCCCAAGGGCCTGCGATGTGACACTCATGTAGTCGAGTTGTGAAAGTTTAATAGACGCACGCGGGATTGCGTAACCTGTTGTTGTAGGTTTAGAGGTCCGAACATGGCATCGTGAAAGGTCGAGGAGGTGTCGGTGCATGGGATTCGGTTCGAAACTAGGCTCCATGATGGGCGAGAAAATCCATAAGCCGGGGCCTATCCGCCGTGCCATAAACCGCTGGTGGGACCGCCTGATGGGGGCAGCGGCCGACAGGTCGCTCGATCAGGAAGCGGAATACGAATCGCATCGCACCTCGCGTGACTATATATGGAACATCATCGGATCGGGCGCTTGGGGCATGGTGTTTCCCCTGCTCACCATCATCATCACGCAACTGGTGGGAGCCGAACTGGCCGGCATGTTCTCGCTCGCCTTCGTCACCGGCATGCTGCTGATGATCGTCGCCAACTACGGCGTTCGCACCTTTCAGGTTTCCGATCTCGACGAGGCTCATTCGTTTTCCGATTATCAGATAAACCGCTGGATCACCTGCGCGATCATGCTTCTGGTGGGTGTGATGTATTGCATAATACGTGGCTATGGGTCGGAAATGTTCACCATAAGCATCGGCGTATACATCTATAAGATGATAGATGGATTGGCCGACGTATACGAAGGCCGCCTGCAGCAGGTGGACAAGTTCTATCTGGCCGGCGTGTCACAGGCATTCAGGTCGGTTGTCGTACTGATCGCATTCAGCATCTGCCTGCTGATCACACGCGACATCGGCGCTTCGAGTATCGCGATGGCGATAGCCGCCGTGGCATCGCTTGTCGTTCTGACGTTTCCGCTGGCGATGTTCGAAACCCCGAAATCACCCCGAGGCAATTTCAACAGCGTGATCGGACTTTTCAAGCAGTGCTTTCCGCTGTTCATCGCCCTGTTCATGTATGCACTGATCGATAACATGCCGAAATTCGTGATGGAAGGCGTTCTGAGCTACGACAATCAGCTCTACTTCAACGCGCTCTACTTCCCCGCCATGGGCATTCTCATGACCGTCGGCACCATATACAAGCCCCTTCTGGTGCGCATCGCCAATACCTGGGCCGACCCCGCGCAACGCAAGAGATTCGACCTGGTGACCGTGGTCATATTCGCCGTCATCATCGCCTTGACGCTCGGTAGTGTCGTGGTCATGGGCTGGATCGGTATTCCGATCATGAGTTTCCTCTACGGCATCGATTTCGAACAGTTCCGAGGATTGAGCTACATCATGCTGGCAGCCGGAGGCGTGACGGCGGCGATCGATTTTCTCTATCAGGTCATCACCGTGTTGAGGCGTCAGAAATCCGTGATGCGTCTTTACGTGATCACGTTCGGGTTCTCCCTGTTCATTCCGATGCTCCTCATCAGTTTCACCGGCCTGCCCGGTGCCGTTATCGGTTACCTGATCGTGATGACCATCCTTCTGGTGCTGCTTTTCGGTGAGTACCTGAGCATCCGCCTCGAAATGGCGCGCGCGGAGAAGGCCGGCGGGATGAGACGCGCCGATGCCGCGCAACCGGACGGGGCGATCGGGTTCGGCGAAAGCGAGGGCGGCGGAAATCGGGCGCGACACGCCGGTGACGATACGACCCGCTCCCGCAGCGACGCGGAGAGACGTGGTGTTGCAGCGGATAGGACGAGCGCGGAAGCAGGGCGATCGACCGAAGCGGCGCGATCGCGGATACGCACCTCCCGAAACAAAGCGCGCGGCAAACACGGGCGGCGGTAACGGTACTTCCGAACGATCCCTTTTCCCTACGGGCATCCTTCTTTTCGTGTAAGATTGTGAGCATCGATTCACCGGCATGCGCCGACGACATACGGAGGAAACGAGTATCGCACTCCCCCGTTCATCCTCGGCGCATCCGAACATCATACGAGAGCCCGAACACGACATGAAAAGGAGTCCTTCGTGAGCCCCTCCACCAGCGCGAATTCCCCCACAAGCAACACCGTCCTCGTTCTCGACTTCGGTGCCCAGTACGGACAGCTAATCGCCCGCCGCGTGCGCGACCTTTCCGTTTATTCCGAAATCGTTCCCTGCGACACTTCGGCAGCGGAAATAGCCGCGATGAAGCCGGCGGCTCTGATATTGAGCGGGGGTCCGGCCAGCGTCTATGCCGACGACGCGCCCGGAATCGACCCGGGTATTTTCGAGCTGGGTCTTCCGATCCTGGGCTTCTGCTACGGGCAGCAGATCATGGCGACGACACTGGGAGGGTCGGTCGGGCACACCGATAAGGGTGAATACGGAGCCGCCACGCTGGTCCGCTGCGATGAGGGCGCCTCGGCGCTCTACGGGGATACGCCGGGCGAGCAGACGGTGTGGATGAGTCACCGCGACGCGGTGAATGCCGTGCCCGAAGGATTCATCGTCACCGCGACCACCGACGTGTGCCCCGTGGCTTCGATGGAATGCGCCGAGCGTAAGTTCTATGCCACGCAGTTCCATCCCGAAGTGCGCCATACCCCCTATGGCCAGGATCTCCTGAGTAACTTCCTCTTCGAGATATGCGGGCTGAAAGCCGACTGGACGATGGATTCCATCATCGAGGATTCGGTGGCCGAAATCCGTGCGAAGGTGGGCGATGACCGGGTGATTCTGGGTCTTTCCGGCGGCGTGGACTCAAGTGTGGTGGCGGCCTTGTGCGCACGCGCCATCGGCAAGCAGCTGACCTGCGTGTTCGTCAATCACGGATTGCTGCGCAAAAACGAGCCCGAAGAGGTGGAAGAGGTTTTCACCGAGCAATTCGACGTCGACTTCATCCACGTGCATGCCGAGCAGCGTTATGCCGATCTACTTGACGGAGTGACCGACCCGGAGGCGAAGCGCAAGATCATCGGGTCGCAGTTCTGGGAGGAATTCTTCAGCGTCGCGCAAGACCTCGACGGGGTGAAATTCCTTGCTCAAGGCACCATCTATCCCGACATCATCGAAAGTGGTGCGCGCAAAACCGGCGGCAAGGCTTCTACGATCAAAAGCCATCACAACCTGATCCCCTTCCCCGAAGGCGTGCATTTCGACCTGATCGAACCTTTGGATCACTTCTTCAAAGACGAAGTCCGTGCGCTGGGTACGGCACTCGGCCTGCCCGATCACATCGTGCATCGCCAGCCTTTCCCAGGACCCGGCTTGGCCATCCGCATCATCGGCGCGGTGAGCCCCGAAAAGCTGGAGATCCTGAAGAACGCCGACGCTATCGTGCGCGAAGAGCTTGACGCCTATAACGAGGCCCTGTTCGAGCAGACCGGCGATCGCAATTCCGAGCATGCCTGCTGGCAGTATTTCGCCGTGCTGCCCGACATCAAGAGCGTCGGCGTCATGGGCGACGAGCGCACGTATGCGCGGCCGATCATCCTGCGCGCCGTGGAGTCGAGCGATGCCATGACCGCCGACTGGGCGAAGCTGCCCTACGATGTGTTGGCGCGCGTGTCGGGCCGCATCGTGGCCGAGGTGCCGGGCGTGAACCGCGTGGCATACGATATCACCAGCAAGCCGCCCGCGACGATTGAGTGGGAGTGACCGAAGAAATGTTCGTGTGTTTGTCCAGCACGTTCCCTACGTTATTACCTGTTATCTTCTAGTGGTTTAGGCTTCCTGCAAGACACCAGATTCAAAAAGAATAATTACAAGGAATAAGGCCTCGAAGCACCAGTTTCGGGGCCTTTTCATAGCTATTTACCTGCAGTTTTTGCATCTGATTACTCCCCACATGCACATTGTTCGTGTGCCACGTGACGGCAGCGCAAATAAGGTGGATTGGGGTGCGATGTGTGGACAACAGAAAACGCGCTGATTATTCCCAAAAGTGCCGCGCCGCCAATTTTCCCCAACTGGAACTCAAATTGGAACTCACTCGCTTCAAAATCACGTTTCCGCAGGTAAAGATTGGGGAGTAAAAATCTGAAATTTGGCGTTTGCTGGAACTCAGTGCCCGTTTTTGCCCTGTTTTGGGCGCTTAAAAACAGCTCTGATTATTCCCAAAAGTGGCGCGCAGGGGGCGTTTTGGGCGAAAAGCAACCCCCCAACAAAGACGCCAGGGGTAAAAAATGAGTGACTACCAAGTGGCTTGCACCTATGCAGTTAGCCTTTGAAATACGCCTTCCAGGCGTCGTATTCAGCCTGTGAAACCTCGCCTGCTTCCAGCTTGTCGCGCATAGATTTCCATGCCTTAAGGGCGACGTTCATCTTGGGCGCACGCTTAGCATGCGGGTCTATGCCTATGCCCATCTTATCCGCGTTCTCGACTGGCATGAAACCCAACGTGTCTTCCAAGCGGAACAGTACTTCCAGTACCTCACGTGCGCTATCCACTTTGAATTCAGCAAGCGCAGCTGGTGCAACTTTCATGGCCTTGGCCATCGCCTTTATCTGGTCGTCTTTGGGCGTGCGTATGTCCAACTCATAGTTGCGCACGGCAGACTCGGTAAGTCCCACTGCTTCGGCGAGCTGCTTTTGTGTAAGGCCTGCCGTCTTGCGACAGGCGCGTATGCGTTGCCCTGTGGTCATGGATTGATGCTCCGTTTCTGTGCTGCATGAGACTTCATTATTTGCTGGTAAGAGAATACAACAGCACGAAAATGTACGCAATGACATTGACAGCACATATGCGTGCTGATATGCTATAGAAAAGAACAGCACACTAACGTGCTGCAAACACGAAAGGACACTGCAATGGACAAACCCAGACTGATAGGCGCACAAGAAGTAGCCGAGCGCCTGTGCATATCTAAGCGAACGGCATATCAGGTGATAAAAGACCTTAACAAGGAAGTAGCTGCAAGCGGCAAGCGTGTGCGTGCAGGTCGCATAGACGAAGGCTACTTTGAGCGCACGTACTTCCTAAGCGATATAGAGGACTAACGCCATGGCCACCACACAGGAGCCAAATGGCACATGGAGCGTACAAGCGTGGTATCGCGACTACTACGGCAAGCGCAGGCACAAGACCAAGCGTGGCTTTGCGAGCAATGCAGAAGCACGGCGCTGGGAAGACGAGTTTTTAGCCACGCAGGACACGGGCACAGACATGACCATGGATGCCTTCGTGAAGATCTACGAGAAGGACATTCGCCCCCGCATCAGGGAAAACACGTGGTACACCAAGGAATCCATCATCGAGAACAGCATCCTGCCGTATTTTGGGCGCATGCGCATGGGTGAGATTGATGGCACCGATGTGATGCGCTGGCAAAACCAGATGATGACCAAGGCAGGCAGGAGCGGCAAGCCGTATTCGCCTACGTACCTACGCACTATCAACAACCAGCTTTCTGCTATCTTCAACCATGCTGTGCGCTATTACGATTTGCCTAAGAGCCCTTGCATAAAGACAGCAAAGATTGGCAGCAAAAAGGGCGGCGAGATGCTGTTTTGGACTAAACAGGAATACAACGCCTTCGCCGATGCCGTGATGGACAAGCCTGAGGCCTTTCATGCCTTTGAGATTTTATACTGGTGCGGCCTGCGCTTAGGCGAGATGCTGGCGCTCACGCCTGTCGACTTCGACTTCGAGGCCAACACGCTGTCGGTCACGAAATCCTACCAGCGGCTCAAAGGGCGCGATGTGATAACCGACCCCAAGACCCCAAAATCGGTGCGAAGCGTTGCGCTGCCCCGTTTTGTTGCAGACGAAATGCGTGAATACATTGAGCTTGAGGCAATTGCACCAGGCGAGCGCGTCTTTGGCTTTACCAAGCACTTCTTGGCACACGAGATGGACCGCGGTTGCAAGGTGTCTGGCGTGAAGCGCATACGCGTGCACGACCTGCGCCACTCCCACGTGTCGCTGCTTATAGACATGGGCTTTTCTGCCGTAGGTATTGCCGAGCGCATGGGCCACGAGAGTACCGACATCACCTTTCGCTACGCGCACCTGTTCCCCGATAAGCAAAACGAGATGGCGCGCGCCCTGGACGCAGATTGGAGGAGTGCCTGATGTCTTGTCCAAACGATGCACGGCAACGATGCGTGACGGTGTCGTTTAGGGTGTCGCCCGAGCAGGCTCAGCACCTTGATGCACTGGTGGCCGCAAGCGGCATGACCAAGCAAGACTACATCATGGCCAAGCTTGCCGACGAGACTGTGGTGGTGCAACCCAGTACAAAGGTCTACAAGGCGCTTAAAAACGTCATGCACGACATTTACTTGGAACTAACGCGCATACGCACTGGTTGTGTGTTAGACAAGCGCACAGCGGCGCTGGTTGCGCTTCTGGCACGCGAGTTCATCGGCTTCGGCGGTGGCAGCACCGCTGCCAACATTGAAACGGAAGCGGTAAAGATTAACGAGATGGGACGTGATTGACATGAAGATACTTGTCGCTCTGCTCAAAGGCACCCTGGCCTTTTTTGCGTGGCTGTTCCACGCAGTCTTTCGCTGGATGTAGTCAAACGTCTGCTACTGTGCTTCGTGCAATATCCGCTCTGCTGCGGCAATGACCTTGTCACGTTCTTCCCGGTCACTTTGCTGAATTGCAGCAGTAATTACAGTGTCATCGGTGTCTTCATCCAACAATTCAACAAAGGTCGCGCCGCCAAACTGCTCTTGCGCCATCTTCTCTACTGCTTTAATGAAGGCATTGACATCTTTGGCGCGTATCGCCACGCCGCTCAGAATGCTTTCGTCGTCCTCGAATAAGTCGGCTAAGACAATCTGCTTGTTTAACTCGGAATAGTCGTATTTCTTCCCCATGCCGCGGTTCCCCCTCTATCCTTACGCTTCAAACTCTGCTGCATGATAAGTACAGCCGCATGTGCAGGTGCATCTCTGTTGTTGCTGCATGTTTACCACCTACATGGCTGCGCACCCAATGGCGCCCTCTTGAACTCTACAGACTCACCCAGAACCCGGCTCTGCACACAAGGGCCGCAAAAACTTTTTGGGTGCGTTGGTGGGTGGTGCCAAAAACTCAAGCGCTGCGCGTTTTGCTTTTTTCCCTTGCATTTGACCGGAACCCGGGTGGCCTCCGAGTCACAAGGTTCGCTCATAAGGGATGCGAGCCAAAACAATATAGGAGGTCATCACCATGAAAGCAAACACCAACGAAAAGGCACTGCGCGGTATCCGTACTTTCTTGCAGCGACGCGACATGGAAATTGTCGAAGACGGTTGGGCCCACGGCAAGGACAAGATCGACTTCGTGGTCCGCGATGAAGACGAGCTGGTTTTCGTAGCCGCCACCATTCGAGACAACGAAGGCACCGGACTTGGAACTGAAACGCCCGACCGCAAGATGTTCGAGCGCATCGCCGCAGCCTACTTGGCAGAGCACCTTGACACGCCCGAAGGCACCGTCCGGTTCGACATCGTGACCATGCTGATACTGGGCGAGTGCAAAGCTCTTCTTCGCCACCACCGTAACGCGCTTGGCGTGGATAGCAACGACCTCGGCTAGCCACTAAGCGGGCGGAGGCTCCCGAAAGGAGGCTTCCGCCTAATTCTTGTCAATTGGCGCCAGCAGGCTAATAAGCGTATGGCTACAAAGGCTCGCAGTCTACGTAAACAAAAAAGATGCCAGCTCGTCAAAACGGGTAATTGTTTCTTGCGGAACTGCACGCAATAAAGTTCTGCGTTCTTTTTCTTCAATGCCGACAAGCGCTAGCATCGTTTTTTCATATGTTGAGTTTTGCGGCATTTGCAGCTCACGAACGATGGCGTCCAATGCATCCTGGCCGATGAAGGTCTCCATCCGAACTTGACGCTTTTCCTTTATGCATGGAAGGCAATGAAATTTTTGTTTTTCAATAGCCCCAAATTTATTACATGCTTTTTCATAATAGGCTTTGCCTTCCTTGTCATTATCCCAAAGCGCAACATAATCCTTTTCATACGCAATACACTGAGGGATTCTTTCGTATATTGAACTGGCGCTTGTACCAGGAAAAATAACTGTATTCTTTTTCTGTCCACAGAAAAATTCAATTGCGTACTTGTCGTATATCCCTTCAACAAGAACAACTCTTTCGCTCTGACGGAAAAAGTCCCAATCCGCAATTTGCAAGGCCTCAAAAACGGGCTGCAATTCATTGTTTTTCTTCGTCTTTGTTGGGGCATCGATAGCTCTAGCCAAAGAAACAACGCCATTGTTACTCTTGCGGACAAGGTAGATATTTTTTATTGGAATATACTTTGGATCAAGTAAGTGATGGGTATGCGTGCAATAAATAACCTTCCCATCTTTGTTTGATATTGATTTGAGCATCTTACAAAGCTTTTCTTGGGCCGATGCATGAAGGTAGGAGCCCGGTTCATCCAATAGGTAGACAATATCGCTCGACTGGCCTGTTCCTTTAGGGTTATATCGTATTTTCATAACGAAATTAAAGAACCATAGAAACCCTTTGCTTCTTTCAGAAATATCAAAGAAGCGTTCGCGATTGTTGATCGTCTCTACGATTTTAATTTCAAGCTTTCTGTCACTGAAGCCGAGATGGATTTTAAGACACTTGCCATCGTCAAGCGATATGCGAGCCCATTCTTCAATAAGCATCTCGTTGATTCCAACGGAAACATCACTTAGCGCACTATTCCTGAAGTTCGTTTCTTGATCAACAACGCTAAAAATTGAATACCCAGCTGCTTGAAATGCTTTCGCGTATATTCCAAGCCAGCCAGACAATTGCTGCGGTTCCTCTAGCGGAACTTCGACCATTGAATCGGGTCGCTCAATAAAATCATCGTTGTAAATAATAAAAGGCAATTCTGCAACAATTTTGTTGCCGATTCTGTTCCCTTCCTCACGGTCCGCAATGCCATCAACAATATAATGGGACCGATCTTTATCGAACACTTCGCGCGTAATACTAAGCTTTCCGCCTTTACCCAAATCGGGATTTCTTTCAATGTCTTCCTCTTCCAAGATGGATAGAAGTTCTTGATGGCTTATTTTAATAAGCGCAGTGATTGAAGACGGTTCTTCCTTCATTGGCTGATAAAGGTTTCTGATGTCCGACAGATGCGTACCGTCGTTTTCTCGATCATTACTGAAATCAAAAGCGTGAATGGCTTGAAGGATAGAAGTCTTACCAGACTCATTTGCGCCAATCAGAGGCAGGAGTGATATTGGATTGATTGGAATCGAGACTTCCTCAGCAATCGCCTTGTAATTCTTAATTTTGAACTCCAAATATTTCATGTTAGCCCCTATCCTCTACTGGAATTTCAAAAGTTAGCTCAGAAGGTTCATCATCGCAAATGATGAAAACGTTGTTGAGAAGATTAATCTTTTCAGCCGTGCTGGTTG
>CAJMLT010000037.1 GCA_905214325.1 uncultured bacterium
CCAACCAATACGGAAGTGATGCAGCAAAAGGGATTCTCTCCAACGTGAGTATCCCGTCGGTATCCGATCTCAACTCATGGAGAAGCGTGCTTCCCTCAAGCGATAAGGGATACTGGCTCAGTGACTCAGGATCATCCAATTCTCTGTCTTGGCAAGCCTATGCCAACGCTGACAACACCACCTCGCTCAATAACCTGAGAGTGTCAGGAGAGCTCAATGGCCCTCAATACGATGACACCCTTATAGCAAGAGGACCCTACGCCTGGTCTCAGAACTACAACCTCAATAACTACACGGCAAGTGCTGGAGGCACGTGGGACTTGGATCGTGCCACCACTCAGTGGTTTTCTGTCTATACCTCTTCCACCCAATTCATACACGCAGGTGACACCGTTTATAACAACTTCTATCTCGAAAGCTCAGGTGATGATGTCAGTGGGCGGCATCAGTATGCATCCACGACCGTGAATTGGATGAGTGAAAAGTTCGGAAGTAGAATCTTTGCCTATGTGAAAAACAACAGAATCATCCAAGTAAACCCGGGAGATGTCATCCCTGCCGGTACGGTATGTATGTATTGCTTCTATAAGCCTGATGGTCAGTTAAGAAATACCTCCAACTTCGCAGGAAGCGATTCCTCTTGGACAGGATTCAAGCGTACTACCTCCCAGATCAAGGTAGGAAGCTATGTAGAGTCGCAAGGTGTCTATGGTTTATCTAAGTTTTACACGCAGGATACGCCCATCACCGGCTCCACCCTAACAGCGGGCTCCTACGGTGTACGTCCCTCCATGGATATCGATACGTCCAAGATCGCATTCCTGAGAGATTCCACTAGCGGCGCCAGCTTGACTACGGTTAACACTCTCACTAACGGCAAGCCTACTTCGGACGCTGTTTCTGGCTCCACCTATAAAGCCGTAGTAAAAGACACCGACACCACTATCTCAGCAGCGCTCTCCAACGCCACCACCGACAAGGGAGACGTCACCGTTTCAGGCTCTACCGTCAAAGTCCCTTGGGGAGCAACGAAGATCACCATCCCCGTTACCTCCACCAATGCCAACTACCTCTCAGCTCTCGTCAACACCTCTCGTGATACCACCCTCTATGGTGAAGTAGCTGAAGCTAACAGCAACTCCATCACACTCGATATCACCAACTTGGTTGCAAACAAGACCATCGGCAGTAAAGCCGAAGTATCCCTCTATTCGGAACAAGCCAACGCTTCGGGCACTTCCGACACCATCAGCTCAAAACCAGTCTCGTTCACCCTACAGGTGGATTACGGAGCAGAACACACCCTTACCTATGATGCAGCAGGAGGAACCGGTACTACCTTGCCTTCCGCCACAGTTTATAAAGCAGGTACCATCATCACCGCTTTCGATGGTTCCACCCTCGTCAACAACGGCAATCCCTTCTCCCGCTACCTTGCAAGCTGGACCGAAGAAGATGGCACTGCCAAGACCTCTCTTGTTAAGTCAGGAGAGCCCTTCACCATCCCCGATGCCGACATCACTTTCACCGCTCTCTATTCGGGAATAGATGGTTCCAAGACAACCTCAACCGAGGGAAGCTATACCTACGTCGTCACCTTCGATGCTGATGGTGGTACGTTCGGTGATGACACTTCCACCAAATCCCAAGAGAAAACAAAAGACGAAACCATCACCGACCCCGGTACCCCCACCAAAGACGGCTACGTCTTCGATAGCTGGAAACTCACCAGTGGTTTCGGTCCCGATGACCCCATCGGTTCCAACCCCACAGGCCATGCAACTTATACGGCACAGTGGAAAGAGCTCGGTGTCTTCTGGATTGCTCCTAAGGGAGCATCTGACCCCACGAAGGGTGCTGTCCAAACCAATACCCAAATCAAAGCCGCCGCTACCGACATCGCCGCTAATGGCTCTAACTCAACCTACTACTCAACCTATAGCAACTATATGAACAACGATGCCTATCATCTCTACACCCAACTTACCGACGGTACTTACCTTGAGGCCCGCATCGTACAAGTAGGACCACATGATAGTGATGGCTCCGGTCTCACCTTCCAAGCCGTTCATTCGCTTCCTACAGCCTATGCCATGAACTCAATTGACTCCAACTCCGGTGGTTGGGCCAAGATGTCCCTGCGTACCAGCATGAACAGCGGCGAAATCTACAACCTTTTCGACACTGACTTCACCTCTCAGTTGAAATCGGTGAACAAGGTAAGTGCTATCGGCGACAGCACGGGCGCTACCACCACAACTTCCGACAAGCTCTGGCTCATGTCCTTTAGTGAGTTGACGGGAACTTCAACCATAACCTACAAAGGTGATGATTACACCCAGTCCGAAGGCTCCCAGTACACCTACTGGAGCGGTAAGGTGACCGACCCCACTGGCTACAACCCCTCCCTTGCGGGCATAGGTAAAACCCGTGCCGGTGGTGACCCCTCAGGACTTTACTCTTTTGCCTCCTGGTGGGAGCGTTCGTCTACTCCGAACTCCGCTGGGTACTTCGAGTGCGTGAGCATCGCTGGCTATCCAAACCAAACTGGTTTTCTTCCAGGGGGTTTTTGCGTCGTCCCCTGCTTCTCTTTCTGATCTCGTATCTCGAATCCGCGGAGGTTTGTCCTTCGCACGCAGACTTGAGCCCCCTCCCTCTATCGCTTCTGCGATGGAGGGAGGGGGTGGGGTACCACCCACAAGGCACTTCCCTGTGGCGTGTGGGGAATTCCCGCAGGCATTCCCGCCCTGCTTCATCGGGGGATCTTATCTGCTACACTGGGAAGGCTTCTTTTGGGTCTGTAGTTGCGGATTTTTCCAAGTCCAGGGCAGATGCGGTCAAAAGGATCCACGTAAGTTACCGGTTCGCCGGAACGAGCATGGCGCATCCTAGAGGTAAGCCGTACCGTCTGTGAAAGCGACATACGGTCGCGCGGACGAGAGGGCGATGTCCGATGATTCGGGCTTAGTTCCGGTACGCGAGTGTGGGGTCAAAGACTAGGTCAGCCGAAAGAAGCGCATTTGAGGTTATCGTTGGAGAGGAATTACTCAGATGAAACGAGTAACGGTTCTTGTTGTTGCTTTGGTGATGTCGTTGTGTTTGGTCGGCCTGCTCAGTGGCTGCTCGTCTCAGGACTACACCCCTCAGAAGAAAAGCCAGGTGATCAAGGATTCTTCGCTCAACACCAAGGAAACGCTGCGTGTGGGTGTCGACGCCTCCAATGCTCCATATGCCGTTGAGTCGTCGGGTGTGATCGTCGGTATCGATGTCGATATCGCCGCTGCGCTTGCCGATGAGTTGGGCTTGAAACTGGAGCTGGTGGATGTGGGTACCGATGTTGCCAATGCCTTCTCCAAAGAAGATGTCGATATCGTCATGGGCGTGAAAGCCCAGGGTTCTTCCTACTGGCTTTCCGAATCATATATGAGCTCGGCGGTGGCGCTATTCTCCCCTTCGTCCTCGACCAAGGTTCCCGCTGCAACCGATACGTTCACGGTGGCCGCCCAATCTTCGTCCATGAGTGCTTGGGAAGTGTCCGACCGTCTGGGTCAGGCGCATCTGAAGACGGCAAACGACCTTCAGGGGGCTTTCAGTTCTCTGAGTAGTGGTTCGGTCAATTTCGTTGCGGCCGACTCCACGATAGGGGCCTACGTCGCTCATTCCTCGAACGTCGAAGCCTATCCCATCGCCCTGCTGCAGGACCCCGTTTCCTACGGTATTGCGGTATCGTCCGAAAACACGGCGGTTCAAAGCGCGGTTTCCAAGGCGCTTGCGTCTTTGAAGTCGGGTGGAATCGTGTCGGTGATAGAAAAGAAGTGGCTCGGTGATCCGGCTGATCTGTCCGCTTTGTCCCTCATCCAGTCCCAGGTGACGCCCGCCACCACAACACCGACCACCACGTCCTAAGGGAAGTAGTGCGGGAATGAAACGGGCGGCGTAGTGGTTTTGCCGCGAATTTCCTCCATAGGGTGAACACTTTCAAGCAGGTCTTTGACCTGCTTTTTTCTTGCATGAAGCCAAAAATGGAGATGATTTGTTCGTCCTTTGTAGTTTTGCGGGTTGTCATCGGGTGGAGGATTTTTTTCGGGTGCACCTGCGGCAAACTGAAGGGCGTAATAATCAGTCGGGCGCTTCGAAACCGAAGGGGGAAGTGATATGAACGAACAGGAAAGCAATCGGGAAACATCGTCTCGAGTCGATGGTACCGTGCCGTATCAAGAGGGGCCCATTCCGCCCGATCGGACCGATGACGTGCCGTCTGGTTCAACTTCTCCGCTTCCCGAACATCCTCTTCACCATCAGGATGCGCCGGCCCCCACGCACAATCGCACCCCTTCGACGCGCAAGATGTTCCTTTTCGGCTTCCTGGGCGCTCTTCTCGCCTGTGTGATAGCGGGTGGGGCATTCATGATCGTTCATCCTCTTTCGTCTTCGACCACGATAGGATCGACGGGCGGAACATCCATCACCGTTCAGGGCGACGACACCAATCTCCCCGAAGTCGTAGCGCAGAAAACCCTGCCATCCGTAGTCAACATCGACGTTTACACGAAAACGCAGACCCAGGGATTCGCCGGGATGATGTCCTCTTCGCAGCAAAGTGAAACGGAATCTTCCCTCGGTTCGGGGGTTATCCTGTCTTCGGATGGATATATCCTCACTAACTATCACGTCATAGAGGGGTCCTCGCGTTTGGTTGTTGTGGCGGGCGGTAGCGAATACGAGGCCAAGGTCGTGGGCACCGATTCGTCGAGCGACCTTGCGGTTCTCAAGATAGAAGCGACGGGTCTTACGGCGGTGGAGATAGGAAGCTCGTCCGATCTCATCGTGGGCGAGTGGGTTATGGCTGTCGGCAGTCCCTTCGGTCTTGAGCAGTCGGTGTCCACGGGCATCGTATCCGCGGTGAGCCGCACGTCATCTTCTCTCTACAGCTCGTCGTCTTCGGCGGTCTACACCAATATGATCCAAACCGATGCCGCCATCAATCCCGGCAATTCCGGCGGGGCCTTGGTCGACAAGGACGGTAAGCTGATCGGGATCAACACGCTGATCGCCACCACCTCGGGATCCAGTTCGGGGGTCGGGTTCGCCATTCCGGTCGACTACGCCGTCAGCATCGCACAGCAGATCATCGACGGCAAGACCCCGTCCCACGCTCAGTTGGGCGTTTCTTCCACCACGATTAACTCCCAGATGGCGCAGCGCTATGGCCTACCGGTTGAGAAGGGTGCCTACGTTTCGGCGGTTACCTCCGGTTCCGGCGCCGAGACGGCGGGACTCGCAGTAGGGGACATCATCACCAAGATCAACGATGCCACCGTCGAAAGCTCTTCCGACCTCGTGCTGACCGTACGTGCCTACAACGTGGGCGACACGGTGTCCGTGACGCTCAACCGCAACGGACAGGAAATGACGAAAGACGTTCAATTGGGCGCCGATTCATAAGAGAGTGGTTTTCTCGGACGAAATGAAAAGGGCAGGGTTCACCTGCCCTTTTTCATAGGGGGAAATGTGGGTGGTAGGCACCGAGATGATGGGAAGAGGTTTTTTGCCCGCGCTTCGGCCACCACCCTTCGTTTTACGGTAATATGAACAGCGATATCAGACGACGAAAGGGCAAGCATGAGCTCAGATTACAAATACAAGCGCGTACTTCTCAAGCTCTCCGGCGAGGCTTTGATGGGTGAGGCCGGATACGGAATCGACCCCAAGGTCGTTGAGGACCTGGCCGTCCAGATCAAGGAAATCGTCGATGACGGCATAGAGCTTGCCATTACCGTCGGTGGCGGAAACATCTTCAGGGGGCTTGCCGGCTCCGCCGAAGGTATGGACCGCGCTCAGGCCGACTACATAGGCATGCTTGCGACCTGTATGAATGCTCTCGCTCTTCAGGATGCGTTCGAGCGCCACGGTATTTTGACCCGCGTCATGAGCGCCATCGAAATGCGTCAGATTTCCGAACCCTATATCCGCCGCCGCGCCATCCATCATCTGGAAAAGGGCATCGTTACCATTTTCGCCGCCGGCACGGGTAATCCCTACTTCACCACCGACACCACGGCGGCCTTGCGCGCCTGTGAAATCAACGCGGAATGCCTGATGAAGGCAACGAAGGTCGATGGCATCTACGACGATGACCCCATGATCAACCCCGATGCCCAGCGTTTCGAGACCATCAGCTATCTTGAGGTGCTCGCCCGCGAACTCCATGTCATGGACTCGACGGCCACATCGCTGTGCATGGATAACAAGTTGCCCATTTTGGTGTTCGACCTGACGGTTCCGGGCAATATCGCACGTATTTTGAAGGGTGACAACATCGGAACCACGGTGACGGCGTAATCGCGTACGTGTGAGATGGTTTCGATTGAGGTTTGGAATTCGGAAAGCAGCCGCTAAGGCATACGGGAAGGAAGATGATGATCGAAGAAACGAAGAAAAAGACCGAAGAGCGCATGAAGGGCGTCCTCGATCAGCTTAAAGATAATTTTGCCTCCGTTCGTACGGGTCGCGCCAATGCGATGATCCTCGATCGCGTGCGGGTCGATTACTACGGAACGC
This sequence comes from uncultured bacterium, assembly GCA_905214325.1. GTDB lineage: Bacteria > Actinomycetota > Coriobacteriia > Coriobacteriales > Eggerthellaceae > Anaerotardibacter. The sequence goes on from CAJMLT010000037.1 coordinate 6,562, forward strand.
CCACGCCGGTGAATCAGATGGCGGCCGTCCAGACCCCCGATGCTCAGACGCTCGTCATTTCCCCGTGGGACAAGACGGCGCTCGTCGCCATAGAAAAGGCCATCCGAGAGGCCGATCTCGGTGTCGACCCCAACAACGACGGCAAGGTGATTCGTCTGCCGTTTCCCCCTCTTACCGAAGAGCGTCGCGTTGAACTGGTGAAGCAGTGTCGTGTGTTTGCCGAGGAAGCGCGCGTTTCCATTCGTAACGCCCGCCGCGATGCGAACAGCGATATCGAAAAAGCGGTCAAGCAGGAAAGCCTCCCCGAAGACGAAAAGCGTCGCGGTGAGGGTGATGTCCAGAAGATGACCGACAAATACGTCGCCTTGGTGGATGAGTATCTGAACACCAAGGAGTCCGAAGTGATGACGGTCTAAGCGAAAGAATCTTATGCGCAAGCCGCTGGAATACCTGTTCCCCGATCTTCCCGATGACATCGATCTGGAAGCCTTCGATCCCCATCGGGTTCCCCGTCACGTTGCGGTCATCATGGATGGCAACGGGCGTTGGGCCCAGAAGCGCGGGAAGAATCGCCTGTCGGGTCATAAGGCGGGGATCGAAGCGGTGCGCGAGACCATCCGTTGCGCCAATGATGTCGGCGTCGACTATCTCACCATCTATTCGTTTTCCTCCGAAAACTGGAAGCGCCCCCAGGATGAGGTCATCGGTTTGATGAACCTTTTCGCCAAAACCATGCTGGCCGAAGTGGATGGCCTGCATGAAGAAGGGGTACGGGTGAAGGCCATCGGCCATCTCGAGGATCTCCCTCGGCGTACCCGTGAGGCGTTCGAGCAGGCTTGGGAGCGCACGCGCGACAATCAGGGGATGACGTTGTTGGTTGCGGTGAATTATGGCTCACGGCGCGAAATCATCGACGCCATCGAGTCCTATATGGCCGAACCTGCCGACCGGCGCCCACCCTTGGACGAGGACGTGTTTTCCCGCTATCTCTACACCGCCGATATGCCCGATCCCGATCTGCTGATCCGCACTTCGGGTGAGATGAGGGTATCGAACTTCCTTTTATGGCAGATAGCCTATGCGGAGCTGTACTGCACCGAGGTGCTCTGGCCCGATTTCGATCGATACGAATTCCTCCGAGCTTTGTTGGCTTATCAGGCTCGCGATCGTCGCTATGGAGCGGTGTGATCATGGCTCAGCGTGTTCGTAAGTCCTTCGATCGTTCCCGTTCCCACGATCTTGTCGATGGGTCTTCGGAACAAGATGCCACTTCCGTGTCTTCTCCTTCGCTTGCCGCCGATTCCCCAGCGCCCGATGCAGAGTCCGTTGCCGCGCGCGATTCCGAAGACCGCAGCGAAGACAAGCGCTCGACCCGTCTCAAGCGGAAGGCGCTCGAGAAAACACCGAAGAAGCTGAAGAATCCCTCGAATCTGCAGGTGAGAATCAGAACGGGAGTCATCTATATCTCCCTTACGGTCATCTGCATCCTGGCATCCGATGTGACGACGGCTCTCTACTTGGCGGCGCTCTCGGCTATTTGCGCCGGGGAATTCTACTATATGCTCCGTGCCGACGCCAAGCTTCCCAACGAGTTGTTGGGCATCGTGGCTTCTGCTCTCTTTCCCATAAGCATGTGGCTTTTCGGCATCATCGGTGTCGTGGTCACCATGGCTGCGTTTCTTCTCGTACTGCTGGTTTGGTACGTTTTCTGGCATCACGCCCGCATCGGTGATGTCGCGGTCAGCCTTTTCGGCGCATCCTATACGGGTCTCATGATGTCTGCGGCCATGTTGGTGCGTATGGTGCTTCCCGAATTCTGGGGTGGGGTGCTTATCTTGGGAGTGTTCGCCAGCGTTTGGGGCAACGATGCCTTCGCCTATCTGGTCGGTTCGGCTATCGGAAAGCACAAGCTGGCTCCAAGCATTTCCCCGAAGAAGAGCTGGGAGGGCTTTATCGCGGGGCTCGTTTTCTCCATGGGATTCTGGTGTCTTCTGACCTTTATTCCCGGAGTGGAGATGTCTTATGTTCAGGCTCTCGCGTTCGGCTTCGTCTGCGGGCTCGCCGGAGTTTTGGGCGACCTGGTGGAAAGCCGCATCAAGCGCAATTCGGGTTTCAAGGATTCGGGCACCATCATGCCGGGTCATGGCGGTTTGCTCGATCGGTGCGACTCCCAGTTTCTGGTTACGCTCGTTTCCACGTTGATGTTGGTGTTAGGTGGGTGTATTCCCTATGTCTTCTAAGGGTTCCCTCGATCGTGATGGTGTATGTTCCGAAAAACTCAGAATAGCCGTTCTGGGCTCCACCGGCTCCATCGGAAGCCAGACTCTCGACGTGGCCCGTCGTCATGCCGATCGCATCGACGTGGTTGCCGTTGCGGTTTATTCGCGCGTCGAAGATATGCTGGAACAGATGCGCGAATTCGACGTTTCCCATGCCGTCATCGGCAACGAGGATCTTCGTGCGACATGGGGTGATGTCGGACGGGACGGGGTGGATATAGCATATGGATCGAAGGCGCTTATCGATCTATGTCTTCTTCCCGAAGTGGATCTCGTCGTCAATTCGCTTGTCGGTGCGGCCGGCTTGGAGGCCAGTTATGCCACGTTGCGTGCGGGCAAGAAGCTTGCACTTGCCAATAAGGAATCCCTGGTGGTGGGTGGCGATTTGCTCATGCCGCTTTCCACTCATGAAACCCTGCTTCCCATCGATTCGGAACACGGGGCCATCTATCAGTGCCTGCTGGGGGAAAACCCGCTTGAGGTCGTCAAGTTGTGGGTGACGGCTTCGGGGGGTCCTTTCAGGGGTAAGAAGATCGATGATCTGCGCCACATCACGCCCGAGCAGGCGCTCGCCCATCCCACGTGGAATATGGGAAGGAAGATATCCATCGACTCTTCCACGCTGATGAACAAGGGCCTCGAAGTCATCGAGGCGCATCATCTCTTCGCGATGGACTACGATCGTATCGAAGTGGTCGTACAGCCCCAGAGCGCCATTCACTCGATGGTGGAATTTTCGGATGGTTCGGTCAAGGCCCATCTGGGAACGACCGACATGAGGATTCCCATTCAGTTCGCCTTGAGCTACCCGCAGCGGTGGTCGGCACCGGTTGAGCCGCTCGATTTCAGGACATTGGGGTCACTGGAGTTCGAAGCTCCCGATCCTCAGACGTTCCGCTGTCTCGCTTTGGCGAAGATCGCAGGATCTACGGGAGGCACCCTGCCGGCGGCCATGAATGCGGCCAACGAGATTGCGGTCGCGTCGTTTCTGAATCGGGAATGTGCCTATCTGGATATCCCCCGAATCGTCGAAGCGGTTATGGAGGCTACGCCGGTGCAGGTCGTGGAAAGCATTGAGCAACTTCTCGAAGTGGACACTCGCGCCCGCCTTGCGGCTGCCGACAGGGTGCGCGACAAAGCCCTGTGATTTCTCTGTTGCCCGCCGACCCCGCGTTTTCCGACTCCATTCCTTGCCTATAATGGTGACCATGGATATTCTCATCATGATCATAGCGGCTACGGTGATACTGGGTTTTCTGGTATTCATCCACGAAGGGGGTCATTTTTTGGCTGCCCGCGCCTTCGGTGTGCGTGTGAGCGAATTCATGATCGGCCTTCCCGGTCCCAGCGTCGGTTTCACCTGGAAAGGTACGCGTTTCGGTTTGACGGCGGTACCCCTGGGAGGTTATGCGAGTATATGCGGCATGTCCTCTCAGCGAAGCCCCCATGCCAAGGCCGTCTTGGCCTATGCTCTCGAGCGCGGCACGGTGGTGCTTGAGGAAGTGGAGGAAGCCTTCGACCTTGGCGAGCAGGAAGCCTACGATGCCCTTGAGGAACTTGCCGAGTGGGGCTGTCTTATGCGTCCGCATCGCAAGGACAAGATCAATATATACCGAACCCCGGCTCGCGAGGGAATTCCCGAAGGGGAGCCCCACGTCGTGGATGACATGGACGCTTTCTACGAAAAGGAACAATCCTGTCAGTATTGCATGCTGCCGTTTTGGAAGCGCTCCGTTATCCTGCTTGCCGGCCCTTTGATGAATCTGCTCTACACCATTGTGATGTTCGTCGTCATCTATTCGTTGATCGGCGTCGACGTGCAGAGCACGGTGACGGGGGAGATGAGCCATATCATCCTCAGTCCCGTCGATGCCGTGGTGGCGGGATTCCGTTATATCGGTATGGTGTGCGTGGCTATCCTGGGGCTGTTCAATCCGGCGACCGCGATGGATACGGTTTCCAATTCCACCTCCATCATCGGTATCGCCGTTATGTCGAAAGACGCCCTCGAAGCCGGCGTGGTGAATTTCCTGTTCTTTTCGGCCGTCATCTCCATTTCACTCGGCCTGATGAACCTGCTTCCCATTCCGCCGCTCGATGGTGGCCGCTTCGTTGTCGAGGTCTTCCAGAAAATAGCCCGACGATCGGTTTCGATACGGGTTCTCAACTATCTTTCCACGGCGGGTCTTGTTCTGTTCGTGGGTTTTTTCCTGGTCATGGTGAATCAGGATGTTCAACGTTTCGTCTTCGGAAATTGGGGGTAGGATCATGATCGACGAAAAGTCTTCCCCGGCACCGAATAGTCGGACCCATCAGGTGAAGGTGGGTGATATCCCTCTCGGCGGCGGCGCACCCTGCGTTGTTCAATCCATGCTCACGTTGCCCTTGTCCGATATCGAGGGCAATCTGGCTCAGATCGGGCGACTGGCCGAAGCGGGATGCGAGGTCGTGCGTATCGCCATTCCACACAGAACCGACCTCGACGCCTTTGGGTCCATCTGTGAGCGTTCGCCTTTGCCGGTGGTCGCCGATATTCATTTCAATGCCGATATCGCCATAGAGGCGGCCCGTCGCGGTGCCGCCAAACTCCGCATCAATCCGGGTAACATCGGAGGATGGGACGCCACGATTCCCGTTGTGAACGTGGCGAAAGAGCGGGGCATTCCCATTCGAATCGGCGTGAATGCGGGTTCGCTCGATGCGGAACTGGCGGCACGAAACGATCTTTCCCAAGCTGAAAAGCTGGTGGCGTCCGCCGTCGGCTATGTCGAGCTTTGTCATGAGCGCGGCTTTTTCGACGTGGTGGTTTCGGCGAAGGCCCACGATGTGGCGACGACGGTCGAGACCTATCGGCTTCTCAGCCGCCGCATCCCCGATGTTGCCCTTCACATCGGCGTTACGGAAGCGGGAACGCTGTTTCAGGGACTGATAAAATCTTCTGCCGCCTTGGGCATCCTGCTCGAAGAAGGTATTGGAGATACGATGCGCATTTCGCTTACCGACGATCCCGTTCAGGAAGTGAGGGCCTGTTGGACTCTCCTTTCCGCCCTTGGATTGCGCCGCAGATATCCCGAACTGATCAGCTGTCCGACATGCGGGAGATGCAAGGTCGATCTGATAGCCTTGGCGAAAGAGGTCGAAGGTCGTTTGAGTGAGGTTCCCCGTCCGATCGAAGTCGCCGTCATGGGTTGCGTGGTCAATGGACCCGGTGAGGCGGCGGGCGCGGATATCGGTGTCGCGTGTGGTGACGGGTCGGGGGTTATCTTCGCTCGGGGTAAGGTCTTGCGTAAGGTGGAAGAGAGCGTTATCGTTGACGCTTTGATGGAAGAGATAGGGAAATTATGACCAATATCATGCGTTTGAGCGAGCAGTATGCTCCTACGTTGAAGGAAGATCCGGCCGATGCGGAGATCGCGAGTCATCGCCTCCTCGTGCGAGCCGGCATGATCCGTAAAGTAGCTTCGGGAGTTTACGCATTTTTACCCCTGGGTAAAAGAGTGCTTTCCAAGATCGAGAACATCGTTCGCGAGGAAATGGATGCGACGGGTGCCCGCGAGATGCTGATGCCCGCCCTGCAGCCTGCCGAACTGTGGCACGAAAGCGGTCGCTGGGATGATTACGGACCCGAATTGATGCGTCTGAAGGATCGTCACGATCATGGATTCTGCCTGGGGCCGACCCATGAGGAACTGATCACGGCGATAGTCCGCAACGAGCTGCGCTCCTATCGTCAGCTTCCTACGACCCTCTATCAGATTCAATCGAAATTCCGCGATGAGATCCGCCCTCGCTTCGGCCTTCTTCGAAGCCGGGAATTCATCATGAAGGATGCTTATAGCTTCCATGCCGATGCTGCTTCGCTGCAGGAAACCTATGATGTCATGAGTGCGGCTTATGGGCGCATCTGTGAGCGCGTCGGGCTGGATTATCGTCCCGTCGAAGCGGACTCGGGTCAGATCGGCGGAAGTGTGACCTGCGAATTCATGGCACTCGCTGAAGCCGGCGAGGCTGAATTGGTATACTGTCCGTCCTGCGACTTCGCCGCCAATACCGAAGCGGGTGCCTGCTTACCCCATCCCGTTGAGCACCCCGCAACCTCCATGGAGAAGATCGCCACTCCCGGGGTCACTTCCATCGCGGGCCTTGCGCACTTTCTCGATATTCCCGAAAGCGCCACGGTGAAGGCCATGGTCGGCAAGGATGCCGAGGGTACGATTATCGCGTTGTTCGTTCCCGGCGACCACGAACTCAACGAGTTGAAGGCTTCGCGTGAGATGAACGGTTTCGTTCTGCTCGATGACGAAGAAATCAGAAAAACCGAACTTCCCAAGGGGTCCATCGGCCCCGTTGGTCTTCCTGCCGGCATCAAGGTGGGCGCCGATTCAAGCTTGAAGGATATCGAGCGCTGGGTTGTCGGTGCCAACGAAGATGGCTTCCATTATGTGGGAGCGCAACAGGGAGTCGACTTCACGGTTGATTTCTGGGCCGATATATCCTTGGTTGCACCGGGAGATTCCTGTCCCCATTGCGGTGCTGTACTCGAAGGTGCGCGCGGTATCGAAGTGTCGCAGGTCTTCCAGTTGGGTGATAAGTATTCCAAGGCCATGGGCGCGCTCTATTCCGCTGAAGACGGAACCGAAAAGCCCTTTCTCATGGGTTGTTACGGCGTTGGTGTGACGCGTACCTTGGCGGCCGTCGTCGAGCAACACAACGATGAGCGCGGCATTATCTGGCCTACGGCCATCGCTCCCGCTCACGTGTGTGTCATTCCGCTCAATGTCGGTGACGATGAAGTGTTCCCCGTCGCGCAGAGGCTCGCTACCTCGCTTGCTTCCGACGGGTTCGAGGTTGCTTTGGATGATCGCGACGAACGCCCGGGAGTGAAATTCGCCGATGCGGATCTTATCGGCTGGCCCGTCCAGATCGTGGTGGGCAAGCGTGGACTCAAGGAGGGCAAGGTCGAAATCAAGCGGCGCAGCGAAGATGAGAAGATTTCCGTTCCCCTGGGTTCGGTCGATGAGGCCCTTTCCTTTCTGAAGCGCCTCAAGGGCGGTCGGGCATCGAGAAAACTTTGAGCGTTATGACCGACCCTTCTCGACGGACGTGTGAGCTGCTTGCTCCCGCAGGGGGCATGGAGCAGCTGGTCTACGCGCTTCACTTCGGTGCCGATGCCGTTTATCTGGCCTGCGATCGCTACGGTTTGCGTCAGCGTGCGAGAAACTTTTCCCTCTCCGACCTGCCCGCCGCGGTAGAACTGGCGCATGCTGCGGGCGCGCGTGTCTATGTCACTTGTAACGCGTATGCCCACGATCGTGATCTCGCCGATTTGGGCATGTATGCCCGTGCGATGGCGGACGCGCAGGTTGATGCGGTCATCGTGAGTGACTTGGGGGTGCTTGACACCATCGTTCGCGCTGCCCCGTCGCTCACCATCCATGTATCCACGCAGGCATCGGTGTCGAATGCCGCTGCTGCACGGGTATGGTACGGGCTGGGTGCCCGCCGCATCGTCTGTGCCCGGGAGATGTCACTTGCCGAAATAGCTCAGATGAAGCGTGACGTTCCCGATGATCTTGAAATCGAGGTATTCGTTCACGGCGCGATGTGTATGGCTCTTTCGGGTCGCTGTCTCATCAGCGATTATCTGGCATCCCGTCCCGCCAACCAAGGTCATTGTGTGCAGCCGTGCCGATGGGGGTATTCCCTTGTGGAACCCTCGCGTCCCGGTCAGTATTTTCCCATTGAGGAAGATGCGTCGGGTACCCATATCATGAATTCCAAAGACCTCAACATGCTCGCCCACATCGATGAGCTGATCGCCGCCGGTGTCGATTCCATCAAGATAGAGGGGCGGGTAAAGAAGGCGTTCTATGTGGCAACGGTGGTCAATGCCTATCGTCACGTTCTCGACGGGGAGGACCCGAATCGCTGGCAGAACGAGGTGG
>CAJMLT010000038.1 GCA_905214325.1 uncultured bacterium
CATACGGCAACCTTCGAAGCTCAGAAAAACGCTCTTCCTTGGATGGCAGAACACTCCTCGAAGATGGAACGCAGCGCAGATGAGGCCGAACGCGAATCACAGCTTGTGAAGCTCATCGAATATCTCGAGAAGGATATCGGGACCTCCTTCGAAGGTATCGTCTCCTCGGTATCTACCTTCGGTGTGACGATCCGCCTCGAAAATACGGCTCGCGGTATCATCTCTCTGGAAGATCTCGGTGATGAGTACTTTTCCTATGACCCCCAACGTTATACGTTGACCGGTGTTGAGACGGGACGGGTGTATCGCTTGGGGCAGCGCATCGAGGCAACGCTTACGGAGACGTCTGTTCGTCGAAGGGAACTCATATTCAAAAACCCTCGACTTGTTTCAGGTTCCCACGACCGCCATCGGTGATAGTTGGAGTTCTCCTCAAGGCTTGCGCGGCGAAAACGGTGATGGCCTTTTGTTCGAAATCGGGAATATCTTTGCCGAAAGGCTATAATTCATACGGAAACAAGATGAACTCACGATGTGAGAGGTGTCGTTATGACGAAAGTGGATAAGAACTATTTGAAGGCTCTGCTCGAAACTCCCTCGGTGACGGGTTCGGAGACACGTGTGGCGAATCTCGTCAGGGAGCGCCTTGCTCCGGTGGCCGATGAAATCGAGACCAATGTCATGGGCGCTGTCCATGCGCGACTTCAGGGGAGGGGGTCTGCTCCTTCGGTCATGATTGCCGCCCACATGGATGAAATCGGCTTGATGGTCACCTACATTGATGACAAGGGATTTTTGAGTGTGTCGGCTGTCGGTGGGGTTGATGCGGCCATTTTGCCGGGTATGCGGGTGGATGTCCATACGGATTCGGGAACCCTGCGTGGCGTTGTTGGCAGAAAACCTATCCATCTCATCGAGGCTGATGAGCGCAAGAAGGTGACCCCATTGGACAAGCTCGTCATCGATCTCGGTCTTTCGGCTAAGAAGGTGAAAGAGCAGGTTCGTATCGGAGATGTCATCACCTTTGGCGTCGGTTTCGAGAAGTTCGGTAAGAACAAGGCGGTATCACGTGCTTTTGACGACAAGATGGGTGTTTATATTGCCACACGCGTCATGGAGGAGTTGAAGGCAGCCGGCGGGGCGCCGGGTGACTACATCTGTGCGGCTACGGTTCAGGAGGAGATAGGGCTGCGTGGCGGCGTGACCTCTTCCTACGGCGTCCATCCCGATATCGGTATAGCCCTCGATGTCACGCATGCGACGGATTATCCCGGAATCGATAAAACCAAATACGGCTCCATCGAACTCGGAGCGGGTCCGGTGATCGCACGTGGACCCAATATCAATCCGGTCGTATTCGAGCGCCTTATCGCCGCCGCCGAAGCTGAAGGGGTGGAAGTGCAGATAGAGGCGGAACCGGGCGTTACTGGCACCGATGCGGGTGCGATTCAGGTTTCGCGTGGCGGTAAGCCTTGCGGCCTCGTTTCGGTTGCCCTGCGTTACATGCATACACCCACCGAAGTGATATGTCTCGATGACCTCGAACGGACCGTCAGCGTATTGAAGCGTTTCATTCTCGATCTCGACGATGACGTTTCGTTCGTTCCGGGAATATAGCATCATGGCGCATCCCGATAAGATAATCGCGAAGAATAGACGCGCTTTCCATGAATACGAAATCATGGAAACCTATGAAGCGGGTTTGGTTCTTTCCGGTACCGAAGTCTGCTCTCTCAGGGAAAACAACTGTCAGTTGACGGATGCCTTCGCTTTGATTCGCAACAATGAAGTATGGCTGAACAACCTCCACATCGCTCCCTACAGCCATGGGAATTTGAATAACCCCGATCCCGATCGCAAAAGGAAGCTTCTTCTTCACCGTAATCAGATCAGGGATCTGGCGCAGAAAACCCAAGAAAAGGGTATGGCCTTGGTGCCGCTCAAGATATACTTCGATCGAAATTCGCGGGTCAAGGTGGAATTGGCTGTTGCACGTGGTAAGAAGCTCTACGATAAGCGTGCTTCCATGGCGCAGCGTGATGCAAAACGTGAAATCGATCGCGCTATGAAGCAGCGCTTCCGTTAGAAGAGGTGTTTATGAATAAGGAAATCATCGCAATGCTCGATCGGCTTCATGCCCGTCTCTACGACGTGAGCGAAGTGGTTGACTCTTCTCCGCTCGATTTGGATTCTTATGCCAAGAAATTCGATAAGATCGACGATCAGGTGTATCTTTTGATGGTGGAAATGGAGAAAGCCATTGCCGCTGCAGGCTCCGATGATGTACGGGATGAAAGTGATGGTGCGGCGGATGAGAGTCTCTCGGCTTCATCCAATGACAAGGAAGCCAAAGGTTTCGAAATGTCAGATCAGATGAAGGAGAACCTTGCGGGTGCCACCCACGCCATCAACGATATCTATAAAGATGGTAAGGAAGTCGTATCCGAACTCGCCGATGCCATGAGTGACATCAAGGGGGTTTTCGACTTCAAGTCCAAATCGAAGAAGTAGTCGACTCAGGTATTTGGGAGCGTTATCCGTTCCCATCCACAACAAAAAAGCCATCCGCGAGGATGGCTTTCATCGTTTCCCTTAAAGGAACGGTCGTCGCGTCTATGCGCGCTCGATCTTGCCGGCCTTCATGCACTTGGTGCATACGTTGGCACGTTTGACCTTGCCGTTTACCTTGATGGTGACCTTCTGGATATTGGGACGGAAGGTACGATTGGTGACACGATGGGAGTGGCTGACGTTACGACCAGCGCTTGGTGCCTTACCACAAATCTCACAAACCTTAGACATTCGAAATCACTCCATTTACTGTACGTTATTTCATTCGGCTATTGAAAACCGCTGTTGATATAAAGCCCTAGCACTATACCATATCCATTACCGTCATCCAAGGGAATTTTCCACTTTCAACAGGAAATCGCCTTTCCGTGTGCCTTCTTCCTTCGTGAAAGGTACATCGGAGGCTCGTTCACCCGTACACTTTGAAGGTTTATTGGTTCCTCTTGTCAACCGACGGGATAACATCGTTTCATCGGGTATACTATTCCTTCGGTTGTCTACCGTGGGGCTTAGGCCCTTTGAAAGGATTGTTATGAGTAACGAAGTACCAGGTAGTCTCATCGTCTCTGAAGATGTTCTCGCCGATGTCGCAGGATATGCGGCTATGCAGTGTTACGGCGTCGTGGGAATGGCTGCACCTAATGCGGCTGACGGTTTGGCGAAACTTTTGCCTCAATCGCGTCTGCGTCGCGGCGTTGTCGTCTCCACCGACGAAGAGGGTACTCTGATCAGTCTCTATGTCATTCTCGAGCACGGTGTCAACATCAATACCGTTTCAACCAACCTGGTTGATCAGGTGTCTTTCGCGCTGAAGGAATTCATGCAGGCGCCTTTGAAGGGTGTCGAGGTGCATGTACAGGGAATAAAGGTTCGCAACTAGCGGATCCGTGTGGTGCGAAATCTATTCCATTGAGATAACCAAGGAGAAAATCGGATATGAGCAATTACACATCTAACGATATCGTCAACGCGATCGCCGCTGCGGCCAAAGCGTTGGATACTCGTAAGGATGAGATCAACCGCCTGAACGTCTTTCCCGTTCCCGATGGGGATACGGGCACGAACATGTCTTTGACGTTGGCGATGGTGGTGGAAAACCTCGCCGCCTTGCCGATCGGGGCATCTTCCGCCGACAAGCGTCGTGCGGTTACGTCGGGTGCCCTCATGGGGGCTCGCGGTAATTCCGGTGTCATCACCTCTCAGATCATGCGTGGCCTGTGTGAAGGGTTCGAGGGTCATGAATCCTTCGATATTCACGCCGTCGATGATGCGTTTTCGCGTGCGGTCGAAGTGGCATTCAATGCGGTGCGTAAGCCCGTCGAGGGCACGATTCTCACCGTCTTGCGTGATACCGCCGCCGCGGCCAAGAAGGCCCGTAAGAAGAAGATGGATTTCGAGGAAGCACTGCAGTTCATCGTGGGCGAATCTTATGCTTCCGTTCAGCGTACCCCCGATCTTCTTCCCGTCCTGAAGGAAAACGGCGTCGTCGATGCAGGCGGATTCGGTCTTGCCATATTCTTCGATTCTTTCGTTTCCGCCCTTACGGGTCGTAGTGAATCGTTAGGCGACGAACTTTCCTTCGCCCGAGGTACCGCTCCCAAAGTCGAGATCGAACAGATCAACGATTGGGAGGGTTCGGCCTTCATGTATTGTACGGAATTTTTGGTCTATTCCGAAACGCTCGATATCGACAAGGCCCTCGATTTCCTTCAGACGATGGGCGATTGCGAGCTTTGCGTCGGGTCTACCCCCAATTTCAAGGTTCACGTTCACAGCAACACCCCCGATAAGGTTCTCTCTTATATGCTGGAGCGCGGTCAGATTTCCGAGGTTCATATTCACAACATGAAGCTGCAGAGTGCCGCGCGTAGCGCTTCTCTGGAAGAGGAGCGCAAGGAGCAGGCGAAACCGATCGGATTCGTTGCCGTGGCTGCCGGTGAGGGCAATGCTCTCATCCTCGAAAGCCTTGGTGTCGATATCGTCGTTTCCGGTGGACAGACCATGAACCCTTCGACCAAGGAGCTGCTTGATGCGGTCAATCGGGTCAATGCCGATCAGGTCATCGTTCTTCCCAACAACAAGAACATCATAATGGCTGCTCAAAGCTGTGCTGAAGTATCCGAGAAACCTTGTAAGGTAGTGCCGACGACCAGCGTCCCCGAAGCGTTTTCAGCCCTGTTCGTCTTTGATGAGGCCGCTTCCCTGGAAGACAATGTCGAAGCTATGGTGGAGGCCTGCGAGGACGTCAAAACCGGCGAAGTCACTCATGCCATCAAGGATGCGAAGGACGCACACGGCAACCCCATCCATGACGGCGACGTCATCGGTATCGCCGAAGGCTCCATCGAAGTGGTCTCCCAAAGCGTCGATGAGGCGACACTCGGTGTGTTGTCGGCTATGGAGGCGCAGGACTATGACACTCTTACCATTCTCGCCGGTAGCGATTGCGATGATGAATCTTTCGAACAGCTCATCGAAAAGATCGAACAAACCTATGAGGATCTGGAAATCGATCCCCATCGTGGGGAACAACCGCTCTATCCCGTCGTGCTCTCCCTCGAATAGAGAGAGCATCGATCGTAGAGGATCGAGGTCGTGATGGATGAGCGGATGAAAAGGGAAAAAGAGGCGGTCATAGACCGCCTCTCTGCTACTTTGCGCTTCGATGGAAATGTCGCGTCCGTGAAGTTGGTCAGTCAGCGGAGGGCTTCCGCATTGCGTGAGCGTGGGGTTACGAGTGTCCGCCATCTTCTCAACCTATTTCCTCGGCGTTACATCGATATGTCGCGTGTTGCAACCATAGCCGAAAGCGCGATCGGAGACTCCTGTACGATCGCCGGAGAGATATACGCCCTACAGAAGAAAACGCCGCGACCCCGTCTCGATATCGTGGAGATCACGATTGTAGACGATACGGGATCTTTGTTGATCACCTGTTTCAATCAGCCATGGCTCATGAAGAATCTGTCGGTGGGGGAAACCCTCAGTGTTTCGGGAACCGTGGAGTTCAATTACGGGTTCAAGCGTATGACCAACCCCGTCATGGAGCCGATCGATCCCCGGGACACGGTGAGGGGGCTCGTGTTGCCCATCCACCCTGCCAATGCTTCGATCTCACGTGCGTTGATGCGTCGTATCGTTTCCAACGCCTTAGCGAGTGTCCGCGGTCTCTATGATCCCTTGCCTCTTTCGTTGCGGGTGAAATATCGTCTTTGCTCCCGTTATCAGGCGTATCGTCAGATTCATGAACCATACACCTCAGACGACATCATCGCGGCGCGCCGCCGTCTCATCTACGAGGAACTTCTTTTTCTCGAGCTGTCGCTTTTGATCGCCGAGAAGGCGCGTATGGATCGCTATGATCCCTTCATCCACACCATTGATCAAGGCGATCTTGTCCGTTTTGAAGAGTTGTTGCCTTTCGCTCTCACCGATGAGCAACGCGTGGCCATCCATGATCTGGTTGGTGGAATGTGCTCTTCCCATTCCACCAACCACCTTCTTCTCGGGGATGTGGGGACGGGTAAGACGGTCGTTGCTCTTTTCGGTTTGCTTGTAGCGTGTCACTCGGGTAATCAAGCGGTGATGATGGGCCCTACCGAAGTGCTTGTTCGTCAGTACGAGGTGTCTCTGGGAGGATTTCTTGATGAACTCGGTATTTCCTGGGCTATCCTCACCGCTTCGACATCTCCGGAAGAACGGAAACGGATATTCCGGGAAACCCGTGATGGATCTCTTCAGGTTCTCTTCGGCACGCACGCCCTTCTCAACGACGAACTCGCGTTTGCTTCCTGCTCGTTTGTCTGCATCGATGAGCAGCAGCGTTTCGGGGTGGCCCAGCGACAGGAGCTGATCGCCAAGGCTTCGGGTGCGGATATCCTCTCGCTCACGGCGACCCCCATTCCCCGCTCTCTCGCACTCGCTCTTTATGGCAACCTCACCTTGTCCTATCTGCACACTCGTCCCCATGCGATCACCGAGCGGCATACGAAGGTCTGTCATTTTTCCGAACAAGGACTCGCCTATGATGCCATCAGGGAGGCGATCGGCAGGGGAGAACAGGCCTACATCATCTGTCCGCTCATCGGTATCGAAACCGATGAGCTCGATACCGATGATGACGACCGGGAATCGGGAGGCGTGGAATACGCCGCCATAGAGTGGGGATTGGAAACGGATACGCTCCAAGACGAGTATCAGGCGGCACTCACCCACGCCCGCATCTTGCAGGAACAGGTCTTTCCCCAGGCCCGTATAGGTCTTCTTCACGGACGCATGTCGAATGGGGAGAAAAAAGAGGTTATGGAAGATTTTCGTGCGGGCAAGGTCGATGTTCTCGTATCGACGACGGTCGTCGAGGTCGGCGTCGATGTGCCCAATGCCACGGTTATGGTAATCGAAGACGCCGACCGTTTCGGCTTGGCCCAGCTGCATCAGCTGCGCGGTCGTGTGGGGCGCGGGGAGAAATCGGCCTCCGTGTTTCTCGTTTCCCGCTCGAAGTCTCCTGCGGCATTGGAGCGGCTTAAGGCTATGGAGACGATTGATGATGGCTTCAAGCTGTCCGAGTTCGACTTACGTCAGCGCAGAGAAGGGGATATTTTCGGAGACAGACAACACGGAGTATCGCCGTTGCGGCTGGTGAATGTGGTGCGGGATAAAGCGGTGATAGAGGCCGCTCGTGCCGATGCCTATGCTATCATCTTCGATCACGTACTCGATGAGGACGAATATCGAATCCTCGACCGGGAGAGGAAATTGGCGATGGGAGATGAGGACGCATGAGGGTTATCGCAGGAGACTATCGGGGGCGTCGTCTTCGGGGGCTCAAAGGTGATGCGACGCGTCCTACCACCGATCGGGTCAAGGAATCTCTCATGAGTGCTATCGTCAGCGTGCGGGGATCTTTCGATGGAGCCGTAGTTCTCGACGCCTTCGCCGGAACGGGTTCCCTTGGTATAGAGGCGCTTTCCCGCGGCGCCACTCACGTCACGTTTTGCGATCGTTCATCTGAGGCGCAGTCGGTTATTCGGGCCAACGTAGAGCAGCTTTCCTTGGATCCCTCGCGCTTTCGTATCGCTCGCGGCGATGTATTCCGTAACGTCGATAAACTTTCCCGCATGGAATATGATCTGGTGTTTCTGGATCCTCCGTATGCGTATTCTCCCCAAGAGGTCTTTTCGCTTCTCGAAGCGTTGGACGGGAGGGGTGCGCTGTCCTGTGACGCGCTTGTCTGTTACGAACATGCCAAAAAAAATAAAAGCGGGGTTGTCGATGGGCTTGATGCGTTAGAATGGACAACTGTTTCATTAAAGGACTATGGTGACACTTCGGTCCTCATGGCAAGAAAGGATGCACAATGAAACGTGCAGTCGTACCGGGAACATTCGATCCGATTACCGCGGGTCACGTCGATGTTATCACGAGGGCTTCCCAGATATTCGATGAAGTGGTGGTGGCCGTGGCCGCTTCCGTGAAGAAGAATCCTTTGTTCCCTCAAGACAAACGGGTGGCGCTCACCGAGCAGACGGTGCAAAACCTCCATAACGTGAAGGTGATCAGCTTCGATGGGCTTCTCGTTGATTGCGTGAAGGAACTCGACGCCCATGTTGTGGTCAAGGGCCTCCGAGCTATCACTGATTTCGAATACGAATTTCAGATGACGGCGCTCAACTATGAGCTGAGCAAGAATCTGGAAACGTTTTTCATCATGTCTCCGCCGCGTTACATGTATCTTTCATCGTCCATCGTGCGCGAAATGGCGTCGATGGGGGGCAATATACACGGCTTCGTTCCCGATTGTGTCGAAGCGGCCTTGAAGGAGCATTTCGCCGATGCCTACGTCTGATCGGTCATGATGAGGATATGTAAGGTAGCACCAATAAGGATATGAAGTGCTCTTAACGGGTGTTTTTTGGTAAACTGTCCGTTGATGGGTGTCGTTTTTCGTGCTTTGCACGATTTGGAAGGATTTGTATGGACGAAACAGGAGTGTTGAATCTCATCGAGGAACTTTCCGTTCTCATCGAGGATTCCAAACCAGTTTTTGGTAAGAACGTCATGCGGCAGGTTGACGCGCAGGCCGCTTTCGAGATCTTGGACGAGATCCGCGATACGTTTCCCAGCGAGTTCGCTCAAGCCCGTCAGGTGATCCGCGAACGCCAGGCTCTTCTCGATGAAGCCGAAGCTCAAGCGAGTCGCCTTATCGAAGATGCACGCAGCCAGGCGATTACCATCGCCAGCGAACAGGAGATCGTACGTATTTCCCAGCAGCAGGCGGATACTATCATGGCCGAAGCGCGCGAACTCGAACGCCAGACGCGTGCCGGTGCGGAAGATTATGCCGATGAGGTATTCAATCACCTTGAGCAAAGTCTCGACACCGCACTGAACAGCATCCGTCGTTGTCGCGATCGCCTCAATGCCAATTCCCTCAATTCGGGACGATAGATGAACCCTCTTCTGATTTCGATTCCCGAGGAGCTCTTCGCCGGTGCGGAGAGCTTGTCTTTTTCGGGAAAGGTCGACTTCCCTTCTTTGGTGCAGGATGCGAGTACCTATCGTTTCACCGACCCGGTCGAGTGGAATGTCGCTGTCACGAATACCGGTGATGCTTTGCTGGTGAGCGGAACGGTGAAGGGTAGAGCCCTCACTGCGTGTGCTCGCTGTCTTGAAGATGCCTCTTATGATTTCGAGGGTGAGGTCGAGGGGTATTTTCTCATTCCCGGTTCCGATAGGGAGCTCACCGACGAGGAAAAAAGCGAATATGGCGTGTTGGGGGAGGATCGGACCATCGATCTCGAGCCGCTGTTGCAGGCCGCCCTCGTGCTCGAGTTTCCCTATACCCCCCTATGCGATGAGGATTGCAAGGGGCTTTGTCCCTCGTGTGGAGCCGATCTCAACAAGGAGACGTGTACGTGTTCCGTCGATGATGATACGGATGATTCTAATCCGTTTTCGGTTCTCAAGAACTATCGTTTCGATGATTGAGAAGAAAAAAGCTTTCTTCGATATGCGTTTACCCCTGTTGTTTGAACGGGGATTCGATAATTTGTGATTTTCGGTTGAAACCGATAAAAGGATTTGCTAAGATAACTCTTCGCGTGATTCGTAAGTTATTCAGGTCACACCTGTGCTATAGAAGGAGAACATCATGGCAGTGCCAAAAAGAAAGACCGGTCGTGCTCGTACCCATGCACGTCGTAGCGAAAACGACAAGATCGCTTCCCCCTCACGTTCTACGTGTCCCCAGTGCGGCGAAGTGAAGCTTCCTCATCGCGTCTGTCCCAATTGCGGTCAGTATCGTGACCATGAGGTTATCCAGACGGCATAAGCCGATTGTACTTTGTGTGAAATCCCCTGGAGTTTCTCCGGGGGATTTTTTTGTGTACGGACCTTTCCCTATACCTGGTCATGGGGGAGGGGAATCTATAATAGAAGCTGATCAGATTAGTCAATGAGGAGAGTGTATGGCTGAACGTATTACTGTCGCGGTTGATGCTGTCGGCGGCGACCATGGTGCCCCTGTCGTTTTAGAGGGAGTTGCTGCCGCTCTTGCAGAAGATGCGGATCTCGAAATCATAGTATGCGGTCCGGCCGATGTGGTCGAGCCCTTTGCGCAAAGCCATGAGCGTTGTATTGCTCAGGTGGCTACCGAAGAAATCGCCATGGATGAGCATCCTGCTCAAGCCGTTCGTAAAAAGAAGGATTCCAGCATCGTCGTCGGGTGTCGCATGGTGAAGGAAGGGCGCGCTCAGGGGTTTTTCTCGGCGGGATCCACCGGGGCCTGTCTGGCCGCTGCCACGTTGGTGGTGGGGCGCATCAAGGGTGTCGCCCGTCCGGCTTTATGTACCATCATTCCTTCGCCGGCCAAGCCGGTCGTGATGTGCGACGTGGGAGCCAATGCTGACTGTAAGCCCGCCTATCTCGTGCAGTTTGCCCAGATGGCTTCCACCTATGCCGAACAGGTCATCGGTATCGAAAAACCCAAGGTCGCTCTTCTCAATATCGGCGAGGAGGACACGAAGGGATCGCAGTTCACGCAGGAAACCTTCGCCTTGCTCAAACAGGAGATCCCCGACTTTTTCGGCAACGCCGAAGGATGCGACATCCTGTGTGGGGAACCCGATGTATACGTGACGGATGGTTTCACCGGCAACGTCTGTATAAAAACCATCGAAGGGGTGACCAAGACCCTTTTCGGTTGCGTCAAGGACATCATGATGGCCTCCGCTTCCACGAAGCTGGCTGCTCTCGCTTTGAAAAGCGGCCTCAAGGAACTCAAGGAATCCACATCACCCGATACCTATGGCGGAGCTCCACTTCTCGGAGTGAAGGGTGCCTGTCTCGTCGGACATGGCTCCTCGAATGCCCTTGCTATCAAAAACGGCATAAAGACCACGGCGAAAACGATACGTTTGGATGTTTCGGGGATAATCGAGCAGGTGGTCTCGAAGTCCGAGGTCGTTGAGTAAACTTAACCCAATGGATGATCGGGGATAGGTGACGGTAAAAGTCGAACATACGGAGAAACTGAGACGGGTGGAGTCTATTCTCGACTACACCTTCATCGATGACTCCATTCTTCTTGCGGCTCTCACCCATCCTTCGGCGGCCGAAGGTCGCTCCATATCCGATTCCTATGAACGTTTGGAGTTTCTCGGTGATAGCATCTTGGGAGCCATCGTGGCTTACGAGGCCTATCATGCATATCCCGACCTCGACGAAGGTGGCTTGACCCGCATCAAGGTTTCCCTTGTTTCCGGTTCTTCTCTGGCTAAGACCGCCGAAGATCTCGGGTTTGCCGATGTCATCATTTTCGGCTCTTCCGAAACCGGTACCGGCAGGCGGGGTCTTCATTCGGCTCTCGAAAACGTTTACGAAGCTGTCGTTGCGGCGCTTTTCCTCGACGGAGGGCTACAGGCCGCCGCCGATTTCGTCCGGCGCAGCCTTGTGGTCAGAATGAGCCCCGATATGGCGAAGGAGCCCGAAAATCCCAAGAGCGTTCTTCAGGAGCGTCTTCAGGAAGACGGTATCACACCCACCTATCGTCTCGTTGAAACGCAGGGTCCGCCCCATGATCGCACGTTCGTCACGCAAGTGTTCGTAGGTGTTCAGTCGATAGCCCGTGGTGTCGGTCGCACGAAGAAGGAATCGGAAAGTCATGCAGCCGAGTCGGCACTTGAAGCCCTCAGCTCTTTTTTCGATGCCAAGGATTCTAAAGACAAAAAGCGCAAGGCCGATGCCAAGGCAGCCGTGAAAGCGGCGAAGGCGGAAGAGAAGGCTCGACGACAAGCCGAACGTGCGCGCAAGAAAAAGCAGTAAGGGGTCTTCTCGGTGTATCTCAAATCTTTGAACCTCAAGGGTTTCAAATCCTTTGCCGATCGTACGGTGATGAGATTCGAGCCGGGGTTGGCTGCGGTTGTCGGTCCCAACGGTTCCGGTAAATCAAATATCTCGGATGCGGTTCTGTGGGTGTTGGGCGAGCGCAACGCCAAGAATCTTCGCGGGCAATCCATGGAAGACGTCATCTTCTCGGGCTCTTCCGCGCGTAAACCCGTCGGCGTGGCGGAGGTGGAATTGCTTCTCGATAATTCCGATGCCACGCTTCCCGTCGATTTCGACGAGGTGTCCATCGGCCGAAGAATGTATCGCAGTGGTGAAAGCGAATACCTGATCAACGGTTCGGTCGTTCGTCGTATGGACGTTCTCGACATCCTTCACGATAGCGGCTTGGGAACGGGAACCAATTCGATCATCTCCCAGGGAAACCTTGATTCCGTTCTCGCATCCAAGCCGGAGGATCGTCGAGCCCTCATAGAAGAAGCGGCGGGTATCCTCAAGCATAAGGAACGTAAGATGAAAAGCGAGCGCAAGCTTTTGCGCATGGATAATCATCTTGCCCGCATCAACGACATCACCGCCGAGGTGGAGCGTCAACTGAAACCTCTCGAGCGTAAGGCGAAGCGTGCGTTGGCCTACCAGGATCTCGCCGCCGAACTGGCTGAGTTGAAGCTTTCCGTTGCCGTTGATGATCTGCGGGTGTTGCGTAGTACGTGGGATCGTACCTTGAGCAGGGAAGAGGAGCTCGATCGTCGTTCGGATGAAGCTCGTGAGGTACTCGACGCATCCGAAGCTCATCTCGATGAATTGCAGCGACAGCTGCAGGTGCGTGGGGAAACCGAATCAACTCTTTCGGGCAATCATCGCCGCATTCAGACGGCTTATGAACGTTTGAATTCGACCTTGATGCTCTTGAGGGAAAAGCGTCGAAGCGCGTTGCACGAGCTCGAGCGTCTTTCCCGTTCTTCCGAGGAAAACTCGCTTCAGTACAAACGAGCACAAGGTGAACTCGAACAGGCGATGGGTCAACTTCGAGAATCCGAAGAACAGCGTCGTGTAGCCGAAGACCTGCTTGCTTCCTTGGAGGCCGATTATGCCGAGCGGGTCGAGAAGCGTAACGCCTTGCGGAAAACCGTCGAGACGATGACCGCCGAGCAGAGGGCATACACCCATCGCAGGGAGACCATTCAGGCTACGCAGGAGGCCCTGCGGGAGAACATGTCGGAAAGCCGCGCCCGTGCCCAGGTGATCGAGGCTCATCTTCAGGACACCTCCTCTCGTCTTGCCCGTGCCGAGGAAGAGGCTGCGCTCGCGCGGGAAAGCGCGGATGGTACGGCGGCCGACTACGAACGGGTGCAGGAGGAAGAAGCATGTGCCCGCGGGAAGCTCAATGAAACGCTTGTCGAACGGGATCGGCTTCGCCGAGAGGTCGATCGATGTCGTGATGACCATGCACGTATCAGTGCCGAGAGGGGAGCACTCGAAGAATTGGAGCGTGCACGTTCGTCATCCAATCCGGCTCTTTCGTGGCTCATGGAGCATAAAAGCGAGCTGCAGGAAGCATTTCTCCCCTTCGCCCATGCGGTGAAGGCACCCGCTTCGCTCGAGGCGCTCGTCGAATCCCTTCTCGGTGATGATCTGAGTGCTTTGCTCGTTGCGGATGACACGACCGCTGCCGCTATCGTCAAGGCATTGCTGGATGCCGAAGTCACCGGTGAGGTGGCGTTTGTTTTCGAGGAGAAGGACTTCTTTGCTCCGACGGTCCCATCCCGTTATCCTCGTCTTTGCGATCAACTCGACATCGACCCCCGTTATCGTGGTGGTGTCGAGGTTCTTCTCGGCGACATCTATCTTGCAGATTCGTACGGCGAGGCACTTGAAGCCCATCGATCCCAGGAGTGGCCGGTTTGCTTTGCGAGTCCCGATGGGTGCATCGTGAATGCCAACGGTAAGATCGTCATCTCCCGTATGTCGGAGACGGAGAAAGCCGACAGTATTCTTGCTCGTCGTCGTGCGCTCGAGGACCTTCGGGAAAGGGAAGCCGAGGCCGCCATCGTCTATGAGCAGGTGCAGGCGCAAAGTCTTGAAACGGAAAACCGTCTGCATGATTTGCAGGCCGAAACGCTCAAGCTTTCGGAAAGTCTCGCCCATCTCAAGGGTAGGCGCGAGTCCACATTGCAGGATCGTGAAAAATCACAACAGGCACTTGACGCCCTCGTCGTCGAGCGTGATCGGCTTCTCGAAGAGCAGGAGAAAAATCAAGGGCTACTCGATAAAGCTCAACCCGATTCCGACGATCTCGATAAGGAACTCATTGCCATCCAGGTGGCTTTCGAAGAGAATCAGGGGCGTCTATCGGACCTCGAAAAAACGCTTACCCCCGTCCAGAAGACGATTCTCGATCTTTCAGAAAAGATTTCGGATGCTCGCCTCGATGTTGCACGGTTGAGTGAGCGAAGTGCCTATGCCGAACGCATGGTGGCATCTCGAAAGCAGGAGATCGATGCCGCTTCGCGCTCGCTCGATGAGGCTCACTCCCGTATGCAGATGGCCACACTGGCGTCTCATCGCGTCGATCCGCTTCTGCATGTTTTAGGTTCCCTTGCCGATTCGGCACGCATACTGGCGGCGCGGCTCGAGGAGGAGACGAATGCAGCTCTCACTCATTCGCACGATCTGCATCGATTGATCGCCGAAGCAACGCGTCGCTCCCG
>CAJMLT010000039.1 GCA_905214325.1 uncultured bacterium
ATACTCAAGACCGAAGCCGCCTGGGAACTCAGCCCCGCCCTGTTCGCCAAGGCCGTCGATCACTCAGGAGAGCTGGCGAAAAAGATCGGCAGTCTGGAAGTATATCGGGGACGCGAAGTCCGCATCGAAGCAGATCCACCCATGCTGATGGAATACGACGGGGAAGCCACCACCATATCGACCCCCTTCACCGCACGCTGCCTTCCCGAAGCCGCCCGATTCATCGTCTCCGATGAATGCATTCGTCACTTCGAAGAAAGAGGCAGCGAGTCCTGATCGCTCGACAGCGTTGCATCTTCGGCGGCTTCTTCCCCGAGGCTCTGAGCACGCATGATCTCGAGGTTCTTCTCGGTCGTCCATGCCTGATAGTTCGATGTGTATTTCATCTGCAGAACCTCAAGCACTATCGCGAACACCATGGCGAAGTACACCATCAGTTTTTCGGCGTGCATATCCAGCACTTCGATACCGGAATTGATACCCAAGCCATCCAAAACGAGCAGAGCGCCGATAGCCACGATGAACACCAGAGCGAGAATCTTCATTTCGGTGTGACTGTTGATGAAATCCGAAATGGCATCGACGAACACCATCATGAGGATGATTGCCACCATAACCGCGATGATCATGACGATGAGGTGATTGGCCAGCCCGACTGCGGTGATCACCGAATCGATGGAAAACACGACGTCCATGATCATGATGGTCAGAATGGCCTGCCCCATACCCAAACTACGGCGACTCTCGTTCGAATCGCCCTGTTTTTCCTTTTCGTCAGCCAAGCTGAGGACGGATCTGACCTCGACGATGCCTTTGTATATCAGATAAAGACCACCGATGAACAGTACCAAATCCCTCACGGAAAATCCGAGTGGCTCACCCTGAATCACGATTCCGGGAATAGTGAACAACGGTGTTGTCATATGAACGAGGAAGGAGGCGAAACAAAGGAAAATCACGCGACT
Organism: uncultured bacterium; assembly: GCA_905214325.1. Taxonomy (GTDB): domain Bacteria; phylum Actinomycetota; class Coriobacteriia; order Coriobacteriales; family Eggerthellaceae; genus Anaerotardibacter. The sequence goes on from CAJMLT010000039.1 coordinate 966, forward strand.
CACCAACGCACCCAACAATCCGAGTCGACGACCCAGATGCTGCTTTTCGGCAGGTAACCGATCGGTGGTTATGGCGATGAAAACCAAGTTGTCGACACCGAGAACGATTTCCAAAAACAAAAGAGTAACAAGGCTGATCCATGCCTCAGGTGTGGTGAAAACCGATAAATCCATATATATCCTTCGCTCATAAAAAAGACTCACGGTGATGGAGTATTGCGCTTCATCACCGTGAGTCTCGTTAATTAAGACACGCCAGGCCAAACGACCATGATGTTGACGAGTCGCACATCCATGTGCCAACTACTCCCCCACAGGCAGGGTTATAGTAACATGGATGAACAAGCGCGTGCGCATAATCTTTGAAAACCACAACCTTAGCGAGAAGAACCATGGCACACACTCCTAAACGACCGGGGAAACCCCTCGAACGAGAGCACCTCTCCTATACCCAAGAAGACGATGCCCCCATCCGCTATTACGATGGACAATCCCTTTCGCGTCCCCTTGAGATGCCACGCAAAAAGATCATCGCGGCGTTGATTTTCGTGGTAGCCGCCCTTCTACTCGCCGCCTACCTTTTCTTCGTCGTGTTCCGCCCTTTCTTCACCGAAGAGAACAATTCCGAGAAAACAGCACAGAATATCGCCGCCGACGTGTCCTATCAGATTCCCGCCGCAGTCGAATACTCTCTCCTTTCGCGTGATGAGATCCTGGAAAAGATGAACGCATCGGGTTTACCCTTTATCGATCTCACCGATGAGGCGGCAGCGGCAAACGGTGGACTCGACCTGTTCCGCCTTCCCGACGGCGTCGATATCGTCACCGCCGGCGCACTCTACGCCAAGGGTATCGACACTCTATCTTCGGCAGATGCGGCGAAATTTCTCAATGGATCCTGGCGTCTCACCCTGACCACCGAAGGGTCCTACAACCTGCGTATCCGTTATGCGCTGCTTGACAGTACGGATCCCTCCGCCGCCGTTTTCGAGGCAATGAGCGCCTGCGGCCTCGATGGAGCGGAAGTGATCTCCGAAGGTGTCGATGAAAGCGGAAACACCTATAAAACAGGTGAGATGGAAACCGATCGCGGCGTTTTCAATTGGCGCGTAGCAGCCTGTCCACTCAACGAGGTTTATGACATAGAGGGACTTCCTTCAAGCGCCTCCTACGTGGTCATCCGCCTCTACGAATAGCCCCGAGTCTATCGAGGTGAACGAAGAGCCCCAGGAGAGCTCCCAACACCTATCTGATCCCCTGCCGGTCCACAGCGGGTAAAACATCCCCTCGCAGCACAGCACCGAACGGCACCCTTGCCACATGTGGGATCAGGACGAAATGGAAGTCTTGTCTCGACGATATCTGCGCTGCTCTCCGGCAACGCTAGGTGGTGGTGGAAAGGAAACCCCATCGCCGCTTACCACATAGTTGTTCTTCATATTTTTCGCGATATAGAGGCGCTCGTCTACACGTGAGAGAACCTCTTCGAAAGAGGCCATGTCAACCTCATCGGAGAAAACAGCCCCTATGCTGACTGAAACCGGCAAGGCCGGAACCGTAGTAACGTGACTCGCTCGTATGGCGGTGACTATATGATCGAGAACCGCGATGCCCACATTGCGATTCGGCACATGCAGCATGACGAAAAATTCATCGCCTCCGATGCGCGCTAGAAAACCACTGTCTTCTCCGTGAAAGGAAATCGTTCTCACCGCTTGAGAAACAACCAAATTGATCAAGTCGTCCCCGATGGGATGACCGTAAGAATCGTTGGTTTTCTTGAGATTGTCGATATCCATGAGAGCATAGAGCGTCAGATCTTCACGGGAAGCATCCGATAGGTTGGCATTGACTCGTTCTTCGGCATAACGCCGATTGAAAACTCCGGTCAGGGGATCCTGGTAGGCCATCACGTTCAATTCCTCGACGTGGGATAATTCCGCCTGCTTGTCAGCGTAACACTCGACGAAGCTGTGCTCCATACGAGAAACCAATTCCATGACCGCCGCACCATCGGGAGTTCCTATGCGCTCCGAGGTGATCAGGAAAATGGAGCCATCACCTGTTCTTTCATATTTGTGCGCGGTCTCCCCACTCATGAGCACCCGCGACGAAATGCAGTTGCGACAACGCTGTGTTTTATTCCACACATCGAAACAACGCTCGGAGGCCTCCATATCACAACGTGTAACGGTGGTAATAACGGGATTGACGACACGGGCCACTTCGAAATGACGAGAAAGAAAGCCGAGAGCTTCATCCAACTCCGTTATGCTCCGATATATCGGCATGTTCATAATGACCCCCATCTCGGTGAAGTGTCCCATCAGCGTATCAATTGCGTATCATATTGATTGTAACCCTTGTTAGGACGTTTTCCCGAATCATCGAAGTAGGAGACGAGACAAACCTTCGACGGGAAAGATAGTAGGGGAACAGGAAAGTACAAAAAAAGCCAGAGAAATCTCTGGCTTATCTTCGTTTGGAGGCGACGCCCGGATTCGAACCGGGGATAAAGGCTTTGCAGGCCTCTGCCTTACCACTTGGCCACGTCGCCGATAAAAAAGCCGGCCGAAGCTTAAGTTTCAACCGGCTTGGGTTTCAAATGGAGCGGACGACGGGGTTCGAACCCGCGACCCCAACCTTGGCAAGGTTGTGCTCTACCAGCTGAGCCACGTCCGCACGCAGGGATTTATTATAAGGATAATCAAAGGGGGCTGCAAGCATTTTTTCAGAAAATTTTGTAACGCGGGAAAGATACGGCGACGACGAGGGAAAATGATCCTCGAAACGAATATCGGGCACGAGACGATCAGGCAATCCCGGCATCGATGAACGGCGCTTGGAGAGCGCCACCAGAACAAACTTTGCTCCGGCGGCGGCTGCATCTCTCGATATGCGGGATGCAGCCGAGAAGACACCCGACACGATCGCCGGCGGTCCGCTCAATGCCGACATCCGTGTAACCGTGGTGGAGATCACCAATGGCTGGGCGCGATTGGGTGATGGCACCTACTGCATGGAGAAGTTCTGCGGGAGGGGCAGCAACTCACGGGGATCATTTGGGTTTCATTTGGGTTTTTCTCGTTTTTGATATCACCAAAAAGTAAAGCAGGTCAGATGAACTATCCATCTGACCTGCTGTTTTAAGTGGTGGGCGATACTGGGATCGAACCAGTGACCCCTACCGTGTCGAGGTAGTGCTCTCCCGCTGAGCTAATCGCCCGAAGCTCTGAAGTTTCGCTTCAGCGGTTGATTAGTCTACCAGATTGCAGACAATCGTCAACAGGGCATTTCAAGCTTTCCTGAAGAAATGTTAAAAGTAACCGTAATACGGCTGTTGGACAACGGCGGTATGCACCCATTTTATAAGCGTTATGAAATCGAAAACCGGCAAACCACACGCACGTTGGATCTCACAGGCGTAAGGCGGCAGATCACTACACTCCAAAAGAACGGCACCGACTTCTGGATGATCACGCACGAGATCGGCGGCAAGAGCGCTGAGATCCCGTGTCAGGGCCGCATTGTCCAATTCCTCACGTCCCCACCGTATGGATGAAAAGCTCTCAAGAGAGCCCACGTCTTGGACGACGAGATCGTCTTCATGAGCCCCGACCTGTTCGAGAATACGGGAATCGAGATTATCGCCGCTCGCCGCGAATACCGCTATTTTGCGATCGGTTGGCAATCCGAGCTTGATGAGGGGAAGCTGGCAGAGGCTCGAAAGGAAAACGGGTACATCGACGGCAGCGGAAACCTTCTCCTGAAAATGGGCGAAATAGCCACACGCTCCGATGATAGCCCGCACACCCTGCCGCTCAAGATAGCGCGCCGCCGCTACGATTTCGTCCTCTATCTCAGGGCTACCCTCGAAAAGCAGTTCTATATCGAAGGAAACCTCGCGATAGAGCACGGGAAACGGGAACGTCGTGGCATTCACGACGTTCCCCGGAAGCTTCGGATAGACCAAATCGATCGCGATGATACCGACCGCATGACCGGCACTATAGGTCGCCGGCGGACGATGGTAAGCATTCAACGTCTCGTCCGAATGAAGAATTCCCCGCCACGTCATCGGCTATGCTTCCCTCGGAACGAAAACGCCTTCGTTGAGATAGGCGAGCATCTGATCCTTGTCCATGTGACCCAAATCAAGATCATCGAGCGTCATACCCTGCTCATAGTAATCCGTCTGATTCATAACCCCCGCCAAGGTGATCATACTGTCGATGACCGGTGTCTCCACACCGAATCTCTTTCCGAGCTCGTGATAGATATGACAACCCACGGGAACATCTTCGGTGACATAGCGGTTCTTGATATCGAAGGGACCCGTACCGTAACCAGTAGGCCACTGATCTTCAAACGGAACGATACAATCATCACCCATGTACTCGGGACCGAGAATGCTCGTGCGCGACATGAAATTCTTCTTGGGGAAATCCTGAACGCTGACGCCCATCGCTTCAGCGAGTTTGATTTCCTCCTGATAGAAAGCATACTGAACCTCGGCGATCGACTTACAGTAGGCATGGCTGTAGATGGAGTAGGTATACTTATCGTTGCCGCCGTAGATGCGACCCCAATTCTCCATAACACCGACGCCGAGCAGGGTTCCCGGGCAATGCAGTACCGGATTGACGTTACTGAACCCGATATCCATCACCGTATCACCGCACGTAGCACCGTTTCCTTCGGTGATCGAATCGAAGCATCCCAAGCATTTGGAACTTTCCAGGAATGTCTCGGAATCCGTCATGGGCAAAGCGGCCCCGCGCAGGGTGATGGCGCGATAGACGAGCCACATCGTGGAATCCATGACTCCGCCTTCGGTATTGATACGCGCACCGTAGGGAGCACTTGACCAGCCACCGACGATGACCTTTTTCGTACATCCCATCTCGCGCATCTTCTTGCGCAAGCGCAGAGATCCATAATTATCGGGAATGATATGGATGATCATTCCATCTTCGAGAACGGGAACGAGCTTTTCGAAGAATACGTCATGAGCGATGGAGGGCGTGGCAACGATGATGAGCTTACATCCCTTGACGCATTCGGCGACATCGGTCGTGATCATATTGAAGAACGCCTTGCCGCTTCTCTCGAATCCGTATTGGTTCTTCTGGATGCCGCCGAGCGTGATTCCCGTCTTATCGAGGTGCTTCAATGTCGTGGCCGCAAAGGGCTCCAAATCACAGATATTCACCGTGTTGCCCGACAAAACGCAATCCGCGCCACAGGCCTTACCGACTGCTCCCCCACCTAAAACGGCAATGGGGCTCTTCTTCAGCTCATCGAAATCGTACATGCTTTATCCTCTCTTGATTTCATTACCGACTTTTCGAATATATCCGTATCGCCATCGGCTGGTCGATACGTTATTTAACAGTTCCACCATTGTAAGGGGTATTTCTTTTCGGAAAACAAGGTTTTCACTATTCCCTTAAATCGCGATCATTATATCTCCGATAACCAGCTAACGAAACTCCCGATAACAGACCCTGTTGATTAATCGGCACGAATATCTACCATTAGATGCGGCGCTTATCGGAATCCCCGATGGCGAAGAATAACAAGAGAAAGATTATCAGCTTGAACTATCACCCCCGACATATCCTCCGATTCGATCGGTGCGCACTGCATACGATAACGTCATCTGTGCTCCGTATCGATCGAATGCCCTGCCATCTTATGCGATCGGGCCGGCGATTCCTTCCTCAAAGGACATTCGCCTGACATCAGTCTTCCCGACCCCGACGGATCCCTTTACCCATCACGTCGATTCCCTGCATAAGATGGATATCACCCCTTCAAAACACCCGTTACCCATTTGATTCACAAGAAAGGAATCACCATGTTGAAAACCCTCTCACACAAAAAAGCGCTTTTCGCTCTCGCGTTGAGCATAATCGCCCTCTCCCTCGTAACGCTGGTTGGATGCTCCTCGGGATCATCCAATTCGTCAAACGACAAAACCATCACCGTCGCCGCCGTACCCACGCCCCATGCCGAAATCCTCAACGCCGTGGTCAAAGATCAGCTCAGCGAAAAGGGATACACGCTCGAAGTGAAGGAATTCACCGACTACGTTCAGCCCAACACGGTCACCGAGGAAGGTGAAGTCGACGCCAACTACTTCCAACACGCTCCCTACCTCGAGAACTTCAACGCTGAAAAGGGAACTCACCTGGTGTCGGTTACCGGTGTTCACTTCGAACCCTTCGGGCTGTATGCGGGTCGTTCGTCGTCCTTGAGCAATCTGCCCGACGGCGCAACCGTCGCCGTTCCCAATGACGCCACCAACGAAGCACGTGCACTCCTGCTCCTCGAACAGGAAGGCCTCATCACCCTGAATCCCGATGCCGGCGTCAAGGCGACACCCAACGACATCACCTCCAACCCCAAGAACCTCCAGTTCAAAGAACTTGAAGCCGCTGTCGTTCCCACCGTGCTCTCCGATGTCGATATCGCCGCTATCAACGGCAACTACGCCCTTGCAGCCAATCTGAAGACCACCGATGCCCTTGCCGTCGAAGCAAATGACTCCCTGGCAGCGAAAACCTATGCGAACCTGCTTGTCGTTAAGGAAGGCAACGAGAACAGCGACAAGATCAAAGCTTTGGCTGAAGCACTGAACTCCGATGCCGTCCGTGACTACATCAACAAGACCTATCAAGGTGCGGTGCTGCCCGTCTTCTAAGCCCGAAAACCACATTCGCCGATTACCCTCCGGAAGAGCCACGACATCATGTTCGTGGCTCTTCTTTTCCGGACATATGCATCTTCACAAGCATGCGTCTGGAAAAGACAGCAGGAAAAAGGAAGGGTATCATGGGGGTATTCCGAAAAAGAAGGGACCCCATGCAGCCTCAGATTACCCTGCAACAACTTCGCTACATCATCAAAGTCGCCGAATGCGGCTCCATCAATGCCGCAAGCCAAACGCTCTTCGTTTCCCAGCCCACCCTTTCACAGGCCATTCGGGAAACGGAAAGGGAACTGGGGATCGAAATATTCAACCGCACGAACCGCGGAATCACACCGACAAATGAGGGAATAGAGTTCATCGGCTACGCCCGACAGGTACTCGAACAGCTCAACCTATTGGAGGAGCGCTACGCCGACCGAACCATTCAACATACCGGAAAGCTTTCCATCTCAACACAACACTATGCTTTCAGCGTCCGAGCCTTCGTCGACCTCGTCGAGGAGTGCGACCAGAACCAATACGAATTCGAATTCTGTGAAACGCGCACGGGAGAAATCATAGAAGACGTGAAGAACTTCCGGAGTGAACTGGGGATTCTCTATCTGAGTAGTTTCAACCACCGAGTGCTCGAAAAGGCCTTTTTCGACGCGTCCCTCACCTTTACCCCCCTTTTCCAGGCGAAACCACACGTCTTCGTCGGCGTGAACCATCCGCTCGCCGCGAAATCATCGGTCAACCCGGAAGACCTTGAGGACTACCCCCGCTATTCATTCGAACAGGGTCTCAATAACTCGTTTTTCTTTTCGGAAGAACCCTTGAGCTATCTCCCCCACCGTCGGGTGATCACTTTGTCCGACCGCGGAACGCTTTCCAATCTTCTCACGCATCACAACGGATATACCATATCAACCGGCGTACTCTCGGATGAAATGAACGAGGGTATCAGCGCTATCCCTCTCGACGTTGACGAGATCATGACCGTCGGGTATCTCTGTCACAGCGAACATGAGTTAAGCGAACTCGCGAAAAAATATATCGGAAAACTCAGGGCGCGCATAGAAGCGAACCCCACCGTCAGCACCTATCTCGAACCGGAGGAGCCCCTGTAAGGAGCTCCGAAGCAAATCACGACCGAAAGAGCACAGTGCGGATTGATTGCGCGGGAAAGCCGTTTTTCCGTAAAGAGTCGCACCGGATAATCGCAACCCGGAAGGACCCGAACCTGACATAGAGGGAAAACCGGAGCTCAGAAGGGTGACCCCCGAGCTTACCTGTTTCCCTTTTCTTTTTCGTAACTCACGCGGTGAAGATCGTCGTCGGGTTCCACATGGACGAGAACATCTTTAGCTTGAGGAAAGTGAGCGGTGATCGTCTCTTCGATTCTGTCGGTGAGCATATGCGACGTGGCAACGCTCATCTCGGGATCGACGAGAACATGGAGATCGACGTAAACATCCCCTCTGGTACCACGGGTCCTGATGCAGTGGGCGTTTTCCACCCCATCCAAAGCTTCGACCACGTCGCGGATTTCCCCTTCGGGAATGCGGGCCTTATCGGAAAGCGTCTCGAAAGCACTTCGAAACACATCGAAAGCCGTATACAGGATGGCCACCATGACGACGAGAGCCATGATCGCATCCGCCATAGGGAATCCCACCTGGACCAAAACGAGCCCGACGATAACCCCCATGGAAACGAACGCATCGGAAAGGGTGTGGCTCGCATCGGCGAGAAGGATTTCACTTTCCAGTTCGCGCCCGCGGCGGCGCTCGTAGGTAGTCACGCCGAGGTTAACTAGGAGCGTGAGAATCATGACGACGAAGGAAAAGGGGGTGACCGTCGTATTGAAATCCTGATCGACCAAAGCGGTGATGGCGCTACTGCCCACTTCGAAAGCCGCAAGAAGGAGCAGAATACCGATCGCCATACTGGCATACGTTTCGAACTTGAAATGACCGTAAGGATGGGAGTCATCGGCGGGACGGGCTGCGATGGTTATACCCACCAGCCCTATGACATTACCCGCCGAATCGAAAACCGAATGGATGCCGTCGGCCTGCATAGCGGCCGATCCGGTGAAAAGGCCATAGAAATACTTCGAAAGGGCGACTGCGAGATTCAGAAACAAAATGACCCACAAAACGCGCTTGATCGAAACCATACGACGACTGTGAACACTGTTCGATGCCATCATATTCCACCCCTCCCGTTTCGATGTGTGTCGATTCTGATCCCTGCGTTGATAAAGGCCCGATAAAGGAAAAAGAGTCCGAAAGGACTCTTTTGGATTTCGCTGGTGTCGGAGGCGGGATTTGAACCCGCACACCCGATATGTGGGCACTAGCACCTCAAGCTAGCGTGTCTGCCGTTCCACCACTCCGACATGCGTTGAAGCCTTGACTATAATATCAAAAGATTCGCGACTTGCAAGGACAATTTTTAAGACGCGATCGTTCCTTGGGGATATACCACCATAAGAACGAGAAGAGATACGAAAAAAACAACGGCAAGAATGACGGTAATGCGATCGAGATTCTTCTCGACGATACTCGATCCCTGCTGATTGTTATAAACGGCGCTGGCGATCATATCCGAAACACCGGTACCTTTTCCGGAGTGGAGAAGGATGAAAACGATCAAACCCACGCCTGAAGCAACGAGAAGCACTGAAAAAATTATCGCGATAATGGACAAAACATATTCCTTAGATAAAAGGGGCTACACAAATAAATGATTATTACAAATTAAAGGCTACTTGGCAAGAAGGGAATCCGAAGTCATCTCAGAAGGAACATCAATTCCCATCATTTCCAAGAAAGTCGGAGCGATATTGGAAAGAGATCCCCGTCCGGAGGTGAGAGTATACCCCTTACCTGCACCATCGATCAAGACAAGGGGCACCGTAGCGGTCGTGTGTGCAGTGAACGGAGATCCGTCCTCGGCTATCATGCGATCGGCATTACCGTGATCGGCGGTGAGCAGCGCCACCCCTCCCTTGCTTTTCAGAGCTTCGAGCACACGACCGACACCCTAATCAACCGTCTCGACAGCTTTGATGGCGGCATCGACGAAACCGGTGTGGCCCACCATGTCGCAATTGGCAAAATTGACAATATAGACATCGGCTTCATCCGCGGCGATAGCCTTGCAGAGGGTGTCGGCCACTTCGGGCTCGCTCATTTCGGGCTGAAGATCATAGGTGGCTACTTTCGGCGAAGGCACCAAAACCCGTTTCTCGTTCCGTTTCGGTTCTTCGATCCCGCCATTCAGAAAGAACGTGACATGGGCGTATTTCTCCGTTTCGGCGATATGATATTGCACCAAACCCTTTTCGGCCAACACATCAGCTAACACGTGGTCGGGGAATTCCTTCGCGAAAGCCACCTGCGCCCGTATATCGGGATCGTATTCCGTCAAACAGACGAAGGAAAGGCGTGGAGTCGAAGGGCGCTCGAAGGACGTAAACGTCTCTTCGGTGAGGGAGCGGGTGATTTCACGTGCACGATCCGGCCGGAAATTGAAGAACACGACCGCATCACCATCGCGCATCCCGCGCGTGCCCAAGGAAACCGGCTCGAGAAATTCGTCGGTCACCTCAGCGGCATATGATGCGTCCATAACCTCCAACGGACCTTCATCCGTATGAGGCTGCGCGCAAACGAGTGCGTTGTAGGCACGAGCAACCCTCTCCCACCGATTATCCCGATCCATGGCGTAATAACGCCCTGCTATGCTTTCCACATGTACGACATCCCCAAGATCTTGTCCGTCGATGAACCGCAGCAAATCGGCAAGGTATCCCTTACCGCTTCTAGGGGGAACATCGCGTCCGTCCATGAAGCAATGAATGCGGATATCCTTCACCCCGGCGGCATAGGCCTGAAGGATGAGAGCGTAGAGATGCGCATTGCTCGAATGAACGCCTCCATCGGAAAGCAGACCCATGAGATGAAGGGCCGCGCCGGGCTTGCCCGCCACCGCGAATGCCTGCCGTAGAACCTCGTTATCCGCCAAGGAACCATCCGAGCAGGCACGGTTGATGCGCGTCAGTTCCTGATATACCACGCGACCCGCACCGATATTGAGATGTCCGACCTCGGAATTACCCATCTGCCCATCGGGAAGACCGACCGCCTCACCCGACGCCTCGAGTGTCGTATGAGGACACGTTGCGAACAGACGATCCAGACAGGGGGTATCGGCAAGGCTGATCGCATTACCCTTTCCCGCTTCTGCCAGACCGAATCCGTCCATGATGATAAGACACGCCGGAAGCGTGAGACCGCCGTTATGGTTGTTCATGTGGTTGTTTCCTTTTTATCGATTCGCCACGATATCGCTTGCGGCTTCGATGAGTTGCTTGAAGGTATCCGACTGCAAAGCGGCTCCACCGATGAGTCCACCGTCGATGTTCTCCTGTACAAGAAGCGACTCGACGTTACCCGGGTTCATCGAGCCACCGTAGAGGATCCTCATGTTTTCAGCGATAGAAGAACCGAACCGTTCGGCTATGGCCGAACGGAGAGCCGAACACACCTCTTCCGCTTGTTCGGGAGTGGCGGTGCGCCCCGTGCCGATAGCCCAAATGGGCTCATAAGCTAAAACGACCTTCTTCATCTCGCTCTCGTCCAAACCGGCGAAAGCCGCCTTCACCTGCGCGCGAACGAATTCGATATGCTCGCCCGCATCACGCGTATTGAGCGACTCGCCGACACACACGATGGGAGCCAGACCTGCATCCAGCAAGGACTTGACCTTACGATTAACCGCTTCATCGGTTTCGCCGAATAGATCACGCCGCTCGGAATGACCGACGATGCAGTATTCGCATCCGGCATCCTTGATCATGGGAATCGAAATCTCCCCGGTATAGGCACCCGAAGGCTCCCAGTGAACGTTTTGTGCACCGAGCTTGATTTCCGTCTTGTCGAAATCGAGAACGGTATGGACCGCCTTGATATCGATCGACGGAGGACAGAGCACGACCTCGACATCATGCCATTTTCGGTTATAGAGATTACAGAGTTGCTGTGAAAGCACCACGGCCTCCGGAATGGTCTTATTCATTTTCCAGTTACCGGCCATCATGTAGGTACGCATATCTACCTCCTATTTCAGAGCTTCGACGCCGGGAAGCGCCTCGCCTTGCACCAGTTCCATCGAAGCGCCACCGCCGGTGGAGATGAAGGTCATCCTGTCGGCGAGGTCGAACTTGTTGACGGCTGCGACGCTGTCGCCACCGCCGATTATGGTATCCGCAGCCTCATTGTCGGCAACGGCGAGGGCAACTCCTTTAGTGCCCGCCTCGAAAGAGGACATCTCGAACACGCCCATGGGGCCATTCCAGAAAACGGTCCCCGCATCCGCGATGGCATCGGCATAGGTCTTGGTCGTATCGGGACCGATATCGAGGCCCATCATGTCGTCGGGAATGGTTTCGGCCGAGCAGATCAGAGTAGTCGCATCGTTTGAAAACGAATCGGCACACACGACATCGCTCGGCAGAAGAAGGCGCACCCCTTTTGCTTTCGCTTTTTCGAGCATCGCCCCCGCACGATCGATCCAGTCCTTTTCCATGAGAGAGGTGCCGACCGTATGGCCCTGTGCAACGAGGAAGGTGAAGCACATACCGCCACCGATGATGAGGGTATCGCATTTATCGATGAGGGCATCGATAACCGCAACCTTATCCGACACCTTCGAGCCACCCAGAATGGCGACGAAAGGACGTTTGGGATCTTCGAGCATCGAAGTCAGCGTGGTTACCTCTTTCGTCATCAGAGCACCGGCGAAGGCGGGAAGATACTCGGCAACGCCCGCCGTCGACGCATGCGCCCGATGAGCGGCACCGAAAGCATCGTTGACGTAGATATCCGCCAAGGCGGCCAAGGAGCGGGCGAACTCCGCATCGTTTTTCTTCTCCCGCTTGTCGAAACGGAGGTTCTCCAGAAGAACGACCTCCCCATCATGAAGAGCCTCGACGCTTGCTTGAGCACTCGGCCCGATGGTGTCGGTTGCAAAAGCCACGGGTTTCCCCAGAAGATCCGCCAAATATTCCGCGACGGGCTTAAGGGAGAAACACGCCTCATACCCTTCCCCGCTCGGGCGACCGAG
>CAJMLT010000040.1 GCA_905214325.1 uncultured bacterium
GGACTCATCTCCCTTGTCATGGCGGTATCGGCTACCGGTGCCACCCTTGCATGGAGGCGTCGGGGGTTGCGGGAGTAATCGTGAATCTTCAGGAATGAATAGGGAAGGGACCAACACGAAAAACACCCCTCGAACTCCTGTTTGATGCAGTAGTTCGAGGGGTGTTTGGTGTGGTTGGGTGATGACGGGGCGTGAATCAGCGTTCGCTGCCGAGGAAGAAGAGGGCGAGCGTTCCCGGGCCCGAATGTGCGCCGATAACGGGATCGACGTAGTTGATCATAAAATCATTCATGCCGAATTTTTCCTGTATCAAACCCTTCAGATAGAGGGCATCCTCCAAGCAGTCGCCGTGCGATATGGCTACGAGCTGATCCGATACGGGCGCGGTCGCGGTTTTCTCCATGTGCTTGAGAAGCGCCTGTATGCTCTTCTTGCGTCCCTTCGCTTTTTCACGGGGGATGAGGCGACCTTCGTTGTCGACGTGGAGAACCGGTTTGATGTTGAGAAGGCTACCCGCGAACGCTGCGGTTTTGGAGACGCGGCCGCCGCGGTAGAGGAACATGAGGTCATCGACGGTGAACCAGTGGCACAGGTGAAGACGGTTGTCACGTACCCACTGAGCGGTTTCCTCGATGGTGAGACCTTCATGGGCTTTTTTCGTCGCAAGGTACACGAGCAACCCTTCGCCTAAGGAAGCGGCAAGTGTTTCGACGCAGATGATCTTGCGTTCCGGGTACTTCTCCTGAAGATCATGGGAGATGGTTTCCACCGCTTCGTATGTTCCCGAAAGAGCGCTTGAGAAGCCAAGGTAGAGAACGTCTTTCCCTTCGCTCAGGAGCTGTTCCAGATGATCTTCCGACTCTTGCAGGTTGGGTAGGGAAGTGGTGATGACCTTTCCCTCGCGCATCATGGTATAGAACTGTTTGAGGTCGGTTTTCTCACCTTTGAGGTAACTTTGGTACTGCACGTCATCCACCATGAAAGTTAGCGGAAGAATATGCAGACCTAAAGCATCGATTATGTCTTCCGTCAAATTACACGAAGAGTCGGTGACGATTTCATATGTCATGGAGCCTCCTTTTGATACGATAATTCCATAATACTGGTCTCGGAGGAAATTGTTAATGCAATTTTGTTCCAGTGACCAGCTTTTATTGTTATCTTGTCTCCCTCCGTCTCGAGGTAGTTCGATATTAGTTATAATTGTCTGGTTTATTCTCTTTGAAAGAAAGGTCGAACGTCGTGGCTAGCAGCTACAAAGAAACCATGAATCTGCCGCATACCGATTTTCCGATGCGAGCCAATCTTCCCGCAAACGAACCGAAGCGTCTTGATTTTTGGAACGACATTGACATTTATCATAAGGTTTTGGAAAAGAACAAGGACAACGAACCGTTTGTTCTTCATGATGGTCCCCCTTATGCGAACGGGCCTATTCATCTGGGGCATTCCTTCAATAAGATCCTCAAGGATTTCGTCGTCAAAAGTCACGCTCAGCGCGGCTTTTACACTCCTTATATCCCGGGGTGGGATTGCCATGGTCAACCTATCGAACACATGGTTGAAGTTAAGCTCGGTCCCGAAAAAATGGCCAAGATCGATCAGCCGACGCTGCGTCGCCTTTGTCGTGAATGGGCCGAAAAATACGTTGATATCCAGCGTGAGGGCTTCAAGCGTTTGGGGGTAAACGCGGATTGGGAAAACCCCTACCTCACGTTTACCCATGATTATGAAGCGGGTAACGTCGAAATCTTCAAGAAGATGTATCTCGACGGGTCCGTTTATCGTGGTCGTAAACCCATCCACTGGTGCAAACATTGTCATACGGCTTTGGCTGAAGCGGAAATCGAATATGGCGATGAAGTGTCACCTTCCATTTTCGTCAATTTCAAGCTGGATACCGTGCCGCCCGTGTTCGAGGCTGCAGGCGTTACGGAGGCCAATGTCCTCATCTGGACCACGACACCTTGGACCTTGCCCGCCAACACGGCCGTATGCTTGGCGCCCGATGCCGACTACATTATGGTCAACGTTGCCGGAACATGCAGCATTATGGCCTATGACCTGCTTGAAGATGTGGCCGACACCGCCGGTTGGGAATCCTATGAACCGGTGAAGGATCGCAACGGTGAAGTCATCACCGTCAAAGGGCGCGACTTGTGTGGGGTTTCGTACACGTGTCCCATCCGGCAGGATCTCAAGGGAGTCATCATCTACGGTGATCATGTCACGCTTGATTCGGGTACCGGCGCGGTCCACACCGCTCCCGGACATGGTCAGGACGACTATCTGGTCGGCCTCGAGTTCGATGTGCCCATCCTCATGCCCGTAGACGACAATGGTGTGCTCACCGACGAGGCGGGGCGTTTTGCTGGCCTCAACGTCGATGATGCCAATCCCGCCATCATCGAATGGTTGCGTGAACAGGGTGTGCTGGTCGCCCACGTCGACATCAATCATAGCTATCCTCATTGTTGGCGCTGTCATGAGCCCGTTATTTTCCGAGCAACCGACCAGTGGTTCGTCTCCATGGAGAAAAACGATCTGCGTAAGAAAGCCATGAAAGCCATCAACGAAACGGTTCACTGGATTCCCGAATGGGCGAAAAACCGCATCGGCTCCATGGTGAGCGAACGGCCCGATTGGTGTATTTCGCGTCAGCGTTCCTGGGGCGTCCCCATTCCCGTTTTCCGTTGCGCCAAGTGCGGTAGCACCGTTGCGACGGAGGAAACCTTCGATGCGGTCATCGATCTTTTCAAGAAAAAGGGATCCGATGCGTGGTTCACCGATGACCCCAAGGACTACCTGCCCGCCGATACGTGTTGTTCGGTGTGCGGATGCCATGATCTCGAGCCTGAAAAGGATATTCTCGATGTTTGGTGGGAGAGTGGTGTTTCCCATACATCGGTATGCAAGAATCGCGAAGAACTTCATTTCCCGGCTGAAATGTATCTGGAAGGTTCCGACCAGCATCGTGGTTGGTTCCAATCATCGTTGTTGACCTCGGTGGGTGCCTACGGTGTTCCGCCTTACAAGTCCGTCATGCATTGTGGATTCACCGTCGATGGTGAGGGCCGCAAGATGTCCAAATCCTTGGGCAACGGTATCGACCCGGCGGATGTCATGAAGGAATACGGTGCCGATGTCTTACGTCTTTGGGTTGCCAGCGTCGACTATTCGCAGGATGTGAGTATTTCAGACGAAATACTCAAACGCACTTCCGAGACCTATCGTCGATTGCGTAATACGTTCCGTTTCCTTCTCGGAGTCTTGGATGATTATTCCGAAGAAGTGGCGGTCACTTCGTGGGATGATCTGGATCTGCTGGACCAGTGGGCCCTCGTTCGTTTGGCACGCCTTCTCGATGAAGTGAACGCCGCCTATGACGCCTACCGATTCCATCAGGTGTATCGTCTTATCTATGATTACATCGTCGGTGATTTGTCGGCGGTATATATGGATGCTCTGAAGGATCGCCTGTATTCCGAAGCCCCCGATTCCCGTTTGCGTCGCAGTGCCCAGACGGTGCTGATGCATGTTCTGGAAACGTTGGTACGCATCCTGAGCCCCATCATGAGCTTCACCACCGAAGAGGTATGGCAGAATTACCCTGAAGCGTTGCGCAACGATCCGCGTCGCGTGGAAAGCGTTCAGTTGGCAGGGTGGCCTGAGCATGCGGATTTCTCTCCTGCCATTCCTGCCGATGCCGCAACGAAATGCGAAGAGCTTTTTGCCGTCATCCTTCCTTTGCGTGATGAGGTCACCAAGGCGCTTGAGCAGGCACGTGGTGAAAAGGTGATCAACAAGAGCCAGGAAGCTTTCATCCATGTGGTGGCTCCGTCCGCTCAGCTCGACGTATTCAGCGATCAGGATTCTACGTTCTACGAGGAACTTCTTATCGTCAGCGGTATCGATTTCGTCGAAGGCGACGAATTGAAGGTCACCGTCGAGAAGTCCTCTCTCGAGAAATGCCCTCGTTGTTGGAATTTCCGCGAACTCGGAACCGATAGCGATCATCCCGACGTGTGTTCTCGCTGCGCGCATGCTCTCGATGAAATCGAGAAGGTCGGAGTTTAGAATTTCCGAATGGGTAAAGGGCTGTCGAAAAATCATTGTGCACGCAACCTCGCGATTTTCGCGGGGTGCGTGTTTTTATGGCTGATCGCGGATCGCGTGACCAAGATGGCCATCGATGGGAATCACGCTGTGGGTGAGGTGATCGTCGATAACGTATTGGGCTTGTTTCGCTTCGATCTCGTTCATAACACCGGTGCGGCTTGGGGATCCTTTGCGGGCTCGACGCTCGTTTTAGCCGGTGTTTCCCTTTTGATATGTGTCGGGGTGGTGGTCTTCGCCTTTCTGGAGCGACAAAAGGGTAGTGTGGTTGAAATGGTGGGCTTGGCTCTTGTGTTCGCCGGTGGGATCGGCAACTTCATAGATCGCGTATTCTATGGCTATGTCGTCGATTTCATTACGCCGACGTTCATCGATTTTCCAACCTTCAACATTGCAGACATAGGTGTGACCTGCGGAATAGTTTTGGTGGTCATCACGCTGGTTATCCAGATCATCGCCGAGAAGAAAGAGAGACCCGAATCATGACGAGAAGTTTATCGACGACGGTATCCGATCTGTATGCGAATATGCGCCTCGATTCTTTTCTGTTCGAGTCGGGTTTGTATCCTTCCCGAAGCAAGGCGGCCAAGCAGATCGAGCGGGGAAAGGTTTTCGTCAACGGTGAAACCCCCACCAAGAAAACTCTTCTCGACGAGGGTGATTTCGTCGTGTATGAGGAATTCATCGAGGATGAACGCATATATCTCGAGCCCGAAGATATTCCTCTCGATTGCGTCTACGAGGACGATGATCTTATCGTGCTCAACAAGCAGGCGGGTTTGATCTGCCATCCTTCTCCGGGGCATCCCGATGGAACTCTTTCCAATGCGTTGATTCATCGTTTCGGAAGAGACAATCTTGCACACATCCAGGGCGACGATCGCCCGGGTATCGTGCATCGTCTCGACGGCGATACGAGCGGGTTGATGCTTTGTGCGAAAAACGATGAAGTCGGTTATGCGTTGCAGGACGATATTCGCGCACGCAACGTCAATAGGCGCTATCTTTGTTTGGTACATGGCAATATCGCGCGTGATACGGGACTTATCGACGCGCCTATTTTCAGGAGCGACAAGAACCGTTTACGCATGCAGGTTTCCGATAAGCCCCAAGCGCGTTCGTCGGTTACCACATTCAGGGTGCTTGAGCGCTTCGAAGCTTCTCTGCGCGACAACGGTTTTTCCCTCATCGAATGCAAGTTGTATTCGGGACGCACCCATCAGATCCGTGTTCATATGGACTACATCAAGCATTGGTGTGTGGGGGATCCTACCTATGGGGCTCCGGGAAAAAGTGACGATCTGGGTTTGAAACGCCAGTTTCTCCATTCTTACTTCATTGAATTCGTGCACCCCCGCACGCGGGAAACAATGAGCTTTCTGGCACCTTTGCCCGCTGACCTGAAGAGCACGCTGGCCAAGTTGAGCGATCGAAGCGCAGGGTTGACCGATGAAGGGAAATCCGTCATGGCGGATTATGCGCCCGCTCTCGGTGTTGCCGCTAAAGATTCGTTCTCCCTGTTCTAATCTTTCTTTCCCACATCGGCTGAAACGGTCATGTTGTGGAAACGCTGTTGGAGCCATTCGTCGGGGAATTGCGTATCGAGCATCACGTCGATTTGAGTCTTGGGCGGTATGTCGTGTGCTCGTTCTCCTTCGCGATGAAGAGCGAGAACCGTCACGACTATATTGACGGCCATGAAGATGATGAACAGGGAAGAGAGAATCTTCACGAAACGGTTTCTGAAATCAACGTGGTTGAAGACCTTCTTTATCAGAGGAAGAGCTCCCCGAACCCAGAAAAGGCCAAGCGTACCCCACATCACCCCGAAGATGAAGTTGGTTCTGCCGTTGATGGAGCCGAAGGTGCCGGTGTAATCCCAGGCTATGGCGTGCCAGAAGGTTTCCATGCCCCAGCTTGCTCCGTATTCAAGGATGGAGCCCAGCACCATAGCGATAAGGAAGATGATCAGATTATGGGTGTAGTAGAAGCGGTTGAGAACGAACGTCAGGACGACCGCCCCCACGCCGTAGATGGGAGAGAAGGGTCCCCAGACCAGGCCGGCCCTGCTTTCCCATTCGCCGTAGACGATGACGTGAAACACATCTTCCACCACCAAGCCGACGAAAGAACCGACGACGAATATCCAGAAGAGCATGAGGAAATTGATATCGAGATACTTGGGAGCAACCTGAGCCCGAATACTTTTGACGAGCTTCGTTTCGGCCACTAATTGAGATTGGATATTTTTCTGATCCGGCTCGTGCATAGATGAAAACCGTTTCCTCCGGCAAATCGGAATTTTTCGTCAACGCGAAGCGCGCGAGAGAAACCTGACGGAGTAACTATATCAGAATGGGCACGCTTGCCGTACAATACTCTGGATGGATGACCTTAAGGAGTGAAAAATGGGCGTTGATCAGAACAGTCAAACGGTTTTACTGGGTGTGACCGGCTGCATAGCTGCTTATAAAGCAGCGGAAATCGTTCGTGGACTGCAAAAGGAAGGTCTTCGGGTGAAGGTGGTCATGACCGAGCATGCGTCGCACTTCGTCGACCCTCTGACGTTTCGTGCGCTCACGCATGAACCGGTGGGTCTAGGTCTTTTCGATAACCCGCAAGATCCCATACACCATATCTCTCTTGCTCAAGAGGCTGATCTTTTCGTTATAGCTCCCTGCACCGCCAACGTTATGGCAAAACTGAGCCATGGTCTCGCCGACGATCTTCTCACGACGACGGCTCTTGCCACTACCGCTCCTCTCATGGTGGCGCCCGCCATGAATGTTCACATGTATGAAAACGTCGCCACCCAGGAGAACATGGCTCGCCTCAAAGAGCGTGGTGTCAGCTTCATCGAAGCGGATGAAGGGTATCTTGCCTGCGGTGATGTGGGTAAGGGGCGTCTTGCCGATCCCGATCGCATCGTTGCCGCCGTGCTCGCCCAGCTCGAGACCCAAAATTCCCAGCTGGCGTTTTCCCAGGATCTCAAGGGGACGCGCATCATGATCACCGCCGGCCCGACCGTTGAGCCCATCGATCCCGTTCGTTATCTGACGAATCGTTCTTCCGGAAAGTTCGGATATGCCATAGCTGCCGCTGCGGCTGAACGGGGTGCCGATGTGACTTTGATTTCAGGACCCGTCGCACTTCCTGCACCCCAAGGCGTGGAAGTCGTCTATGTCGAGACGGCCGAAGACATGTTGGGGGCTGCAGAGCATGCCTTCAACGCTTGTGATGTGGGGATATTCGCGGCTGCGGTAGCCGATGTGCGCCCGGCGGTCCAAGCCGACATGAAATTGAAGAAGGGCGTCAATGATTCCGAGCTTGCGAACATACCGCTTGCTGAGAATCCGGATATCCTTGCCACGTTGGCTCATGCGAAGATGGATCAGATCGTAGTCGGTTTTGCGGCGGAGACCAACGATCTCATCGCCAATGCCCGCAAGAAGCTCCACAAAAAGGGTGCCGATATGATCGTCGCGAACGAAGTTGGTAGCAACAAGACGTTCGGTAAAGACGACGATGAAATATGGCTCGTTACCGAAAACGATGTCGAACACGTGGAAAGAATGCCCAAGACGGAAGCCGCCCACAGGATTCTTGATAAAACTCTTGAATTATTCGCTTGATATTCTTTGCTGTAGCATTTATTATATTCAGGCTGCATCAAGCGATGCACGTTTCGGGTTGTGGCGCAGTTTGGTAGCGCACTTGACTGGGGGTCAAGGGGTCGCAGGTTCAAATCCTGTCAACCCGACCAGCTATTACAGCAGGCCAGAAGCATAAAAGCTTCTGGCCTGTTTTTTTGTTTTCGGATGATCAGGGAACCATGTGGGGCCGCGTAGACCAGTTTTGGACCAATGGTTTGCAATTTGCGGTGAGCGCGGGCGAAACAGAGTGTTACTTCTGTATCACACGACCCCCATTTCAGATATCCGCTCTAATGTTTCCAACTCACGCTGATGAAGGGTGATAAGGTTGTCGAGTTGAGCAAAATAAACAGATATAGCCGTTTGTTCTTGAATATTGGGCAAAGCAATATCCATCTCGGCAATCATTTCGTAACGGACAGAATCGACGGAAGTTTTTGCTGTCATCGCCATAACCCTGTCATAAAAATGATTTGAAAAATAGTAGTAAAAATACTTAGCGGTGATGTCCTCAGTAAAGTCAAACATCCTGTAAACACGCTGGTGTAGGTCATATTTGCCATTCACATAATGAAATACTTTTCCCGTTCCTACACCATCTCCAACAGTCAATACTGCTTCTCCATCAAACAAGTATCTATTGCTATGCTCTATTATTGGTGAGCGAACATAAAAAGGATATAATCCATCATCAACACGGTCTTGAGTATTACTTTTTCCCGTTGAAATAGAACAGAGTTCTTTTGCCTTACGCTGTTCCCAAGAAAATCACTTCACCGCAGCATTCTTCCCTTTCAGCTCGTGTAGCCGCTGCTCGGAAAGTCCTTCGGGGTGTGCGTCCTTGTATGCGTTCAGTTCGTTGCGGGTGCGGGATAGTTCGGCTTGCGTGGTGGCAAGTTCACTTTGGTAGGCTTCGGTGTAAGTTATCTGCACTTCGCCCGTAACCAGTGGTAGGACGCGCCAGCCGGCGAATAGCAGCATCGCGCAGACTGCCAGTATGGTGGCGATTGCGGCAATCTTACCAATAAGGCTCAACTGATGCCGACGGTCCAGCGTTCGAGCACGTCGTTCGCGTTCTTCGGCGGCTTTGACGGATTTTTCTATTACTTCTGCAGCCTTTGCCGCAGAGTCTTCAATCTGGATGGCGGCTATGTTCAAAACCCTACTTAGCCGTGTCTGAGCATCTTCGACAATGCTTTTGGCACCAGTGGGTATCACTTGCGCGTCAAGAAGATCCGGTCGACCGAAGAATTCGAGTGCAGTGTGAATATGGATATTCGCATCGCGTTTATATTTGATGGCGGCACCATTATTGTCTTGCTTGACATTGATCATCACGACAAGCTTTTGCGACGCAGAACGCGATATCAAGCATCCTGCATAAAATGAGAAAAGAAGAAACGCCTTTAAAGCGTTTCTTCTTTTCTCATAATGCGGCCACGTTTGCCGTGCTGTCAAATATTTTGGAACACGTGATAACGCTAGCCAAAAGCTGCAACTGGTTCGAGAGCGCTGGGGTCAAATGTTTTAATCTGGTAGGTCATTTCCAGATTCAACCAGAACTCAGGCGTGGTACCGAGTGCTTTGGCAAGCAGCCATGCCATTTCTGTTGTAATAGCTCGATTGCCATGTACGATTTCAGAAATGGCCGACTGAGGCTTATGGATAGCCTTTGCCAGTCGATACTGACTAATTCCCATGGGCTCCAAGAATTCCTCAAGCAGAATTTCGCCTGGTGTGGATATGTAGCTATTAGTGGTAGTCACAAAGCTCAACTCCTTCCGGTCCTCGTGTCGTCCAAGTAAAGCAAAGACGCCATTGGCTGTTAACTTTTATGCTATATTGCCCAACTCGTTCACCCTTCAGCTTTTCCAGCCTGTTATTAGGTGGAATGCGAAGGTCTCTAATATCGTGAGCTGCTTCTAGAATCTGTAGCTTTCGGTCTAGAGCTTTACGGTAGTCGGGTGGAACTCGCTTGGGGACGTTTGATTCAGGGTCCTCCCAGAATCTCTCGATGTCCTTATCCTTAAAATTCATAATCCTCCAACTACTTCCGTTACGCAGAAGTATAGTCTAAACCGGTATCTTCAAGTAACACTATGCCTTCAGCGCGGCGATAGCGGCAGCTGTGCTTCTTCGTTACCGAAGATGCTATTTCGACACTTCATGCCAGTGTAGAGTAGTACATGTACTCTTTATCCTTTGAAAAGACTTTTGCCAAGCACTACGCAAAGCTCTCCGAAACCGAGCGCGATGCCGTAGACAACAAGCTTTTAATACTAGCCGAAGACCCGTGGTACCCCTTCCTCCGAGAGCGTATAGTGATGGCGGCCGAGTAAATAACGGGTAAGGTTCAGTGATCCTTTTTCATTTCGGTAACGAGGGACCCTCCGATAACCATGGCTGCGCCGATCCATTGAAGCACACCCATTCCTTCGCCAAGTAACACCGCAGCGAAAACGACGGCGGAAAGCGGCTCTAAATAGCCAAGCGTGGCAACGGTTTGCGCAGGAAGGCGAAGAATGGCCGTGAAGTACATCAGGCAGCCAAGTCCGGTGTTGGCAAGTCCTAAAAAGACGATGAAAGGCCATGAATTTAGAGGTATCTCTGCAACAAAGGAAAAGCCTGAAGTTGCTGCGACAAAGATCGAAGCTATCAGGAACGATAAAGCAAGCTGGATAGCACAGCTGACGGCGCCAGTAATGTCTGGTGCCTGCTTGGAGAAGATTACCATACCTGCATGGCAAAGAGCCGATACCGCACCAAGCACAAGACCTATAACGCTTCCACCCTCTAATGCAACCTCGCTTCCGATGATAAAGGTACCCAAAAGTGCCAGCGCAAATCCCGCGGTCTTATGTGCGCAAAGCTTTTCCTTGAAGAGAACGATTGAGGCTACAACCACTATTACCGGTGCGCAATAATACTCCAACGAGGAAATCCCAACGCCGATAAGATTGTATGCCTCATAAAGGGTCACCCAGCTAAATCCTGTGCAAATACCCGATGCGACGATGCACAGCACTTGTTTCGATAGATTTTTCGGCCTGGCTGATTCTCCTTTTCTCTTAATAACATAAGCAAAGACCACGACAAGCGGGGCACCTATGAGTGTACGAAGCATCACGATTTGTGTGCTTTGAAGCGGGATGGCGGCAGCCACTATGCCATTTGTCCCGAACAGCAAAAGAGAAGCAACGTATATGAGTAGAGATTTTTTCATAGGCTCAATTACATCACGATATGTTACATTTGCAAAACGAAAATAACAAATGATAATATGCAAAAATCAAATGGAAGATACCACAATAGGAGTGCTTCATGGAGGCAGGCGTTCAGAAATATAAAGCGTTTTGTAAGGTTGCCGATAGCGGAAGTTTCACTCAGGCTGCTGGCGCGCTCGGATATTCTCAATCAAGCATCAGCAGAATGGTGGCTGACTTAGAGCAGGATTGGGGGTTGACCCTTGCTTTGCGCAGCAGGGCTGGCGTGACCCTTACTCCCGAAGGAAAGGCATTGCTCCCTTACATAAGACGCCTGTGCACAAATCTTGATGATATCGAATCACGCGTAGACGACTTGAAAGACAATGCTACGGGAGTGCTTCGTATCGGCACCATATCAAGCATCGCCACGCACTGGCTGCCGGAAGTCATTTCCTCGTTTAAAGAAAAATATCCTCAAATGACCTATGAGCTCTTGCTCGGCAGTTACTCAGAAATCGAAGACTGGATTTTGTCCGGGCGCGTAGATTGTGGGTTCATTCGTCTGCCAGCAAAAGAGGGGCTCGAAGCTGTTCCTCTAACCGAAGACGAGCTTATGGCAGTACTCCCAAGGGAGCATGTGCTAGCAGGCTGTGAACGTGTACAGGTGCAAGAATTCTGCAAGTATCCATTTCTGTCGCTTGCGGAAAATCGTGATGTCGAGGACGCCGGAATCTTCAATAGCTTCGGGCTTAGACCCGAAGTTTTAATTGAAACTTGGGGTGACTACTGCATTATGTCAATGGTTGAAAAGGGTATGGGGATAAGTATCCTTCCATCTCTGATTTTGAAACGCATTCCCCATGACGTGATCGTTCGTCCGCTTGAACCGAAAGCGTCGCGCACGCTTGCGTTTGCCGTGAGGGATGGGGGCTATACGCAACTGTCGGTACAACGTTTTATGGAGCACCTAGGTGCTATTGATTGCGGACTAAATACTGAGGGACCGCTCAAAAGAGGGTAGTGCTCGGCCATAATTCCGGTTCACCATGCTCGTCCCCAACCTAAGCACCAAAGTAGAGGGGTCAACCCTGCGAAATCTTTTCTGTACAAGCTGATGATTGGTTTGTATAGTGAATATATCGTTCAAGATATATCGGATAAGATATATAAATAGGGGAGGGCATGATGAGCGACAAAAAGGTAGTCATCATCGGGGGAGGCTGCGCAGGGCTTGCTGCAGCCTGGAACTTGAAAAAAACCGGAATCGACTTCGTCTTATACGAAGCTTCCGAGCGTTATGGTGGTCGCGTGGGGCTGGATCACCGCGATGGTTATGCGGTAAGTAGGGGAGCCGCATTTACCGAACCACAGTGGAAAACCACGTTCGGCCTACTCAATGAATTCGGCATGATGGACAAAGTGAAAACGCTGGGTACCACCATGTTCGGTTTCTGGCGCAACGGAAAAATCCACTACATCGCCACGGGTGATGAAGCCAAAATTTCAGACATGCTGAAATTCCGAGGGGTTCCCTTCAGAACCATTCCCCAGGCGATCGGCTTCATGAAGGAAGTGGGCAAATACCGCAAGAAGATCAAGGGCGATGATTTCTCCGGTCTTGCAGAAGTGTCTGAAATGACCAGTGAGGAATTCGCTTTGAAATACGGTGGCGACGAGATTTCCAATCGTATTCTCAATCCTTTTCTGGGTACCATGGTGCTCGCCCGTGACAGCGATGTAAGTGCTGCTCATCCTATTGCTTTACTCTCGCTCATGGAAGGAATGTGCGTCATCGATGGTGGCCTGGGCTCCATCAACGATGAGCTTTATGCACGGGTTAAGGAAAACGTGAAGCTCAATAGTCCCGTTACCAAGGTTATTGTCGAAGACGGAGCGGTAAAGGGAGTGGAAACGCCCGAAGGCTTTGTTGGATGCGATGAAGTGATTTGTGCAACCGATGCGGTGTTGACGCGCCAACTTATCCCCGATTTGCCTGAAGTTATGGATAAGGCGCTCTCTGCGTGCAAGTACAGCAAAACCTATCACTACGCATTCGCCTTGCCTAAGCTGTTGGTGCCGGAGCACTTCTTGGCTCTGTTTATCCCCAAGCAAGAAGATTCCATTCTTACCACGGTGTTCGAGGAGGAAACCCTGTTCCATTCCGGACCTAAGGGCGCGGGCCTCATGCATACCTTCACTGCAGGTTGGCATGATGAGGAGTTGTCCGCCATGACCGAAGAAGAGCGCCGCCGCACGGTTATCAAGGAAATCCAAAAATACTTCCATGAGTTCCCCGATGAACCGATCTTTACCGAAACCATTCGTTATGACCGTGCTATCAACTTGGAAGCACCCGGCCAGTTTGTTGCCATTGAAGATCTGAAAGCCAACCATATGGATGACGTGAAGGGGCTTCATTTGGCGGGCGAGTATTTGTTCCTGATAGCATGTACGGAAGGTGCCTGGAAAACAGGTACGGAAGCTGC
>CAJMLT010000041.1 GCA_905214325.1 uncultured bacterium
GATCGACAATATTTCTCAGGAACTGACACCGATGGTTGCCACTGCCCGCAAGGTACCCGCGATACCCGCAAGAGAAAGGGAGAACAGACCGAATGCGGAGAGCAGGGCCAGCAGCCCCAGATACAGTACGGCGAAAACCGCCATAGCGGCCGCGGTAAGCAACCCGAGACCACGATAGAAAAACAGCAGATAACAGATAACCAGCAGCAGGCCCAATCCGGCCACGACGATACCGCTTTTGAGGGCATCCTGACCGAGCGTCGGACCGACGACCTGGCTTTGTTCGTAGTGGAAGCTCACCGGAAGAGAGCCGCTTTCGAGCACCGTCTGGAGGCTCTGGGCTTCTTCGAGCGTGTAGTTACCCGTAATGGAAACCTCACCGGTGGTGATAGCCGACTGCACGGCCGGTGCGGATTGGATCTGCCCATCCAAAACGATGACGATCTTACCGTTGGTGGGGGCAAGCGCAGTCGTAGCGGTGGCGAAAGCCTGAGAACCCGCCGAATCGAGGGTCAGGTTGACCGCATAATCGGTACCGGTTTCCGTAGCCTTGCCAACGGTCACCTTCGTGATGTTCTCACCGGTGATGAGCGGAGTGTACGTTCCCGGTGATACCGAGCGATACGTCACTTCCTTACCCTGAAAGGAATTGCCGAAATCGTCGGTGAAGGTTTGAGTGGACTGGTAGCTGCCATCCTCGATGGCGCTCTGATCGGCGCTGTTGGTGAAGGAGTCCGCACGTGCGAATTCCAGCGTACCGGTACGTCCGATGGTGGACAACGCCGTTTCGGGGTCGGACAGACCGGGGATCTGAACGAGGATCTGATCACTACCCTGAACCTGGACGGTAGCCTCCGAAGCACCGAGCGCGTTGACGCGCGACTCGATGATCGAGCGACTCTTTTCCATGTCCTCGGTGGTAACTTCCTGGCCATCCGTGCTCTGCGCACTCAGGACAACCGAAAGACCACCTTGGACATCAAGGCCCTGATTGATCTTTTCCGAAGGCGGGGTGAACATGAAAACGGATGCGACCAGCATCACCGTCGTCAGAATCAGAAGCCAGATATTGCGGCGGTCCGCATGGGTGCGCTTGGCCTTTTTCTTCTTGTCTTTATTAGGTTGATCAGTCGCCATACCGTTTCCTTCAAGTGTTGTGTCATTCAATACGAATCATAGAGCGCTCATCGATGTCAACCGCGCCCTTGGAGACGGAAATGAGCCACTAGCCATAATAACGCCATTGGGCCTTTTCGATATCGTGATTTTTCGCGGTGGACCATCACCGCGAAAGAACTTCACAACCCGAAGGGGCCTAATAGTCATCGGCCGCTTCGGAGTTCATCCATTCTTCATAAAATTCTTCATAGGCTCCGGCGAGAACAGCCCGACGGGCACGCTGCATAAGGTCGATGAGGAAATGAAGATTGTGGATACTCAACAGCACACCGCCCAACATCTCGTTCTGCTTCACCAGATGGCGGATGTAGGAGCGGGTATGAGTGCGGCACACGGGACAATCACACGTCTCGTCGAGCGGAGAGAAATCATGGATGAAACGGGCGTTTCTCATATTCATGCGGCCCTTCGACGAAAACGCCGTCCCCATGCGGGCTGTTCTGGTGGGAAGGACACAGTCGAACATGTCCACCCCTTCACGTACGGCACGCACCAAGGTCGTGGGATTACCGACTCCCATGAGGTAGCGGGGTTTGTCGGAGGGAAGCGCGCGTGCCACATCACCCAGCGTTTCGAACATGACCTCATGATCCTCACCGACCGAATACCCACCGATGCCGTAACCCTGGAAATCCTTATGACCGGCCTCCATGCTCCGAGCCCCGATCTCCCGCAGGCGGCGGATGGATTCCAAACGCAACGAAAGATCCATACCTCCCTGACAGATGGCGAACAGGGCTTGATCCTCACGTGTGTGAGACGCGAGACAGCGCTGCGCCCACGATGCGGACAGATCAACCGCACGGGCCACGAATTCACGGGTCGCCGGATAAGGTGGGCACTGGTCGAGCTGCATGATGATATCGGCTCCCAGCTTCTGCTGGATCATCATGTTGTCCTCCGGAGTCCAACGTATCTTCGATCCGTCGTAGATAGACGAGAAGTTGACCCCATCATCATCGAGCTTCAAGGTATCCGCCAGGGAAAATATCTGGAATCCGCCCGAATCGGTGAGAATGGGACCGTCGTAGGCCATGAAGGAATGCAGTCCCCCCGCTTCCTCTATCAGATCGGCACCGGGACGCAGCGAAAGATGGTAGGTGTTGGCCAGAACGATCTGCGCGCCTATTTCACGCAGCGTTTCGGGGCGCACGCCCTTCACCGTGGCACTCGTTCCCACCGGCATGAACAGCGGCGTGGTCACCACACCGTGCGCCGTGACAAATTCCCCCGCTCGTGCGTGACCACTGGTGGCCTTGATGTCGAAATCGAAAAGAGCCATCATTCACACTCCGGAAGGGAAGCGGCAAATGCGGCGAAATCGGCGAGCGAGCCGTTCTTGACCGAATCGATATCGAAACCGATGGGGTCGAGCAGCCAATCCGTGACCAGATAACCATCGAGACCGAGCTCCATCGCCACCATATCCTCACGGGTGTTGTTGCCCACCATCAAAATGGATTCGGGGTCGAGCCCCGTGCGATAGATGTTTTCCTGGTAATAGAGGTGATGGGGTTTCGTGCTAGTGGAGTTTTCGTAGCTGGTGATGTGCTCGAATGCATCGGCGGAGCACCCCGCCCAGGAAAGACGCTTCTCGACGGCGACGCGGGGGAACAGCGGCATGGTGGTCAGATAGAGCGTGTACCCCTTATCCCTCAGAATACCCACCGCTTCGGCGGCGGCGGGATCAGGCGTGATCATGCGGCCAATCTCGTCGAACGAAGTTTCATAGTATTCGTTGACGATCGGTTCGATTTCACGTTGGGAAACCTGCATGAGCGTACAGAAGGTATCCCAATAGCGATCGCAATTGTAGCCGCCCCTCGACTCCATCATGCTCTTCGTGCCGGCAAGCAGAGCCTGAACGAAACGCTTGGGATCATAGCCTTTGGCTGCCGAAAACGTCTCCAGTCCAGAGAAGTAGTGGTTGAGAAAATGATCCATATCGATGGGCAGCAACGTGCCATCGAGATCGAAGAAGATCGCTTTGTACTTTCGAGATTGCATGATGTTGTTCCTTGTTCGACGAAAGGGCGTTTTGGTCTCGTGCTAGTATATGACACGATTTAAGGAGTCAAGAAAACCTATGAAATTACTACTTCATGCCTGCTGCGGTCCCTGCTCGCTCGAACCCGTCCGCCTTCTCGAAGAAGCCGGACACGACATAACCATAGCCTACATGAATTCCAATATCGCACCGAGCGACGAATACGCGCTGCGTCGTGACACCCTGATGTCTTGGGCACAAACCCGAAACATCACCGTCATCGAAGGTATCTATTCACCTTCGTCATGGGAAGAGGCCGTGAGCCGGGAGCGGGACGACGACCCCCGTCATCCCCGACGTTGCCGCCTCTGTTACCGCCATCGCTTCGAAGAGGTGGCCCGCTACGCTCACGAGCACGGTTTCGACGCCATCGGCACCACCCTTTCGGTAAGTCCCTACCAATTTACCAACATCATCGAAGAGGAATTGAGACGGGCGGCTGAAGCCTACGATGGTCTGGAGGCCCTGTTCGCAGACTACCGCGAAAACTACCCCCAAGCCACCATCCGCAGTCGTGAACTGGGAATGTATCGTCAAAACTACTGCGGTTGCCTTTTTTCGAAGGAAGAGGCAGCAACGCAGCGCGAAGAACGCAAGGCGGCACGCAAGGCGAAGAAAGCCGCCGAAAAAGCAGCCAAGCTCCAAGCCTTGACCACGTCCGACTTCGACTACGATCTGCCCGAAGACCACATAGCACAAAAACCGGCCGAAAAACGCGATCTGTGCAAGATGCTGGTCATGAACCGCGATACGGGGGCACTGGAAGACAAGGTGTTCCGCGATATCTACGATTATCTGGAACCGGGCGATCTGCTGGTGGCCAACGAAACACGCGTCATGCCGGCACGCCTTCTGGGATCGAAGCGCTCAACGGGCGGAGCTGCGGAGGTATTCCTTCTGCGTGAGCGTCCCGGCTACGAACCCAAGCGGGATTCGAGCGCCGTGTGGGAGGTCCTTGTACGCCCCGGCAAACGGTTGAAACCCGGTGCCATCGTGGAATTCACCGATGCCGAAGGTACCGTCGTACTCTGCGCCGAAATCATCGACTGGGTGGAAGATGCCGAAAAGGGCGAGCGGCTCGCGCGGCTGACCACACCCCTCGTCTCCCTCGACGACGCCCTGCATCGGGTGGGCCACACCCCACTGCCCCCCTACATCAAAAACTACGCAGGCGACGAAGAGCTCTACCAAACAGTTTTCTCCCGCGAGGAGCGAAGTGCCGCGGCACCCACCGCCGGTCTCCATTTCACCCCCGAACTGATAGAACGCATCGAAGCCAAAGGGGTGGGTTTCGAAACCGTCCACCTCGAAGTGGGACTCGACACCTTCCGCGTCGTCGACGAAGAAGACCCCCGCAAACACCAGATACACACCGAACGCTACACCGTGCCGGCTTCGACCGTTGAGGCTATCAGGAAAACCAAGGAACGCGGATGCCGGGTGATCGCCGTGGGAACCACCAGCGTACGCAGCCTGGAAAGCGCATGGGATGATGCCACGCAAGCACCGATTCCCCGCGAGAGAGCAAGCACGAATCTCTTCATTCTGCCCGGTTACGAATTTCATGTCGTCGATGCCCTCATCACCAACTTCCACGTTCCCCGTTCGACGTTAATGATGCTCGTATCGGCCTTCTCCACCCGCGACAACATCATGAAAGCCTACCGCCACGCCATCAAACATGACTACCGTCTGCTCTCTTTCGGTGACGCTATGTTCATTCACTGATCGTGGTGGATCAGACGGTATAATGATCCTACGACAACCCCGTTCGAGCCCCCTTGCGGCTCACCATCCTACCCACCCCATCAGGAAAGATTCTCATGGAAAAAGAAATGAAAGTCGCCGTCTTGATAGATGCCGAAAACATCTCGAGCAAATACGCCAACCTCATCCTGCAGGAAGCCTCCAATCTCGGCAGCGTCATCTACAAGCGCATCTACGGCAACTGGACCACACCGATGCTCGGTTCCTGGAAAACCGAGTTACTCGAAAACGCCATCCAGCCCATCCAGCAATACAGCAATACGGTGGGCAAGAACTCATCGGACTCATCTTTGATCATCGACGCGATGGACCTTCTCTACCAAAAGCAACTCGACGCATTCTGTATCGTCTCATCCGATAGTGACTTCACCCGACTCGCCTCCCGGCTCTGCGAATCGGAAATGTTCGTGATGGGCATGGGCGAGCAGAAAACCCCGCGCGCCTTCATTTCAGCCTGCAATAAATTCGTCTACCTCGACCTGCTCTACAAAGCCGAACCCGGCGAAACGCGCAAGAGCTCCAAACGGCGCCGCAAACCCGGCAAACCGGAAAAAACACCCGATGAGAAAATCATCACTCCCCCGGTAGTCGAACCCGACAACGAAGATGCCAATCTCGCCCATGGTGACGGCTCCGACATCCTTGCAGTCAAGGAAGCATTGCGTGATGTTGCCGAGGAATTCTGTTCGGATGACGGATGGATCCTCTCGGCCCGCTTGGGTGCTTTCCTGTCGAAGCGTCTCACCGACTTCGACACGCGAAACTTCGGCTTCAAGAAGTTCGTACCCTTCATCGAGTCGCTGAACATGTTCGAAAGCAGAAGCATCTCCTCCCCTGAAGACGAAGGTGTCAAAACCATCTACTTCCGCCTTATGGAAGAGTAGATAACACGCTATCTATCAGCAAAAACGCGCATCGGAGTGACCGCCGTCGAACGAGGCGGTCACTTCTTCGAGAACATGCACCGTATCGGGAATGAGCGCGACATCCAATCCCGTATAGTCCATCAGAAAACGCGCGGAGCATTCCTCTTCTTCGCCGATACCGGCCAACCGAAACGATGAAAACGGCGCCAGCGCGATACCACGTCGGCGGGCGACGCGGGCAAACGCCACATCGTCGGATATCCCCTCGATCGCAAGAGGAAAATTGATGCCGGAATCCTGAGCCTCGATAGTCAGGCGATCGGACAGGGAAGAAGCCTTCAGAGCGGCGATGAATTCGTTTCGCACGTTACGGTAATGAGTGCGCATCCTGTTGACATGCCGCTCGTAGTCTCCGTTTTCGATAAAGCGTGCCAGGGCAAGCTGATCGATGGCACTCACCGTGGACGAATAAAACCCGAGCGTATCCCGAAAACGGGTGGCGAGATGTTCGGGCAACACCATATAGCCGATACGGAAAGCCGGCGAAAGCGATTTTGCGAACGTATTGATATAGATCACGCGCTCGCTCGCATCGATACTCTGCAGGGAGGGAATGGGTCTACCCGCAAGGCGGAATTCGCAATCGTAGTCATCTTCTATAAGGTAGCGTGTCGGTTTTTCCGAGGCCCATGCCATCAATTCGTAGCGCCTGCTGACAGAGGTCACCCGACCGGTGGGAAAGTGATGAGAGGGCATGAGGTGCAGCACGTCAGCCCTGCTTTCCCGCAGCACATCCATGCGTACCCCTTCGCCATCGAGGGGTATGTGGGCAAGAGGTACGTCATTGGCGCGATAGATGCGGGTGAGACGCGGATAACCGGGGTCTTCGACGGCGAACGTAACCTCGCGACCAAGCAGTTGCACGATCATATTATCGAGAATCTGAGACCCCGCACCGATCACGATGCGATCGGCATCCACCACCATACCCCTGAAGTCACGAAGATAACGGGCCAGCACCTCACGCAGGCGCAAGGATCCGAAAGCCGTGGATTCACCTATCAGACTACGCTCTGATTCTTCGGCCAAAGCCGCACGGACGGACTTCGCCCAACCACCGTAGGGAAACAGACCCATCGGCACCGCTTTCCCCGTGAAGTCGGCAATGAGTCCCGCCGAAGACCTTTCCGACTCCGCCGCCGAACGGGACGACGAAGCGATTCTCGAAGGTGATCCCTGCAGGGAGGCGGAAGGGGTCGACGAATGCCGAGGTGATGCCGTCCGAATCTGCCGAAGTGCCAGATCGCAGGCGAAGTAACCCTTGCGCTCCACAGACGATATATAGCCTTCCGCGGCCAACTGGGTGTAGGCGCCCTCCACCGTGATCAAGCTCACTCCCAGGTGGCGGGCGAAGGATCGCTTGGAGGGCAGTTTCTCACCGGGAGCGATGCACCCCGTTTCTATGTCGTGGGCGATGCAGCGGTACAAATACTCGTACAAACTCGATTCGCCACGCCCTTCGAACGAATACGTCAGCATCTCTGTTCCCCTCCACCGTAGAATTTCACGCATTGGCCATAGTTGATCTGGTCATAAAACTGGACTTGATAACTATATCATTTTTGACTATATGAATATGACCACATGGAGCGTAGTTTCAGTATCCGACAGAAAGACGAAAAGGACTACGCCGAGGAGAAGACCCATGAACGAAGCCATCACAGCCGAAAACGACCGCCCCACACTCAACCGGGCTCTGGCCCAGATGCTCAAGGGTGGCGTCATCATGGATGTCACCACACCCGAACAGGCACACATAGCCGAGAGGGCGGGTGCCTGTGCCGTCATGGCACTCGAGCGCATCCCCGCCGACATCCGCGCAGCGGGTGGTGTATCGCGCATGAGCGACCCCAAAATGATCAAAAGCATCCAAGCAGCCGTCAGCATCCCCGTTATGGCGAAATGCCGTATCGGTCATTTCGTCGAGGCGCAACTGCTCGAAGCCATCGAGATCGATTACATCGACGAAAGCGAAGTGCTCTCCCCCGCCGATGACACCTATCATATCGACAAGACCGCTTTTTCCGTACCCTTCGTCTGCGGTGCACGCGACCTAGGTGAAGCCCTGCGGCGGATAGCCGAAGGTGCTTCCATGATCCGCACCAAAGGCGAACCCGGCACGGGCGATGTCATACAGGCGGTGCGTCACATGCGCATGATGAATGCGCAGATCCGTCACGTCGCATCACTGCGTGACGACGAGTTGTTCGAAGAAGCGAAGCGGCTGCAGGTACCCGTCGATCTGATCCGTTTCGTCCATGAAAACGGGTCACTTCCCGTGGTGAATTTCGCCGCCGGAGGCGTGGCTACCCCCGCCGATGCCGCCTTGATGATGCAGCTGGGTGCTGAAGGCGTATTCGTCGGGTCGGGCATATTCAAGAGTGGTGATCCGGCTAAGCGTGCAGACGCCATCGTGAAAGCCGTCACCAATTACACCGATGCCGCCCTCATCGCCCATCTTTCCGAAGATCTGGGAGAAGCCATGGTGGGAATCAACGAAGGGGAGATCGAAGTCCTCATGGCGGAACGAGGACGATAATGACCGTTGCCGTTCTGGCCCTTCAGGGGGCTTTCATCGAACACTGCAACAAGGTCGAAGCTTTGGGTGAGCGCTGTATCGAACTGCGCTGCAAAAGCGATCTGGAACGACCCTTCGATCGCCTGATCCTGCCCGGCGGGGAAAGCACCACACAAGCGAAGCTGCTCCACGAACTGGACATGGCGGACACTCTGAGGCAACGCATCACCGACGGCATGCCGACGCTGGCAACCTGCGCCGGAGCGATTCTGCTCGCACGAAAGGTCGACGGCGCGGGCGACTTGAAGAACCTCGATACCCACGCCGCCTCACGGCGTATACAGGTGATGGGCTTCGCCACCATGCCTATCACCGTGAAACGCAACGCCTACGGAAGACAGCTGGGAAGCTTTCGTACGGAAGGTCGTTTCGGAGATTGGGATGACATACCCATGACCTTCATACGCGCCCCCTTCATCACCGAACTTGATGATGAATGTCAGATAATGGCGCAAATCGACGGTCGCATCGTGGCTGCGCGCTACCGCAACCAACTGGCCTGCGCCTTCCATCCCGAACTCGATCAAGACGATCGCATCCATTCCCTGTTCCTCGGCATGTAACCCTGCGGCCTGCGGAATAAAGCACCGCCGGTGCACTCCGCGCAATCCCTCAAATAGTTTTTGATGCACGTTAGAGTAAAAAGGCCTCCTTTCCGATATGAGCCATACTTTTTCCCATATGGTCCCTATCCTGATTCGAAAGGAGGTTTCTTTCATGAGCATCGAAGCGTATTGCATGAAGTGTCGTGAGAAGAAAACCATGCAAAACCCCGTAGAGAGCACCACTAAAAACGGAAAGCCCATAACCAAGGGCACGTGCCCCACCTGCGGTGGCACCATCTGCCGTATCGGCGCCAAAAAGTAGATCATCGGTTAACCCATCACGTTTCAAACCAATCATCCTTTCGACATCAAGCCGAAAGAAAACGAAAGGACTTCAATGGAAGTGTCACCAATCAAGAAATATACCGCCGAAGCCCTTGGCACATTCGTGCTCACCTTGTTCGGCTGCGGAAGTGCCGCGATAGCCGGAAGTGTATTGGGTACTTTGGGAATCGCGTTGGCCTTCGGACTTTCCATCGTTGCCATGGCGTTCGTCATCGGCAACGTATCCGGCTGCCACATCAACCCCGCCGTGTCATTCGGACTGTTTTTGGATAAACGCCTCTCCGGTAAAGACCTCATCGGCTACTGGATCGCACAATTCATCGGCGGTTTGGCTGCCGCCGGCACTCTGGCATTCATCATCAGTCAGTGTGGCTTAGGCGGCATTCTGACAACCGGGTTGGGATGCAACGGCTTCAACACCGCTTCCTCCGTCGGTCTGAGTGCTATCGGCGCGGTGCTCGTCGAAGTCATTCTCACCTGCGTGTTCGTGCTCGCGGTGCTGGGATCTACCGCCAACGACAAAACAGCTCCCTACGCCGGCATCATCATCGGCCTGACGTTGGCCTTCGTGCACATCATGGGAATCCCCCTGACGGGCACCTCCGTCAATCCCGCACGCAGCTTCGGCCCCGCCGTCGGCATGGCTATCGCCGGCGATGGCGTCGCACTGTCCCAGGTTTGGGTGTTCATCGTTGCCCCCTTGGTCGGTGCCGCTCTGGCTGCGCTTATCTGGAAGGGTTTGAAGAACAAGCAGGCAGAATAAACACCCGGCTCTTCATATCACCCCGTATAAGCAAAATCCTCCGCACCTTTTGAAGTGCGGAGGATTTTTTGCAAACAGAGATAAACGATGGGAGATTAGCACTCCATCGCGGTATTCTTTTGCAAACAGAGATAAACGATGGGAGATTAGCACTCCATCGCGGTATTCACCAGATGCCCCAACAACACCTGAACGAGCATTGCAACCATGGGGTCTTTGCAACCGGTCAGGTTCACCAAACAGATGGGAATACCCACTTCTTGGTCGGGATCCATACGCTTCATGAGTGTTCCGGGATAGTATTCGCCCAAGGAGAGAACACCCAAAGCAAAGGTAACGCCGTTATTCGCGTAGAGATCCCCCACCGCCTCAAGCGTGTCACAGGGACGCTGTTCGAACGTCTTATCGTATTTTGCAAACAATGAGGAAATGATCTTGTTCAAACCGGGAAAGCGGGTCGAGTAGCCAATTTCATACCCATCCAGATCGTCGAGGGAAACAACCGTGCGCTGCGCCAAGGGGTGTGTCTCGAGCATCGTCACGATAGGAGGCACGGTGCCGATAGGTACACATTCCAGGTCATCGGAGGAAACGGTACCGATGGAAACGATGGCTGCAAAAGCACCTGAATGCAAGCCTTCGATACCGAATTCGGTAGTACCCATGGCAACATGCACCGATATATGCATTTGCTGCTCGATGAACTTCTCTATCTTGGCACAGGCCTTGTCGCTTCCGTAGAATTTCGGCGAACACAAGCAGATATTCATGGTGTCGGCGCGATCGTTCCACATACGAAATTTCTCAGGAAAATGCTCCAAATCATCGAAACGACCTAGAACATCGAGCGTTTCATCGTAGAAAGCGCTGCCGAACGCCGTGGGATGCACGCCACGGGATTCACGCACGAAAAGATCGTAACCGGTTTCCCGCTCAAGATCGGCGATGGCCTTGGAAACAGCCTGAAGTGTGACATACTGCTTTTTCGCGACCGCCGAAAAGCTTCCCTCTTCGACCGCCGTCGCAAAATACCTGATCTGCCTGATGTTCATGTCTTGTACCCGCCTAGATAAACAGGGGGGGGTGATTCCGCCCAAGAATTAACCGTAAAGACAGACCATATCACGGCTCAAGGAAAAAGCGCAGGGGCAGCACTATGCAAATAGGTGAAAGGTGTTTCTACCCTCGCAACCCCCGACGCTTCCATGCAAGGGTGGCACCGGTAGCCGATACAGCCATGA
>CAJMLT010000042.1 GCA_905214325.1 uncultured bacterium
ACAGTACCGCTGACTGTATGCGTTTGTGCATACAATGCTGTTACAAACATTCCCCGTCATGTTCCCCTTTGCAAGATGCAGCAAATCAGTCACTTCACTCCCTTTTACAAGGTATATGTCTCGACCGAAGAAAGGAGAATTCCACTCTAACTTGCCCTTTAATCCCAGAGAAAAGAGACAAAAAAACGGACACTAAGCCCGTAATCTTCAACGCAACCATAAAAGAAAAACTATCTCAAAGGACCTTCGACGATAATGTCGCGCAAGGCCGAAATGAGTAACTCGTTTTCCTTGTGCTTCCTGATGGAAACGAGGAAGTAGCGGTTTCCTTCTATGCCCGGCACGCCTGAGAGGTCACGCACCGTAAATCCGGCCTTCTGAAGATACACGATCAAGTCAGCGGCACTTCCTATACCGAAATCGCGCGTAACCCGCTCCTCCAAAGCGCACATGACAAAATTCGCTTCCGAAGGAAACACCTTGATTCCCGGCGTCAAGCTGAGCATGCACTGCATCCAAGGGATTTCCGCATCAAGCAGACGATTGGTTTCTTCGGTGAAATCTTCGACATTGGGAAGCTCCTTGGCGATGATTTCATGGAACATGCCGATCGAAGTGCCGTCACTGAACTGACGGATATGTTTGATAGCCGATGGATGACCCACGACATAGCCGATGGGAATACCGGGCATACCAAGATCTTCGGAGATATTTCGTATGACTAAAAGGTTGCGATATTTCTGCGTCAGAGGAACAAACGATTCCCCGCCCAATGTGAGATTGATGCTTGATTCATCCACGATAACCCAATTGCAACTTTCCAAGTAACGCTTCAGCGTACTTTCCGAAAGAAGGCGGGCACAGGGAAAACTCGGATTGGCCAGAACGGCGGCCTCGAACCTCAAACCATTTTTGAAAGCCGTCTGTGGTTCGATGGCAGACAGGGAAAAGGGATTCATCAGCTTGATGGGGTTATGACCGACGTTGGCAACGCTGAGGAAATATTCCGCCGGAGCGGGCGAAGGGATACCCACGTTGCAGGGGCGATACGCCTGCGCGATAGCTGCGATCATGGAAGAAGAGCTCGTCCCCGCAAGAAAGCAGTCGGGGGAAACTTCGTAATAACGGGCAAGATTACGCCCCAGATGAGACCCATCCCTGTTGGGAAGAAATCCCAGATCGCCTTCGGAAATGGCATCGACGATAGCCTTCCTGATGTGCGAGGGAGTTCCCAAAGGATTGGCGGTACAGGAAAAGTCGATCCAGTCGATTTCGGCACGGATGTCATAGGGAAGAGTCGAAGGTTCGCTTTTAAGAGAGGTGGCCTCATTGATCAAGTTCGTCAAAGAACTGAACGTACTCATTCATCCTCTCCTCATCGAACATTACGGAAATCAACCCAAACCCAATGGAGTCTGGACTGTCTACCCTATCACAACTTCTTGGGTTTTTCCGAAATGCTAGACTATTTGTATGAAAAAGAACGGTCGGGAAAACAGCTCTTGCAAAGACCCCCTTTACGGGGCTGAAACGCCATGGGAAGGTCCCGCTATACTTCTCGTTGATCTCGATGCCTTCTTCGCTTCGGTGGAGCAATTGGATCATCCCCAATGGCGGGGAAAGCCCGTTATCGTGGGAGGCGACCCGACTAAACGTGGCGTGGTGTCGACCGCATCCTACGAGGCACGGCGCTTCGGCGTCCATTCTGCCATGCCTTCCGTCACCGCCGCACGTCTTTGCCCAAATGCCATATGGACAGCAGGCAACTTCCACCGCTATCGCGAGGTATCGAGACAGGTCATGGATATCCTCTATCGGGAATCACCTCATCTCATGCAGGTGAGTATCGATGAGGCGTTTCTCGATATATCCCCTACCCGCGCGAACAAAACCCATCCCGTTGTGGTCGCGAAACGCATCCAACGAGAAGTCGATGCCTTGGGATTGACCTGCTCTATAGGACTGGGTACTTCGAAATCGGTAGCGAAAATTGCCTCCGATCGGCGAAAACCGCATGGACTGACCGTTGTAGAGCCTGGTGAAGAACGTGCTTTCCTTGCTCCCCTTCCGGTGAAGGTTATGAGTGGAATAGGACCCGTCGCACAGAAGAATCTTCTGCATTTCGGTATTCGCACCCTCGACGATCTCACCCGTGCCGACGAGAGTATATTGAAAAAGATATTCGGGAAGAACCACATCATGATGAGGGAGCGCGCTCTGGGAATGGACACGCCCGTGGAGGATATCCCCGAACCGACGAAGTCCGTGTCGAATGAAATCAGTGTTGCCGAAAGCGTTTGTGAACGACGTGATATCGAAGCCCTGATCGCCACCATGGCCCACAAGGTGGGGCGGCGACTTCGCAGAAAGAATCTCGAAGGAAAAACGTTGCATCTCAAGGTCCGCTTCGAGGATCTATCCATACGCACCTGTCAGCGCAAGATACCCTCTTTGGGCACCAACGATCTCACCTGGATACCCCACCTCCATGCCATGTTGGATGAAGTGTGGCAGGAAGGATCGTTGATCAGGCTGATCGGTGTCGGTGTCAGCGGTTTCGAAGACGAGCCGATACAAGAACAGCTCTTCGATCCCTTAAGCGATGATCTCAAAAACCAGAAAACTCTGGTAGCTCATGGTAAAGAACACGGCGATCTCCTTGAAGCAAGCGACAGGATAGCCGAAAAATTCGGCGAGGGCATACTGCGTTTCGGACATGAACTGCGCACCTATGGAAAGACGACGGGCAGTTCGTCGAAGAACCCCGAAGACTACAAAGACTGACCGAACGCAAAAGCACGGTGGACTCAGTTGAACTTGAAAACCTTCTGAGCCAGATGATAGGCCGCCAAACCGAACTGCCGCCCGGCTTCGGTGGGAATGTTGGTTCCGGCATTGAGTAACGTAAGACGCAAAAGACGACAGAGCGTTTCATCGCGTTGCTTGAGATAGTGCCAGATATCCTTACGCTTCCTTTCGTTTTCCTCGGTGGGATCCATCCGTAGAAAAACGGAACAGATGCACATCATCATCGAAAGATAATTGCGCATGTAATGCTGCAGTCTTTTATTCTTGACCTGATTGAGATCGACTGCATCTATCATTGTTTTCGTAACCCTGATCTGCTGATCGATACGGGAAAGCATGACTTTTTCGTTGACCGATTGGTCTTCGCGCCCGATGTAATAGCGGTAGGCGTCCACATCGAAATACATCATCGACTTCACGTGGGGAAGGGGAACATAGACGAAGATGTTATCAACGTAGAAACAATGCTCGGGAAGCGTGAGACCGATGTCTTTGAGGAGATCGCTGCGATAGATCACCGAATGCATCAAAAGGTACTGCGAGGAATGAAAATGACCTATATCCGACCACGTGAATTCCTTGTTGACGGGAAAGACGTTGGTATAGGAAATCGTGGTGCGCGCACCTTCGTGTACCTTTTCGTAAACGTAGTTGGAAATGACCAAATCCGTAGGAGCGGATACCTCGCGCTGGCTGCGCAGATAGGGCATGATCGTTTCCATGGCGCGCTGGTCAAGCCAGTCGTCGGAGTCGACCACCTTATAGTAAAGACCGGTGGCGGCGGCGAGACCTGCGTTGACCGCAGAACCATGACCACCGTTTTCCTTATGAATGACCTTCACGATATCGGGATGTTCGTCCCGGATACGATCGGCGAGTTCGGCGGTGTCATCCTTCGTGGAGCCATCGTCCACCAGAATGATTTCGATATCATCGCCGCAAGGTAGAAGCGAATCGACGCACTTTTCCATATATGCTGCCGAATTGAAACAGGGAACAGCAAACGAAATCGTCTTCATAAAGTATGCAAACCTTCCGCAATATCGGGTCATTTAACGAAATTATTCCTACCGAGGCTCTATTTTAGAGACTTTTACCACCGCACGTTGGTATTATCGTTCAAACATAAAAACTCTCGAAAGGACCTTACATGAGCACGTTCATCGACTCACTCATCGCTCGCGCCAAGGCTGACAAAAAAACGATCGTCTTACCCGAAGGCAACGACGAACGCATCCTCGAGGCAGCCCAAGAAGTCCTTAAGCAGGATATCGCTAACATTATCATTATCGGCAAGGAAGAGGAAGTGAACGCTCGGGGATTTGCGCTCGACGGTGCAACCATCATCGATCCCCTCGCTTCCGATAAACGCCCCGAATTCGCCGAACTCCTCTATGAACTGCGCAAAAACAAAGGTATGACACAGGAAGAAGCCGAAGAGCTCTCCAAGGATCCCATCCATTTCGCCGTTCTCATGTTGAAAAGCGGTCTGTGTGACGGCCTGGTCGGTGGCGCTTGCCATGCAACCATCAAGATCCTCTCGCCTTCGTTGCGCATCCTCAAAACCGCTCCCGGCGCTCCCATGGTAAGCTCCCTGTTCATCATGGATGTCCCCGATTGCGATATGGGCGAAAACGGAGTCTTCATGTTCGCGGACTGCGCTTTGTGCATCCAGCCTACCTCGGAAGAGCTTTCCCATATAGCCAACATGACGGGAAATTCTTTCTCCCGTCTCTTGGATAAGGAACCCAAGGTGGCCTTGCTCTCCCATTCGTCTCACAAGAGTGCCACCAACGACGATGCTCAAAAAGTCGTCGACGCAATGGAGCTCGTCAAAGAGAACTACCCCGATCTGTGCTGCGATGGTGAACTTCAGCTCGATGCAGCTATCGTTCCCGAACTCGGTGCCTCGAAAGCACCTAACTCACCTGTCGCCGGCCATGCCAACGTCCTGGTGTTCCCCGACCTCGATGCAGCCAACATCGGCTACAAACTCGTTCAGCGTCTGGGCAAGGCCAAAGCTTTCGGCCCCATCCTCCAGGGCCTTGCCGCCCCGGTCAACGATCTTTCCCGCGGTTGTACCGCAGAAGACGTACTCGGCGTCATCGCCATCACCTGTGTGCAGGCACAGACCATGAAATAACGTCCGTCCCGAAAACCATAAAGGGATTTCGAAACCCATTCATTCGGTTTAATCGGCGTGAGGAGCACAACAAGTGCTCCTCACGTTTTTTATTTCGCCGAACAACCGATGCGTAACCCACCATCCGAAGTCACCGTCTGAAGAGGGATAAAAAATCTCCCTGCATACCATGCAGGGAGATTCAAAAGCACTATCGTTGGAATAACCGATAAGCAACCGCTACACGGTAGCTGTCTCACCGAGATTCGCCTGATACAGCGAAGCGGGAACGATCTGAGAAATGGAACGCACGATATCATACGTATCGCGAGCGATCATATATTCCTCATCGGTGGGAATGACGATGATGGGCACACGCGACTTCTCGTGGGAGATGATTCTCTCGAAACCACGCTGCTTATTCTTTTCCTGATCGAGAATGATACCCATAGGCTGCCAACCGGAGAAGATCATGCGGCGCATCTTCTGGCAATTCTCACCGACACCCGCCGAAAGCACGATCGCATCGGTACCCGCCATAAGAGCGAGGTACTGCCCGATATACTTCTTAACGGAAGTCGAGTACATCTCGTAGGCGAGAATAGCCCGCTTGTCCCCCGCATTGGAGGCGTCGCGCACGCTTCTCAAGTCGTTACTGATACCGGAAACGCCCAACAAGCCGGACTTCTTATTGAGTACGTCATTGACCTCATCACACGAAAGGTCTTCGTGCTCCATGAGAAACGGCACGATAGCCGGATCGATGGAACCGGAACGCGTACCCATCATAAGGCCATCGAGGGGCGTGAAACCCATAGAGGTATCAATGGGAACGCCATGGTCGATAGCGGAAATGGAACACCCATTACCCAGATGGCAGGTGATAAGGCGCAGATCCGTCAAGGGCTCGTCGAGAATGGCGGCGGCACGTTCGGAAAGATAGCGGTGGGACGTACCATGGAATCCGTACTTCCTGATTCCGTACTTCTCGTAATACTCATACGGAATGGGATACATGTAGGCCTTAGCAGGCAGGCTCTGGAAGAAAGCCGTATCAAAAACGGCAACCATGGGAACATCGGCCATGAGTTCGCGGCATGCGGTGATACCGCTCAAAGCCGCCTTGTTGTGGAGGGGGGCCAATTCGGAAAGCTCGTCTATCTTGGCGATGACGTCGTCGTCGATCATGGCGGATTTCTTGAAGTGCTCTCCACCATGCACGATACGATGGCCTACAGCTCCGATTTCCTCCAAGGAAGACAGGGGAACCGTTTCATCTTCGACCAGAGTTTTGAGAACGAGCTGCATAGCCTCGGTGTGATCATGGAGAGGCTGTTCGTGAACCACTTCGTTCTCATCGATGCCGTGCTTGTGAAACGATTCTTCGCTACCCACACGTTCACACAGGCCTCGGGCAAGCACCTTGTTGGAGTCGATGTCAACAAGCTGATACTTGAGCGAAGATGAACCTGCATTGATAACGAGAATGTTCAACCCAACCCCTTCCAGAGAAAAATATACGAATATTCATTGTAGGGAGTCGCATAAAAGGAGCGACTGATCACGTAGTGTTTTTTCGGTAACTGGTGAAGGACGCAGGGATAAAATCCAAGGGCACTCAGCGCGTATGGCTTCCCAGGA
Source organism: uncultured bacterium (assembly GCA_905214325.1). Classification (GTDB taxonomy): domain Bacteria; phylum Actinomycetota; class Coriobacteriia; order Coriobacteriales; family Eggerthellaceae; genus Anaerotardibacter. The sequence continues at coordinate 6,572 of CAJMLT010000042.1, forward strand.
ATTCACCACCGAGAACGTGAAGATGAAAATGATGAACCGTCTGATTGGCATCGTCTCCGGTATTGATCACGCAGCGATACCCCGAATCATGAATCCCCTTCATCTCGGCAACACGAGGTGCCGCAGCCAGCATCTCGGCCAAAATACCGTCGGGAACCGCATCGTTGAGGGAAGCGTAGTGTTTTTTCGGAATGATGAGACAATGCACCGGCGCTTCGGGATTTATGTCATCGAAAACATACAGGTCGTCATTTTCGTACACCTTCTGAGAAGGGATGTCACCGGAAACGATCTTACAGAAAATGCAATCATCCATGGGAGATACTCCTTACGCTTTCGAAAGGTTGGTGTCGGTTTCGCCATCATCGACCGAGGTATCCAGCTCACCCATCAGAACCTCGACCTTCTGCTGGGCCTGAGATAGGTTCCCCCGTAGATAGCGGAGCAAGGCGATTCCACGCTCGTATTTTACAAGACTCTCCTCGAGTTCAAGCGTATTGCTTTCGAGATCCTCAACTATCTGGTTGAGCTCGTTCATCGCCTCGCGAAACGAAAGGGTTATTTCTGCTTGATCAGTCATTTACATCCTCCAAAGAAACGATTTCCGTGTATTCCCTCGCACCCCGATCCTCCACCCGACACGCGATAGAGCCATCACGGACGCTGATATGAAGAAGATCATGAGTCTTCACCTGTGAAACGCTTTTGACAATCGATCCACTTTCATCCTTCGTTATGGACCAACCTCGTTCGAGGATATGCAAAGGCGAAAGATCATTGAGACGCGAAGCGGCCAAAGACGCTTGGGTCTTCGGTGACACCAAAAGGTTCTCCCCTATTCTACGAAGAGAATTGGTCATGAGCATCATGCGATACGAAGGGGTATCGAAAAGGTGCGATCCGTGCGTCTGTAGAGCCGCGGCACCTAAAGCAACTTCCCGCTTCCTTTTTTCCAAAGCCTGCGGAATGGCCTGATCCAAGCGTCCCTTCAAGGCATCGAGAGCCGTCGCGTGCTGTCGGGCGAACCCCCGCACCTCATGATCGAGACGCACATGAAGCAAATCGAGCATCTGGGAATCGGTTGCGAACAGAACGGAACTATCCTTGAAAACGGGACGTGAGGCAAGATTGTCGAGAAACACCTCTGAGCGGTTGAGACGATTGGACAAAGTCGAGGTCATGCGCGCGCACAGCGAATCGAGGGATTCGAAGATATCGTGAATATGAGGGCTCACCGCTTCGGCGGCCGCCGTGGGGGTGGAGGCCCGCAGATCGGCAACCATATCGGCAATGGATGTATCCGGTTCGTGACCGATGCCCGTTATGATGGGCACGGGCGATGCGGCGATGGCTCGTGCGAGGGCTTCTTCATTGAACGGCATCAGGTCCTCAAACGATCCACCGCCCCGTACGAGAAGCACCTCCTGCGCACCGGCGGCGATCACCGTTTCAAGACCTTCGATCAGATCTTCATGCGCCCTCTTCCCTTCAACGGGAACACCGGCGAAGAGAATGCGCGCGCAGGGGTAACGGCGACGCAAGGTCCGCAAAACGTCATGCACCGCCGCACCGCGCGGAGAAGTGACCAGGCCGATCGTATCGGGATAGGAGGGAATGGGTGCCTTGCGTGCGGGATCCATCAGTCCTTCATCCTTCAGACGAAGAGCCAACTGCGCGACCTTGCGACGCAAATCACCATCACCGGCCAATGTAAGAGACGAAACATCGAAATTCATGCGGCCTTTAGGGGCGAAAATGGTGAATTTTCCCGTGATCTCAACCTTCGCGCCGATCTGCAGACGGGTGCCACACCCCCGGTAGCGGTTCATCCACATCAAGCAGGGAAGGCTGGCTTTATCGTCTTTCACGGTGAAATAGACGGCCTTATATCCGGGTTTATCGTTGAGTTCGCTTACTTCGCCCAAGATCTTGAACGTATGCTCCTGAAGAAGCACCTTGGTAAGCGCCACCGCCGCCGAAACGGACAAAGCATCACTTTGAGATTCTTGCGGGGAAGACACCATGGTTTAGCGCCTCATGCTGAGCAGATAGACCAACTGCAGAACGGAAACCAGCGCAGCCGCCACATACGTGAGAGCACATGCGCGCAAAACGCTCCAAGCGCCCGCGCGCTCTCCACCGGGGAGTCCTGTTGTCTCCATGTAGGTCAACGCCTTATGGCTGGCATCGAATTCCACGGGAAGAGTAACGATCTGGAACAAAACAGCGAAAGCGTAGAAAACGATGGCAAGGTCGATGAGGCCGGCGACATTGAGCATGATGCCGATCAGCAGGATGAACATCCATGAATTGGAAGCGAAACTGACAACGGGAACCAATGCGGACCGAACCTTCATGGGGGCGTAGCCCTGCGCAAACTGGCAAGCATGACCCACTTCGTGACAGGCCGTTGCCGTAGCGGTGATGGAGGTACCATTGTAGGAAGAAGGGTCGAGGGTAATCGAATTGTCCTTGGGATTGAAGAAGTTCTCACCCGCCCTGCCGAGGCGTACATCCACTCCCTTGACACCGTAATAATCGAGCATACCCACTGCAACCTGATAACCGTTCATCCGCGTGGAGACGGGAACGTGGGTGTACTTCTTGATCTGGCGGTTCACATAATACTGCACACCACCGCCGATAAGCAGGGTAACGAGAATCAGAAGAAGATACGAATAAGAAAACATAGGGGCTACTCCTCGTAGTCAATTCATTGTTCTTCGACAGGATAACAAGTCGATGACATCACTTCGGCTTCATCGTCATCGTGATAGACAATCTTCAGATTTCCGTCAGCAAGTCGTAACGAAAACTCTCCGGCAATAAGGGAGACGAGTTCTTTTCCCACGATCTTATAGCGCCATCCTTTGAGCAATTCGCATTCCTCATGATGTCCCCGGGCGAGTTTCATCAATTCGGACTGAGAGGCCAAGGTTTGAGGTGCTATGTGGTTCTCTCTCGCGCGAAGCCTCACAAGGGCATTCATGAGGTCGAGCATGATATCCACGTTCATCTCATTCTTCGGTTTGGAATGCACGACGGGCAACTGCTCGGTCGGGCACTCGAGCCCCTTCTTGATGCAGGCAAGGACCTTGCGCGCGTCATCTGCCTTAAGGTTCTCCTTCAGGCCACGCACCATGTAGAGTTCGTCCACACTGGCCGCTTCCCTACGGCACGCCTCAACGATCTGCTCATCGGAGACGATCCATTTCCGGGGAACGTTGACCCGTTGAGCCCGGAGTTCACGCCACGCCGCAAATTCGCGCGCGGCGGCGAGCTGGCGCGCATTGAGTTGATTGACCCGCTTGAGCTTGCGATAACGCTCCATGGGATCGATCTCGTATTTTTTCGGGTTGGCTATTTCCTCGAAAGCGTCATCGAGCCAATGAAGGCGATGTTCCCTTTTCAACGTGGCGGTCATGTCGGCATAGATCCGCGGCAGGTATTCCACATCGTCGGCAGCATACTTTATCTGGGACGGGGTCAAAGGCCGACGGGACCAGTCGGTGAAGGAATCCTTTTTCGGTAGCGACACTTGGCAATAGGCCGTCACAAGAGATCCGTACGACGCCTGCTGGCTTTTCCCCAGAAGGGAGGCGGCTATTTGGGTGTCGAATACCGGCGTAGGCACAACCCCGATGTCGTGATAGATGATCTCGATATCCTGAGAGCACGCATGGAATATCTTGATAATGGATGGATCGGTGAGTACGGAACGAAGAACGCCGAGATCCTTGATACCGAAAGGGTCCACGATCGCTATCTCCGATTCTATCGCGATCTGAATCAAGCACAGTTTCGCATAATATGTTTTCTCGCGCAGGAATTCGGTGTCTATCGCCATATACGAGCTTTTCGAACAGCGCTCGACGAAAGCACTCAGCTGAGTATCGTTTTCAATCAACATCTAGGGTTCCTTGCAATGACCGACGAAGCACATCCGACATAACGGTTCCAAACATTCTGAAGAATGAAAGCTTCGAGTTCTCTGAAGTTCTGAAAAATTATCACGACTTATCATGTAATATCCATACTAGCAGAAGGGATAGGTTTGCACGTTCTTGTTATACATAACCTCATTTCCGGATTCGGTGAAGGAACCATCTACGACTTCATACGTAACTACATCGAAGACGGCGATTCCATAACCATCAGGGCTTTCGAGGGCAAAACGCCTTTCAAGACATTGCTCGCCGATGCTCAGGATTACGATTTCGTCGTCGCCTGTGGGGGCGATGGAACCATCGCCAGCGTCAGCTATGAGTTGCGCAACACCAAAATACCCATCCTCCCCTTTCCCGCCGGAACGGCGAATCTTCTCGCACTGAATCTGCTCACTCCCAACGAACCCCATGCGCTCTGCAAGATCGCCGATGAAGCCCTGACACTCGAATTCGATCTGGGGGAAATAGAAACGGACGATAAGCGTTTGGGATTCACCCTGATGGCGGGCTGCGGCTATGATGAACTCATCATGCGTCACGCAAGTAAGAACAAGCGTCTTTTAGGTCCCATGGCTTACTTCGAGGCAGCATTTTCGAATCCCACCCCTCAGGTCTCGGATCTCACTTTGACCATAGACGGCCAAGAGATCAAAAGCTCCGGCATCGGAGTGCTTGCGACAAACTTTTCGAAGATACAATTCGATCTCATGGTGTCGGAAGACAATCTTCCCCGCGACGGGCTTCTCGATGTCGTCATACTCAAGACCAAAACCGCCTTGGAACTCATCCCCACCCTGTTCGCCAAGGCCGTCGATCACTCAGGAGAGCTGGCGAAAAAGATCGGCA
>CAJMLT010000043.1 GCA_905214325.1 uncultured bacterium
CTTATGGCATCGTCCCCTGCTTCTCGTTCTGATCCTGTATCTTGAATCTGCGGGGGGCTTGCCCCCCGCGCAGGCTCGACCCGATCCCCCTCCATCACTTCGGTGGGGGGGCGCTCGTCCTTGGGCAACCGGGCGCGTCCTTCGCTTTTGCATCGGGTGAACAGGCGGGACTGTGTTAGGCTTAACGGAAAGAGGCCGAGCGTAACTCGCGAGATACTGCATCGGCGGCTTCTTCCGGGATGGACGAGAGAGTAGGAGCCGGACTATGCAGTATCGCGACAACCCGAAAAACGGTCAACGTCTTTCGGCGCTCGGTTTTGGCTGTATGCGCTTTCCTTCATCGTCTTTGGGTTCCATCGATATCGATGCTGCGGAGCGGTTGGTCACATCCGCTGTCGATGCCGGCATCAACTACTTCGACACCGCCTTCCTCTATCGCAACAACGAAGCCGCCCTCGGTGAGATATTCAAGCGCAACCCGGGCCTGCGGGAAAAGATCAACATCGCCACGAAGCTTCCGCAGCCCCTGTGCAAAAAGGAATCCGACTTCGATTCCTACTTCACCCGCGAATTGGAAAGCCTGGGGGTTGAGGCCGTCGACTATTACCTCATCCACAACATGGGATCGCTGGCCGACTGGACGCGCCTGGTGGATTTGGGTATAACGTCTTGGATCGACGATCGCAAACGGGACGGCAGCATCGTCAACATAGGGTTTTCCTTCCATGGGCCCGAAGGTGAATTCATTCGACTCGTCGATGCCTACGATTGGGATTTCGTACAAATCCAATACAACTACCTCGACGAACACAATCAAGCGGGCAAGAGCGGCTTGGAGTATGCCGCCTCCGCCGGTCTGCCTGTCATCATCATGGAGCCCCTGTTGGGCGGCGTGTTGGCTGACAAGCTTCCCGCGGCGGTAGGCGATCTGTTCGCCGAGAAGCCCTGCTCGGCCACCCGCACAATCGAAACGCCGGTTGCGTGGGCGCTTCGTTGGGTGTGGAACCACCCGGAAGTGACGGTGGTCTTGTCGGGGATGAACGAACCCTCCCAGCTATCCGAAAACGTGGCAATCGTGGAAACCGCCCTGCCGAACGCCTTGGACGCGGATGATCGTGCCGTGATCGAGCGGGCGAGGGATACCTTCCGTGAAAGTTACAAGGTCCCCTGTACGGGCTGCAACTACTGCATGCCCTGCCCGCAGAAGGTGACGATCCCCGGTACCTTCGCCGCCTATAACGCGTCGTATGCATTGGGGTGGTATCAGGGGGAGAAAACCTATGTGATGAACATCAACCCCTACGGCGATCAGGTGAAATGGGCCGGCAATTGCACGGCGTGTGGCGCGTGCGTGAAGAAGTGCCCCCAACACATCGATATTCCCACCGAACTCCAACGGGCCCGCAAACGCATCGAACCGTTCTACATCCGCTGGGGTGTGAACATCATGCGGAAATTCACGCGGTAGTAGAACGGTTCGGAACAGGCCGGGGCCGGTGCGCTTTTCGGACGCGTCCGCTCTAGTGCGAGCAGGAACACGACGAAGAGGGAACGCCGTGCTTGACGCGCTCGGATTCCTCGGAGCGCTTCGCGTCGTTGAAGCGATCGAGCGTGCCGACGAGGTAACCGGTGATGCGGCGGATGCGCTCGAAGGGAACGGAGCGGTACCCGTAGTGGATGCCGGCTTCTTCTCCGTCGATTTCCACCTTCATCCAGCACAGATTCTTTTCAGGGTTCATGGTGCGCTCACGGGTGATGTAGGCGTTGAGCTCTTTATCGGTGACGCGCACATCGTGGTCGTTGGCGTATTCGATGGCGATATCGATCCCGGAGAGGGTTTTTTCTTCATGTAGGACAGCCATGGGAACTCCTAATTGTTATTCAATGTATAGCATTTATGGAACGCTCTGAATGATAGGGGCAAACGCGCCCTCTGTAAAGCCATATTTTGTGGGAATTTCTTCATATTGCCAAAATTGCCACAACATATAGTGTTTTTGCAGAACCGGGTCTTTTTGCGGAAAAGCGCTACCGTTTTTGCGTGTTAGATGGCACAATAGTCCACGAGAAACAAACTACCCAGCGCATCTCGAGGAGTCGGCATGGCATTCGTGCATCTACACAACCACACGGAATATTCCCTTCTTGACGGAGCCACCCACATCTATGACATGGTGAAACGTGCGGCCGATCTCGGTATGCCCGCCGTCGCCATCACCGACCACGGTGTCATGAGCGGTGTTCCCGAATTGGCGGAAGCCTGCGATAAGGTCAAGGCCGAGACGGGCATAGAGGTCAAGCCGATTTTCGGATGCGAGGTCTACTTCACCACCGACAGCAGCTTGAAGCGTGAAGGCAAGCAGCGCCTTCACCACATGATCCTTCTGGCCAAGAACAACGTCGGGTATCACAATTTGGTGAAGCTGGTCAGCGAATCGCATGTCGAGAACTTCTACTATCGCCCCCGTACCACCTTCGAGATGCTGGAGAAGTATTCCGAGGGCATCATTGCGACAAGCGCCTGTATCGCCGGCATCATTCCGCGTCTCATCGACGACGGGCAGTTCACCGACGCTGTCGAATGGGCACGCAAGCTTTCCGCGCTCTACGAACCCGGGGATTTCTACATAGAGCTGCAGGATCAGGGCATCACCACCAACGCCGGCATGTCCCAGCTTGAAATGAACCGCAAGCTCACGGAAATCGCCCAGCAGTTGGGGCTCAAGACCATTGCCACGAACGACTTCCATTACCTCACGCAGGAGGACGCGCGTGCCCAGGATGTCATGTTGTGCATCGGCACCAACTCCGTGGTAAGCGCCGAAAAGCGCTTCAAATTCCCCAACGACCAGTTCTACATGAAAACCGAAGAGGAAATGCGCGCAGCTCTGAAGGAATTCCCCGAAGCGTGTGACAACACCGTCGAGGTGGCGGCGAAGTGCGATGTCACCCTTGAGCGCGACAGCATTCTGCCGCGCTTCCCCCTGCCGGAAGGCGAAACGGAGGAATCGTATTTCCGCAAACAGTGTCTCGTGGGACTCCACCGTCGTTACGGCGAAGAACTGCCCACCGAAGTGGTCGAGCGCTACGAACACGAAGCGGATGTCATCATCAGCCAGGGATTCCCCGCATACTTTCTCATCGTGCAGGAATACATCCAGTGGGCACGCGATAACGGCATCGGCGTCGGGCCCGGCCGTGGTTCGGCGGCAGGCTCTATCGTGGCTTACGCCCTGGGTATCACCGACCTCGATCCTTTGGCCAACGGCCTGCTGTTCGAACGTTTTCTGTCGGTCGAGCGCGTGGAGATGCCCGATATCGACGTTGACTTCGACGATGACCGCCGCGGTGAGGTGATCGATCACGTCCGCGAGGTGTACGGCGAGGACCACGTTGCCGGCGTCATCACCTTCGGTACCCTGAAGGCGAAAAACGCCATCCGCGACTCCGCGCGTGTTCTGGACTATCCCTACGCCACGGGTGATCGCCTGTCCAAGCTGATCGGCAAGGCATCCACCATCAAGGAAGCGTTGGAGACCGAGGTCGATTTCCGCGACGCCTACGAAAAGGAAACGGACAGCCGTGATGTCATCGACGCGGCCATGTCCATCGAAGGGCACGTGCGCGGCGAAGGCGTGCATGCGTGTGCGACCATTATCTGCCGCGACCCCATGGCCGATCATATTCCCATGAAGCGCGACACCAAAGGTGGCGGCATCATTACGCAATACGATGGCCACTACACTCCCGACTTGGGTATGCTCAAGATGGACTTCTTGGGCCTGCGTACGCTGGGCGTGCTCACGCGCGCCTGCAACAACGTCAATGCGCGCTATGGCCTCAATATCGTCCCCGAAGACCTCCCTCTCGACGACGAGGGTGCTTTCGACCTGATGTGTAACGGAAACATGGACGGCTTGTTTCAGGTGGAAAGCGATCTGTACGTCACGCTGTTCGCCCGCATGAAACCGCGCCAATTCTCCGACGTCGTGGCATCGATCGCCCTCAACCGTCCCGGCCCCTTGGAGTCCGGCATGGTGGAGGATTTCGTCCTGCGCAGCCAAGGGAAGGCTCCCGTCTACTATTACGACGATCGCCTGCGTCCCATTCTCGAAGAAACCTACGGCACCATCGTCTATCAGGAACAGTTGATGCAGATCTCCATGGCCATGAGCGGCTTTTCGGCCGGTAAGGCGGATCGTCTGCGTAAGGCCATGGGTAAGAAGAACCTGGAGATCATGGCCCAGCTCAAGGATGACTGGTGTAACGGCGCGGTCGAAAACGGCTTCGCCCTCGAAGTCGCCCAGAAGATCTGGAGTGACGCCGAGGAATTCGCGAAGTATGCGTTCAACAAGTCGCATTCGGCTGCGTATGCGGTGCTGGTCATGCGCACGGCGTACCTGAAGGCGCACTATCCCAACGAATACATGGCGGCTACGCTGTCGAGCTACATGAACAAGAACGAGCAGCTCATCCGCTATATCGCGAGCTGCAATCATACGGGCATTCCCGTTTTGCCGCCTGACGTCAATTCCTCCAATCTGGAATTCACGCCGCTTGATGAAGGGATTCGTTTCGGTCTTGCCGGCGTCCGTGGTGTGGGCGGGAAGATCGCTCAGATCATCATCGATGAGCGCGAGGAAAACGGGCCGTTCACGTCGTTGCACGACTTCATAAATCGCATCGATGCCTCAAGCTACAACCGTAAAACCCTCGAAGCCCTCATCAAGTCGGGGGCGTTCGATTCAACCGGATACACGCGCAAGCAGTTGATGTATTTCGTCGACGAGACAACGCTTCTCGAAGAAACCGCCAAGCGGCAGAAGGATCGCAGTGCCGGTCAGGTGAGCATGTTCGACATGTTCGCCGATGAACCCGAAATGGGATTCTCGGATTCCGTCCCCGAGCCCGACGGGGTGGAGTGGGATAAGAAAACGCTTCTGGCCTACGAAAAGGAAATTCTCAAGATGTACGTATCGGATCATCCGCTGCGCCCCTATGAGAACTACCTGAATCGCACGGCTACCTACACCATGGCCAAACTGCTCGACCGCACGTCGGGCATAAAATCGGCGACATTCGCCGGCATGCTTTCCGACGTGAACGTGCGCCGCACGAAGCGGGGCACGTTGATGGCGTCTTTCAATCTGGAAGACACCACCGGTCATGTCGAATGTGTCTGCTTCGAATACGAGAAGCAACAGGACGCCATCTATGAAGACGCGATCGTTACGGTGAAGGGTAAGTTCGAAGTGAACGATCGTGGCGTGCAGATCGTCGCCTACGAGGTAAGCCGTCTTGAGCTTTCGGAAGAGGAGATGAATGCCGAGCCGGTCCGCATGGAGCTCACCGTACAGTCCAAGGAGCTCAATTCGGTGACGTCGACGCGCTTGCTCGATATTCTCAAAACCCATCCCGGCAACGATTCGATCATTCTCTATGTCCTTCAGTCCGACGGTAAACGGGTGAGGGCGGAATTGCCGGTTACCATCGATGCGCGGGATGCCCGCCTCAAATCCTATCTGCATGATCTGTTCGGTCGTACGGTATGGAAAGCGTCCTAGGAAGCCCGTCTATGGTACAGATTCCCCCCGAAGCCTCCGACCCCTCTTCTGCTGCGCTGCAGGTGGTTCTCGCGCTGCGCGTTTCCTACAACGGTGCGCCGTTTTCGGGTTTTGCCCGTCAGCCGGGTCAACTCACCGTGCAGGGCAATATCGAAGAGGCGTTGGCTATGATATTTCGCCACCCCATCGAAACCACCTGCGCCGGAAGAACCGATTCGGGGGTTCACGCGCGCGGTCAGGTGGTGAGCTTCAGCTTGTCCACGGATGAGTGGATCGAGCGCAGCGAATATAAGTTTCTCCGCTCCATCAACGCGCTCACCCATGAAGATATCGCCATACGCGACCTTGCACGCAAACCGTTGGATTTTTCGGCACGCTTTTCGGCGCGCCTGCGCGAATATCGCTATTTCATCTGCACCGACCGCTCTGCTCCCTTGCTGATGAAGAATTTCTCCTGGCATCTGGCCAAGCCGCTCGATGTTCCCGCTATGCGGGAAGCGGCCGCCCATCTTATCGGCGAACACGACTTCCGTAGCTTCTGCATGGCGGCTTCCGCGGAAGGGAAAAGCACGTTTCGTCACGTTTCGCAGATCACCGTCGAAGAAGAGGAGCTGTGGGGGGAGAATCTGGTCGTCATCACGGTCAAAGGCAACGCGTTTCTCCATTCCATGGTGCGTACCATCGTGGGCACTTTGGTTGCCGTCGGCTTGGGCAACCGTGAGCCGTCTTGGGTTTTCGACGTGTTGGCTGCCTGCGACCGCAGTGCCGCAGGGGAAAACGCCCCGGCTGCCGGACTGGTGTTCTGGCAGGTCGACTACGAAGGCGAGCGGCTCTACGATCCGGAGCGGAAAAGGGGAGAGGCCGAAACGGAACATGCTTCCCGTGCTTCTCGGTCTCACCGTCGTGAAGCCCGCTCCCATAAGGAATTCGTCATTCCCCGCGGCGATGGGGCGGCGCCCGTCAGTGGGGCATTCCTGTCGGACGTGAAGGAAGATCCCGATGCGTTCGATCTCGAACGGGATTACAGTGCCCTCAAGGATCCCGATGCGCTATCCTCGCAGCCTATGCTTCTCGATAGGATAGATGTGTTCGGCGAAGTGATCCTCGACGAACCCTCCGAAGTGGAGGAAGGTGCCCTTTCCCGTGATATCGCCCGGAAGCGCTATCCTTTTCAGATGAAGGCCGGCCCCGTGGAGTCCGCCGAAGAAAGTTCGGACCAGTCGTGCGATTCGGCCGTCATTCCGCCCGATCCCGACTGCGCTTGATTCCACTCAGGTTCCGATTAGGGGATAAACAAGAGGGCGATCGGAGTCCTGCGGAGCCCACCGCAAACCGTTCGGGGCCCTTCATCCGCTGTTGAACCCGCATAGGGAGATGTGGGCTCATTTCGCGGAAAATCCATATATAATCTATCTATTTGTATCGGACGCGATGCGATGGGGCTTCCTTTCGCATCGAAACGCGAAAGGACTATATGGCCACTTCAGATAAAACCGCAAAGCGCGCCACTTGGTCGGGTAAATGGGCTTTCATTCTGGCTGCTGCAGCATCGGCGGTCGGGCTGGGCAATCTTTGGCGCTTCCCCTATCTGGCGGCGAAATACGGTGGAGGCATGTTCCTGCTTACCTATTTCGTGCTGGTGTTCACCTTCGGTATCTCCTTGCTTCTGCTCGAGATCGCTCTCGGTCGTAAGACGGGACAGTCGACCATCGGAGCTTTTAAATCCTTTGGGAAAAAGTATGCGTTCATCGGGGTTTTCGCCTCGCTGATTCCTTTCCTGATCACGCCGTATTATTGCGTTATCGGTGGCTGGGTCATGAAGTATTTCGCCGCCTATTTCACCGATGGACCGGCGGCTCTTGCCGACGGTGGGGTGTTCTTCTCGAACTTCATCGCGGGTAATCCTGAAACCTTTTTCTGGATGCTGCTGTTCATGGGTCTTGCGTTCTTCGTTGTGGCGCGTGGCGTCAAGGGCGGCATCGAAAAGGCCAATCTGGTTATGATGCCGGCGCTGATCATCATGGCCATCGGCTTGGTCGTCTACACGCTCGTTCAGCCGGGTGCTCTTGCCGGGGCCGCTTATTATTTGGTTCCCGACTTTTCGAAGTTCTCGGCCGAGTTGGTCATATCGGCGATGGGGCAGATGTTCTTCTCGCTTTCACTGGCTATGGGCATCATGATCACCTACGGTTCGTATGTCGATAAGAAGGAATCCCTGACCGACAGCGCCATCCGTATCGGTGGATTCGACATCGGTGTTTCCTTCCTGGCCGGCCTCATGATCGTCCCTGCAGCCTTCGTCGCTTTGGGTTCAGGCGAAGCCGTGGCCGAAGCTTCGGGTCCCGGGTTGATGTTCATCGTCTTGCCTCAGATGTTCGCTTCCTTCGGGGACATGGCGACGGTGGTCGGCATGGTGTTCTTCGCGCTGGTCATCTTCGCTGCATTGACTTCGGCTATATCCCTTACCGAAACATGCGTCTCCATCATTTCTGACGCGACGAAATGGTCACGGAAGAAATCCATGGTGGTCACGTTCAGCGTTATCGCCGTGTGCGGTATTTTGGTCAACTTGGGCTACAACGGCCTTTCGTTCATCCAGCCGCTTGGCGAGGGAACGACCATTCTCGATTTCGCCGACTTCCTGTCCAACTCCGTCATGATGCCGCTGGCGGCATTGCTGACCTGTCTTTTCGTCGGTTGGATCATCAAGCCCAAGACCATTGAGGATGAAATTTCCGCTTCCGCGCCCTTCAAGGCCCGTAAGGCTTGGCATGTCATGATCAAGTACATCGCGCCCGTTCTCGTCGTGGTCATTCTGGTGGCTTACGTGGCGGCGACATTCGGTTTGTTCACGATGTAACTCCGCGACGGAGAGATTGCGCTATCCCATTCGAACGGGTACCCCTGTAGTTAGCTTGTGGGGTGCCCGTTTTGCTTTGGCTTGGTGGTATGATAGCAACACGTTTTCGACTAGTGAGGAGCTGGAGTGTCTCTTTCCATCGGTATCGTCGGCCTCCCCAATGTGGGAAAATCGACGTTGTTCACCGCGCTCACCAATAAAGGTGGTCTTGCGGCAAATTATCCTTTCGCCACGATCGAGCCCAATGTCGGTATCGTTCCCGTTCCCGACAAGCGCATGGATCGTCTCGCGCAGATCGACGGCCCCGAACGTCTCGTGCCCGCCACGGTGGAGTTCGTCGACATCGCCGGTTTGGTAGCCGGCGCCTCTCAGGGCGAAGGTTTGGGAAATCAGTTTCTAGCCAACATCCGCGAGACGGATGCCATCTGCGAAGTGGTGCGTTTCTTCAGCGACCCCGACGTTGTCCATGTTGCCGGTAAGGTTGATCCGGCCAGCGACGTCGACACCATCAAGACCGAACTCATCCTGGCTGACCTGGCCACGATAGAAAAGGCGAAGCCGCGCCTTGAAAAAGAAGCGCGTCGCGACAAGGTGGCGGCAAAACGGCTGGAAGTTGCCCTCCGCGTGGAAGAAGGTCTCAACGAAGGGCATCGTGCGCTTCGTCAGGATCTGAGCGACGAGGACAGGGAAGTTATTTACGACCTGCATCTGCTCACCATGAAGCCGATGCTCTATCTGGCCAATGTCGATGAATCCATGCTCGATGCGGATCTTGCGGAAATAGACGGGGTCAAACCCTTGCCGCTTTGCGCTAAGGTCGAAGCCGATTTGGCCGAACTCGACCCCGCCGAAGCAGGGGAGTATCTTGAGGCTTTGGGCTTGGAAGAAAGCGGGTTGGCCCGTTTGGTGCGTGAGGCCTATCACCTTTTGGGGCTGCAGAGCTTCTTCACCAGCGGCGAAGTCGAGGTGCGCGCCTGGACGGTTCCTATCGGCGCCAAAGCACCTCAGGCCGCCGGTGTCATCCACACGGATTTCGAACGCGGTTTCATCAAGGCGGAAACGGCGAGCTTCGAAGACTATTCCGCCTACGGCGGTGAAGCGGGTTGTCGGGCCGCCGGCAAACTGCGCCAAGAAGGCAAAGATTACGTGGTGCAGGACGGCGACGTCATGCACTTCAAGTTCAACGTATAGAATTCCACCGTCACCGATGATGCCGTATATTGCTTGTGAACAGGCGATATACGGCATTTGTTGTTTTTGCTGCTGCAGAATAGACAAAAAACTGACTACTGAACACTTAGCCTTGTAGCAGCAAGGAAGAAATGGTGGATAAAAACGATGAATGAAAATGCCGGGGTGAACGAGCGGTTAATCGAAAAATCTCAAGAGGCGTTTCTCTTAGCTATCGAGCTGTACAATAGGCCGACTATTCGGTATCACGCAGAAGGTTGCTGTTTCTTTCTATGTAACGCGTGGGAGCTGATGCTGAAAGCGCATATTTCAAAAACCATGGGTGAAGAGTCGGTCTTCTATCCAAACAGCAACAGGTCGCTTTCTTTGACAGACTGCATCAAAAAGGTTTTCACCAACATAAAAGACCCTCTTCGATGCAATTTGGAGATCATAGTCGAACTTCGGAACACGAGCACGCATTACGTTACCGATGAATACGAGCTTTTCTACGGACCGATTCTTCAATACTGCGTCGAAAAATACGACGAAAAGCTCAGGGATTATCATGGCATCGAAATTAGTGACAAAATTCCTGAAAACTATCTCGCCCTATCTGTTCGTAGGGGGGTTCTCGATCTTGATACCATCCGGGCACGCTATCCCAAGCAAATTGTCGAGAAGATGCTGACTCTCGGAACCGGTATTGCGGCAGAAGGAATCGTAGGAGTAGTACCCTATGCGACCGAATTGAGACTCACGAAGAGAAGAGATGCAGACTTTTCGGTTCGCATTGCAGGCGAATCCGATACCGCGGCAACCATTCTTCATACACTGACCGACCCGATAAACAAGTATAAATACCGAACGAAAACCGCCGTAAAATTCATTAAAGGAAAGCTTTCGAAGGAAGGCATTTCCATTCGGGTTTCCGGCGAAGAAAAAGAATTCAACAATTATCATTTCAAGGTGTTCGTAGACTTCTACGAAATGAAGGGAAATGAAACGTATGCATACGACTTTTCGCTTCCTGGAGAGCAGCCAAGTTGGGGTTATTCGCAGCAAGCCATCGACGTCATGGTTCAGGAGCTTGTTAAGAATCCCCTGAGTGTTATCGATGGCATGCGCTCGGAGTTGAAGAAGCGATGAAAAGACTAAAGCCGACCCCAGGAGCAAGGGAATTCTAAGCAGCTTCAACAGCGCCTACCCCCATTCGGGGACCCAGCTTTAATCCACCCAAGTCGGCTTTTGCAGAGAAAAGGATACCACGCCACCGGCAATAATTCCAGAGATGGGGATGCTGCGCGCGATATCCTCGCTAAACAACACAATGCTCAGCGGAACGTGAATCCTAGATGTAAATTGCCCAATCGAAGTGTCGGCCAAGCTAAGTGTAGGTTGAGTATCAGCTGGGCAATAACCGAGAGAACTGGAATCAACGAGAACCCGATAGGTCAACTCTGGTCAACCCCATCTCGACTCCGCGTGTATTGTCTATTGCCCAGAATTGTAGAGGCCATTCGCTCTTTAGCAACAAGTTTCGTCATTTCAGTAAAAGCAAAGTCTTTTTGAACGGCAGCGTGGCCATTTGCTGTCCCTCTATTTTCTGATAGAACTCGCTGTGATTATCGTTATTACTTACTCAACCAAAATATTGAAGCAAATAGCGAATTGTTGACGGTGAAGCCTTTTGATTTGCTGGGTGCT
>CAJMLT010000044.1 GCA_905214325.1 uncultured bacterium
CAACGACCTTCGGGTTATGAGCCCGACGAGCTACCAGACTGCTCCACCCCGCAATGTAGCGCTTCTTGCGCGAGTTAGTATCTTACCTTCTTCGTTACATAATTGCAACAGGTTTTAACGAATTCCTTGGACACCGATACCGATCAGTCCCGGACCCGTATGCACCACCAACACGGGACTGATCTGCCCTTCGGACACTTCTTCGTAATGCGGCAACCTCTCCTTCAGGCGCCCCAACACGTCAGCCGCCTCGACTTCCGCTGCTCCGTTGACAACGGCTATGTTGTAGCGGGAGAACTTAGAAACGAACTTAACGGCCTGATCAAGTGCCTTTTTGAGCGATTGCTTACGACCTCTTGCTTTAGAAACCGTATAGTACACCCCGCGGTCGTTACAGCTGATGACGGGACGCATATCCAACAGCGATCCAACGCGATACGTCACCTCTCCTATGCGTCCACCCTGATGCAAATACTCCAGCGTATCCACGCAGAAAAACACCTTGGTATCCTCCACCGTTTGCACAAGAGTCTCTTCCAAGTCCTCGAACGCTACGCCCTGCTCGATCAGTCGCGCTGCACGCATCGCCGTCAAACCCGCTCCCATGCCGATGTTCTTGGTGTCGATGACGATGGTCTCCAGTTCGCCCTCGAAGTCGCGCGCCACCGCACTCATCATCTCGTTCGTCGCCGACAAGCCACTCGAAATAGTGACGACGACCGCTTTTCGAAAACCATCGCCTAGCACCCTTTTGAAGACACACTTCACGGAATCGAGTGTCGGTGTGGAAGTCGTAGGTATTTCCTGATCGAAACGGTCATACACCTCCTGCGGGGTAATGGTGATCCGATCCAAATAGCTACCATCCCGATAGTTGACCAACAGAGGAACGGTATAGATACCGTACGTGTCGACATAGTGCTTCGGCACATCGGTACAACTGTCGACGATGAGCGCAATTTCCCGATTCTGCATGAATCCTCCATAGGTAAAGTTAAAAACTACATAATCTAGTATTGAAAACTAGATTATGTAATTTGATATACCGTGTCAAGAAGTATGGAGATTGACGCATAAAGGATTCATTGTTATTCTCTGAAACATCCCTTTTTCCGACGATCGATCTAAGGAGAATCCCCCGATGACAACCGTCGCCGAGCAAGCCTACGCACGTCACCTCACCGAATTCAAGCTGCCTCGTTACGACGAAATTCCCAAGATCGCTCTCTACATGGACCAGCTTCTCAGCTACCTCGAAGAAACGCTTCAGCCCCTCTATCAAGAAGGCGATAAAATCATCACCTCATCGATGGTGAACAATTACGTGAAGCAGGGCATTCTTTCAGCGGCCACGTCGAAAAAATACAACCGCCATCACATCGCCTATCTCATCGTCATCTGCACTTTGAAACAGACGTTTTCCATCGCCGAGATCGAACACCTCATCACGTCGCAGATCAACAGCTTCGAAACCGACATCGCCTACGATTACTTCTGCTCCTCTTTCGAAGAAGCACTCCATGGCCTGTTCTCCGAAAAAAGCAGTCGCCCGAAAGGCCTGATCGGCACCCATAATGAGGGAGATTTCGAGCGTGATCTCGTGCTGGCATCAACGGCTGCCGTCGCCTACACGCTCTACATCAAAGCCAGCATCACCATCATCGAAAAACAGCGGGCGAACAGCTAGCAACTGCACTGAGCGCAACACGAAGGGCCGACCCACATTCCACGGATCGGCCCTTTTCATGACCTGCATCACACTCGTTCCGCAAAGCGAAACTATGCCGCAAACAGCACGCGCCATGCGTTTTACACGCGCTTTGCGTCGTGCTCCTTAGGCTTGCGGCGGCTGCGGCGGCTGCTGTTGACCCCCGTCGAAGACCTGCTGCTGCGCCTCATTCGTACCCTGCGGGCGCATCTTCCGTGCCCGGCGGCTGATCAAAAACTTCTGACCGAAAAAGCCCGCCACGAAAATGGTGCACACCGTGGGAACGGCGATCGACATGTAAGGCAAAAACGTCGCCACCGTGAAAATGATCGTGCCGAGAACGCCGGCCCAGATGGGATTCATCTTCTTGAACAGGCGACAACCTATGATGGCACCCGCCAATGGAATGGCAAACAACCACACCGCCAGCATGACCAACGCCATCAATACCACGATGGGTATCGTGATCAGCGGGAACAGAAGGAGAAGAGCGACCACCGGAGCCAGGAAGAAGATAACGCACCCGGTGATGAGAATGGGTCCCAAACGCTCCTCGGTCATACGAGCGCCTTCCATGATGACTCCGCGCATGAGGAAGAAGAACAGCCCCACCAAAACGATGTGAGCCATCAGCGAATACAACATCTGGATACCCGTGACGTAGAGAGAAGAGGACTCGGCAACCGCAGCGGTATCAACGCTTTCCGACTTGGTAAGCTTCCCAACCTGGGCGGCCCCATCGATGTTCACCGTCGCGTTTTCGGGGACGGTCAATTCGCCCGTGATAACCGCATCCTTGCCTATTTCGATCGTGCCCGCACTGATACGCACGTCGCCATCGAACGTAGCGTTGAGTACAACGGACGAACCCGCGAGCACGCCACCTACATAGTGGCCCTTCACCTGTATGTCGTTCGCCGCGATATACAGGCCCTTACCGCTTGTCGCCGGATCCAATGAAATGGAACTACCGGCCAACGTGAGGTTGTTGCCCACGGTAACCGCTGAAAGATCGATGCTGTAAGCAGCCATACGCAAACTGTCCGCGATCGTGGAATTCTTCATGATCAGGTTTTGGCCTGCGATCAAAGCACTTCCGCTTCCATTGGCGCCCACCGACACTCTATCGGCATCAAACGATGATCCGGCCCAATACAGATCGTTTTTAACCTGCGTATCGGTAAGGCCCCTATCGACGATGAAGGCATTACCGGTATAGCTATCGACATAGTTTTCCGATGACGAGCCCGCATCGAAAGCCGAATTGGAAGCGAATGCCGCTGCGGGAATACACAACGCCAACGCCAAAACGGCTATCAGGGCCACTAAACGTTTCTTCATGTTTTTTCTCCTTGGTTTCTTTTATCTCATCGTCTATTTCGCAACGCTTATCACTTCGGTTTCTATACGCTTCAGATACTCTTTATCCAAAACGCATCCGAGTCCCGCCTCGTAACCGCTTTCGTTCAGGGTCAGCTCACCGGCATGCAGCATCAGGGGTGGTAGGGCGCAATCCGCTCTGAAATAACAGCTCGAATCTGAAATGTCACCGGGCAAATCGATACCGGGCAACGTTTGAAACGCCGCATGCATCCGCTTGGAAACACCCGTATCGAACATGCCGCCCATCCAAACACTCACGCCTCTCTCGTGCGCCCATGCACAGAAATCAAGCGTCGGCTGAATGCCACCGAACTTGGCGATCTTGACGGTATAGCACCGCAAGTTGTCCCTCTCCATAGCCTGCTCCATATCGGCTGCGGTCACCACCGATTCGTCCAGACAGATAGGCGTTTTGAGATAGTTCTGCAGCGAAGACAATCGATCGAGCAAGGGAAGCCTACCCTGCGAAGGAACGTAGGCGGGGTCGAGCGGCTCTTCGATACAGGTGATATCGAGGGCATCGAGCTTATAGAGCGTATCCAGATGTTCCTCGGTGAAGCTTTGGTTCGCGTCGAGGCAGATCATGAGATCGGGATATTTCTCCCGCACGGATTTCACCTTTTCCAGGGCGGATGTGGGGTCTATTTTGATCTTGACCCTTTTGTAACCCGCTTCGACAACACGATCGACAGCACGCATGGTGTCGTCGACATCGGCGATACCCACCACCGCACCACCGGTGATCGGCTTCGACGGCAAGCCCCCGATCAAATCCCGCAACGGCTTTCCGACTATCTTGCCGTACAGGTCCCATATCGCCGGCTCAACCGCCGCCTTCGCCATCGGATAGACCGACAGCGCTGGAAACGTGGCAAGGGAGCGTGAAACCTCCGAAGGATGCAGATAGCGCTCGTTCATCACGACACGCGCGATAGGCCCCTTCACCGCTTCGTAATCCTGTTCTATCGTTTCGGGCAGATACCAGTTGGTGGTGAACGAAACACACTCGGCGATACCGGTGCGACCCGCCCAATCCTCAACCTCGACGAAGAACGACTCGCGCTCGCTCACTTCGCCCTTCGCGGTTTTGATGGGGGTGACGAAGGGCTGCTTCACGCGGAACAACGAAATGCTTTTGATGTCGATACGTCGGTCGTATATGCGCTTGAGCTCGACCCGATCCACCTTACCGATGCCGGTACGCGGAAACTCGTCCATCACCAGAATATGCTTGGGATGATGCAAGTGCGACATATGAGGCTCGAGATATTCGTGGATGTTGCGAGCGAATTCCTGAGGGCAGGTGGCCGGACGTATCCCCGTATCTGCGGGATCGAGCCCCATTTCCCCGTGGTCACGGCTAATGGTCGCAGCGGAGTAATCAGCCTCCACGAACGCCACGGGGCGATACCCCCACGTTTCGTCCGCCGTTCCGAAAACGAAAGCATCCTTCACTCCCGGAATAGACAACAGCACATCGCGGATTTCGGCCGGATAGATGTTTTCGCCACCCGAAATGATGAGATCTTCGGCACGCTCGAAGACGTGCAACAAGTCATCCCTATCCATCAACGCACGATCACCCGTGACGAAGAACTTATCGATGGTATGCGCCGAACGGGCATTGAGATAACCCTTGAACACCCCCGGCCCCTTCACGTGCAGCTGACCGACACCCTGCTCATCAGGGCGCATGATGCGCACCTCGTAACCGGGCAGCAGATGAAGACCGCCGTCGAATCCCCGCGTCACGGGGGCACACGCGATCATGCTGGAGGTTTCGGTCATGCCGTAGCTGGCGTATACGTTGGCCTTGGCCCGCAAGGCCGCATGTATGGTTTTGTCGTTGAGCGCCGCACCGCCGAGCAGGATGCAGACGTACTGGGTGATGATGCGATCGCTGTCGGCAACGATGAGATCCTGCAGAATCTTATCGACGACCGAAATATGGGTCACGCCGAAACTCAGCGCGTCGTTCAAGATGCGCGTCGGCTGGTAGCGCGTATAGAGTATGAAGGGATTTTCGTTGATGAGCGAACGCACCATAACCTGGAAGCCACCTATATGACACAGGGGCAAAACGAGCTGCCATATACCCTTGCGCGGTTTATTGAGCGCGAAATTGGCCGCACGGGCGGCGCCGACTATCCCCTCCCACGTAAGAAGCGTCGCCTTCGGAGTACCCGACGATCCCGATGTGAACATGACGATTCCGCCCTGCGCATCATCGAAATTCTCTTCACGGGCTTCAGCGTATGCCACGATCTGCAGCGCGGTCGCATCCATGGGAATCCCACCATCGGGTCGACGCGCGATATCCATGGCGTCCATCCCCATCACGTCCATCATCAAACGCTTGATCTTCTGTTCGGTCAGCACCTCGATGTCATGTTGTCTCGTAGCGCTTTCCAGTTCGACCTTGCGCAACGTCCGTTCCTTTTCGGAGAGACGGGGATTGAGTACCGCAAGGGTGAATCCGCCGTAAGCGGCAGCCAGAATGAGAAACACGAATTCAGGCCCGTTGTACATATTGCAGACGACGTACTTTCCCTCGCCATAACCCCGGGCGTTCAATTCACGTGCGATCGCCGCTGCCGCAAAACGCGTCTGGCTATAGGAAAACGATACCGACCCCTCGTCTGACTGGGTATGGAAAAACGTCTTACTCCCCTTATGGCGAGCAAGACGGGCCAATGTGTGAATCATAGCCCCTCCCTCATTTCATCCCTCGAAAAAAACGAGCTCACCGCAACCGATGAGCTCCCCGATATATCATGGACCCCCTACGGAAACTTGGGGAATTGTTCGAAATCGGGATCACGATGTTGCTTGAAGGCATCGCGCCCTTCCATGGCTTCATCGGTTGTGTAGTAGAGCAGCGTCGCATCACCGGCGAACTGCTGCAGTCCCGCCAAGCCGTCGGTATCGGCGTTGAAAGACGCCTTCAAGAAGCGCAGGGCCGTCGGGGAAAGCTTGAGCATCTCCCGTGCCCAATCGACACATTCCGCTTCAAGCTCATCGAAGGGAACCACCTTGTTGACCAACCCCATATCCAAAGCTTCCCGAGCCGAATACTGACGGCACAGAAACCAAATCTCGCGGGCCTTCTTATGCCCCACGATGCGGGCGAGATACCCTGCTCCGTAACCGGCATCGAAGCTACCGACACGCGGGCCGGTCTGACCGAATTTGGCCGTATCGGCGGCAAGGGATAGGTCGCAGAGGATATGGAGAACATGCCCTCCACCGATCGCATAACCGTTGACCATGGCGATGACGGGCTTGGGGACCACCCGGATCAAACGCTGCAGATCGAGCACGTTGAGACGCGGAATGTTATCCTCTCCCACATAGCCGCCTTTGCCACGTTTCGCCTGGTCTCCACCGGAACAGAACGCCTCGTCTTCGTGGCGACCCCCGTGGTTGACCCCCGTCAGGATGATGACCCCGATGGAAGCATCATCACGGGCGATGGTGAAAGCGTCATAGAGTTCATTGACCGTAAGAGGCGTGAAAGCATTGCGCCGTTCGGGGCGATTGATGCTGATTTTCGCGATGCCGTCCATGGTTTCATAGACGACTTCACGGTATTCCTTACCCTTTTTCCAAGCGAATGCACTCATGCATATCCTTTCCGCTGAAAGCTGTATCCATCGAAAAACACGCGTCGAAAAAGCACTCCACCCTCGCACGATATCCGTCCCGATCCTCAAGGTGGATGTTGTGCCCCACCTGGGGAACCACGACGACTTCGCTGTAGACGTGTGCAGCGGGAGCGTGCGCTTCGATATCCGTCAAAGACCGCGCGATTTCAGTATACGTGACATCCTTTTCCCCTGCTAGATAGAGAATGGGAAGCCCCGTTTCAACCAAGGCCCTGCGACAGTCATCCATGCACTGCTGCCCGGCGTTGATCAGACTCAACGCCAACGCTTGCGGATCGTTGTTCAACCGCTGCTCCCGCACCATCCGGCGTGTTTCATCGGGAAGATTCTGCTGCGTTTCGAAAAGAGGTAGCTCTTCCCAGAAGTGGATGAACTCGGCCAACGGCTCTTCACGCAATCGGTGGGCAAGCCGTTCGTTTTTACGCGTGCGCGCCATACGCTCCTCTTCGTTTCGCGGACCGAGACCCGCCGACTCCAGCACGAGAGCGGTTACCGATTCGGGGTGATGACAGGCAAACGATGCCGCCACACGCCCCCCCATGGAGTACCCCACCAAAGCCGCTTTACCCGTTGGGGAGCATTGTTCGATCACCGCTTTCAATTGCGCCCTGTGGGCTGCCAACGAAAACGCTTCGTCACACAGAGGGGCTTTCGTTTCGCCATGCCCGATCAGATCGAAGGTCACGACATGATAGCGCTGCGCCAGAATCCGGGCGAGATAATCCCAAGAGGAAGCATCCTGCATGAAGCCATGCAATAACACGATGGTGGGTCGGGATTCACTACCCCACAGACGTGCCACCGTCTGCGTTTTGTAGCCGGTGGCGAATCGGTACAGACGCGGCTCTCTATTCTGCTCGTTATCGACGACCATACAAGCGCCCCTCATTGGAACCGACGATAGCGATCACACAGACCTTCGAGCGGCATTCGGGTTTCGATCAGATGAATGCCCGGATCGCCTGAAAATTCCGTAAAGGCATCTTCGAAGGCCGCGCGCGAATCGACGAGGCGATACGGAACCCCGAACGCGGATGCCGCCGCCGAAAAATCCACCGTGTGGGGCGTTTGGAACAAACGCTCGAAATACGCCTCGTCGGACTTCTGGGGCAGCATGTCGAATATCCCCCCTCCGGCATTGTTGAGCAAAACGATGATGAGGCTCGGGCGTCCCGTTCGGTCATCGCACCGGGCAGACCCGCCCACCCGGCGGAGCCGATCGGCAATCACGCCACCACGGCCCGTTCGCTTCCCGCCTGAAGATTCCCTGATGATCATTTCGTTTTGAAGCGCCAAAGCGTTCAGGTCGTGGAGTAAAGTGAGGTCTCCGGTGAGAAGCACTCCCTGATCGAATGCCTGAGTCGCACCGCAAAACGACGACACCGTACCATCGATACCGTTCAATCCACGGTTGGCCAAAACCGTCACGCGCTTCGACCGCTTGGTGTAGAAGGTGTCCACGGCGCGGATTGCCATACTGTTAGCCGAAAACACCAACGTATCTTCGGGGATCAGATCGAACAAGGCTCTGACGTACGATCCTTCGAAAAGAGCACCCTCGTCATCGGGCAGGGCGTCGATCGCTTCGATACGCAGGCGCTCCTCTTCGTTCAGTCGGTGCCAGGACCGTCGGTAGTCATCCGTGCACATCTCGTCAAAGCGGTCTGCAAGCACCCCGGCATAGCCGACATTATCCCCCGACACGACAACGCGATCCGACACCGCCGGATCCTCACCGCTGCAGGCAAGCAGCGACGCGACGAAATCATCGGGCACCATCCGGATGAAGGAGTCGGTGGTCGCATTGAAGTCGCGCGTCTCCTGCTGATCGACAACGATCTGCACCGGACGAACGGCTTCGATATATTTCGTCATCCGCTTGGAAACGGGATAGCGCCCGAAACGCACGAAGGCATCAATGGGGGGCAGATCGTCGCGGGCCATGACGTTGTCGAAATTGTCTATGATCGCCGGATGGTCCCAGGAACGCAACTGCGAAAGAGGATCGGCGAACAAGGGAATATCGTAGTGCTCGGCCCAGCGAAACAGAGCCGAAGCCTGTTGGGCGCGATGCGCCTCATCCGCACAGGGGGAGAAGGTCCCCTCTCCGCACAGCGCGATGACGCGGTGGGTGTCCAAATAGCGGGAAAGTTCATGGGCCGCAGCAGCATCCAGCACCGACGACGTGAGCGAATAGGCGGGTAGATCGTCTGCGCCCACACGACCGATGGCAAACGGATCCCCTTCTCCCCAATCGGGCTTCAACGGTTCATCGAACGGGAAATTGAGATGGACCGGAGCGGCGGCGAGTGACCCCGGGGCTGCATGGATGCAGGCCTCGCGGGCAATCTGGCGCGCATAGGCGATATGCGCCGGATCTGCGGAAGGCTCGGGCATCTGCCAGAAGCGACGCACGTGATCGGAAAACGCCTTCAGCTGATCGCAGGTTTGAGGCGCCCCTACGCTCTGCAGACGCTGAGGTCGGTCGCCTGAAAGTACGATCAGGGGAACACGCGACGACTCCGCCTCCATCACCGCCGGATAATAATTGGCCAAAGCCGTTCCCGACGTACAGATAAGACAAACGCCGCGATTCGTGGCCTTCGCCAATCCCAAGGCGAAAAATCCTGCGCCCCGCTCATCCACATCAAGATAGAGGTTGCACGACGAAGCGTGGGCCATCATCGCCAAGGGCGTGCTGCGTGACCCGGGACTCACCACGACATCGCGCACACCGGCGCGAATGAGTTCATCGAAAAAGGCACCGACGAAATACGCCGTTGCCCGTGCGTGATCGGATTGACCGTCAATGGTCGAAGAAGAGGAATCGCTCATCATTCATCACCTTGAAACGCGCTCAAAATGGTCTGTAGTTTCAAATCTATCTCATCGAATTCGTCTTGGGCGACGCTGCCCTCAACAACCCCGCAACCTGCGTACACCCAGCCTCTTTCGCCATCGAAAACACCCGAGCGGATGGCGACCGCAAATTCTCCGTCGCCATCACCATCGACGAAGCCGACGGCACCACCGAAAAACCCCCGATTGTACGATTCGATATCGCGCAAGCACATCAGCGCCTCCCCCACGGGTGTTCCCGAAAGGGCCGGCGTGGGATGAAGCTGGGAAGCCAGCGAGGGTAACGTGATGCCATCCATCACACGGGCGGTGGCCGGAGTGTGAAGGTGCTGTACGTGTTTCAGCCTCAGAATACCGGGAGTATCGGGGATGACCACGTCATAGCAGTTACGTTCGAATACCTCACGGATGAACTTCACCACGTGAGCATGTTCGCGGAGGTTTTTATCATCGGCGAGCAACTCGGCGGCAAGACGTTTTCGCTGCTCTTCGTTTTTCCCCACCCCGGCCGTTCCGGCAAGACACATGCTTTCCACCAGGTCGCCCTGCTTGCGGATGAGCAATTCGGGTGTGCACCCGCAGAAGAAAACATCTCCGTAGCGGTAGAGAAACACCTTGCCGCGAGCACCACCATCGATCAGGTTCACCAGTACGTCTTTTGACGAGAAAGGTTCCTGTGCCAACAGCTCCTGTCTGCGGGAGGGGACTATTTTATCGATGCGCCCCTCGCGGATACGGGAAAGGCTTTCATCGACGATGCGCTGCCACTCCTGCCTGCTGTCGGGAGTGAGGCGATGGGTGATGGTGCGTCGGGCTCGCCGGGGTGCTTCTTCGCCGTGGCGCACAAACCGCTCCACGCGTCCCTTGTACACCGGCCCCAAACTGTTCACCTGCAGAAAAGCTCCGGCCCGGCTTTCGATCAGCACCACTTCGGGCAGGAGAAAATGCAACTGCGGAAAAGCCTGCATCATATCGTCGGCCGGTTTGGGGTTGCCCGCATCGAAACGGTTGAAGGAGAAGAAGATGGGAGCTTGGTCGGTTTCTCCCTGCAGGGTTATATCTGCATCTTCCGGACGGGAGAGAGCGATACAGCGCCCCAGCCCCATGACCCGACAGGGGTTTTCCTTGTCGTAATAGACGAACTGATCGGTGAAACCCTTCTGCAGGACGCAAAAAGCGTTCACGATGTCGACGGTGATAGGTAGCGTGTAGGAAAATATTTTTGCCATGACCATCCTTCGATACGCACATACGGTGTCTCGAGCCGCATGGCGGAAGAGAACAAGCAACGAAAGAGTTCTCCACCGAGCGAGAAGGATCCTCTTTCCACTACCGCCATTCTACCATTCCGTCGATTTGCGAGGCCGCAACGGACGCAAGGAAAAACGGGCGGGGAGAATGGGGTGCGACAGGAACACCAGCCGCGAGCGGACTTTCTCCACAAGCAAACGGTTGATGATCGAACACCCTTGTACGTTCACGGTTTTTGACCCTCCGTTTACCCCGACGGAAATTTCAATATGCTATTGAAAATTCGATAATGATGGAGTGACGAACCCCCCCTCATCGTGACTATTTTTCCTTTTGGAA
>CAJMLT010000045.1 GCA_905214325.1 uncultured bacterium
GGGGGGTGAAAATACCGGGCTTCGTCTCGACTGGAGAAGCGGGTAGGAGAGGGCGCTTTCTGTTTGAAACTAGCTTCTCGTGACGTGTCGTTGCAATGTCTCGCGTGCGGTCGAAGTCAAATTAGGGGTGGGTAGGCCGGAGTCTTCCGTACTCACTTCTATGCGCTCCTTGTGAGAC
Source organism: uncultured bacterium (assembly GCA_905214325.1). GTDB lineage: Bacteria > Actinomycetota > Coriobacteriia > Coriobacteriales > Eggerthellaceae > Anaerotardibacter. The sequence continues at coordinate 179 of CAJMLT010000045.1, forward strand.
TTTGGCATTGTAATCTCGGTAAGGTTATAATGGACTTGGTTTATTGTCGTTATTTTTAGCCCATGAACCCCTCATGGGCTTTTTAATGAATTCATACGATCGGGGGATATTGGTGAGTGAAAAAACCCAAACTACTAAGGAACTTGCCGCCGAGGCGGTAAAATCGAGCGCGGTTGTCAAGGAACTGATCGAAGCTCTCTCAGGGGCCTCGCGGCGTTCCCGCCAGAATTCGGCGGCCGTTCTCGCCCAGGTAGCGAAAACGAATCCGGAGCTACTGGTCGACTATATCGATGATTTCGTCGATGCTCTCAATCGTCCGGAAGCTCAAACCCGTTGGGAAGCTCTCGATATTCTTACCGCCCTCGTTTCTCAGGATTCCCGTGGCTGCGATAAGGCCTTGCTCGGTGCTGAAACGGCACTTTTCGATGAGGAAAGTGGCTTCGTTCGTCTTGCTGCTATGCGCTTTCTCTGTCGCCTTGGGTCCACCACGGAAAACCGATCGGAAAAGATATGGCCCCTTCTTGACGAAGCTATTCAGTGCTACCACGGTGACTTCGAATATCAGGATATGCTCATCGCGATCATCATGTTCTCCGAAGGAAAGATTTCCGCTGCAGTGAAGGAAGGCCTTTCCGAGCGTGTTGCTTTTGACGCGGCCAATGCGAAGGGTGCGCTTCAGCGACGCAGTCAGCAGATCGTCGAAAATCTTAAGTAAGGAAACACTCTCATACTGTTTTTTGATTACCATGAGGGTCAGGGAAGTGCGCACGAAAACATTGAGGAGAAGTGATGGCTAAACACACGGTTACGCTCATTCCGGGCGATGGTATTGGTGTCGAAACGTCTGCCGCCATGCAGCGGGTTGTTGAAGCGTGCGGAGCTGATATCGAATGGGAGATCGCCGAAGCGGGCGCCCATATGGTTGATGTTTGCGGAACCCCTCTACCTGATGAAACCATCGATGCCGTTCGCCGTAACAAGGTGGCTATCAAGGGACCTGTTGCCACGCCGGTAGGGACGGGATTCCGGAGTGTGAACGTCGCTTTGCGCAAGACGCTCGACCTCAGTGTCTGCCTGCGTCCCGTGGTGTCCATTCCGGGTGCGGGTGGACGCTATACGGATGTCGATCTCGTCATAGTGCGTGAGAACTCCGAGGATCTGTATGCGGGCATCGAATTCGAAGAGGGAAGTGCTGATGCCGCCGAACTGATATCGTTTTGCGCCGAGAAGGAAGCGGGTGTCATTCGTCCCGATTCGGGTATTTCCATCAAACCTATTTCCATCACCGCGACACGAAACATCGTCCGTTACGCTTTTGAATATGCGCTCAAACATGGACGCAGGAAAGTCACCGCTGCCCATAAGGCAAACATCATGAAGCATTCTGACGGACTGTTCTTGCGGGTGGCCCGCGAGGTGGCCGCGGAATATGAGGGCAGGGTCGAATTCGACGATCGCATCATCGACGCATTTTGCATGAATATCGTTATGGATCCTTCGCAGTTCGACGTGATTGTATTCCCCAATCTCTACGGCGATATCGCCAGTGATCTTTGTGCTGGTCTCGTCGGGGGTCTTGGTATAGCGCCCGGGGCTAACATCGGTAGGGAATATGCGGTGTTCGAGGCTGTCCATGGATCCGCTCCCGATATCGCGGGCAAGAATGTATGCAACCCCACAGCCGAGATCCTTTCCGCTGCCATGATGCTCGATCATCTCGGCGAACTCGATCAGGCACGGTGTCTACGTGAAGCGGTTCGCCGGGTTTACGCTGAAGGCGAAGTGCTTACCGGTGACATACGTAAGGCTACGGGATCCACGAAGTCGGCAGCCACCTGCACTGAATTCACCGATGAACTCATCAGGGTGTTGGCCGATCTTCGGCGTTGAGCGGGGTTTGTCTCGGATCTCGTGATCTCATCACATGAATCAGCAGAATAGAAGACGAAGGAGTCTCCATGAATAATCGCGCGGCGTCTTTGCAGGTTGGAAAGAAGACGTATACGTATTATCCCGTCAAAAATGTGGCGGGATATGAAAAGCTGCCTTATTCCCTTACGGTGTTGCTGGAAAACGTGCTGCGGCTTGCACCGAGCGACGAGCGCGCCGACGATTTGGCCCGCCGTCTGGTGGAGGCCGGCCTCAAGGGCGAAGTGGGTAGCGAAATTGAATTTGGTCCTTCCCGCGTGTTGTTTCAGGACTTCACCGGTGTTCCGGTATTCGTCGACTTCGCCGTCATGCGTGAGGCGTGTCGCGACTTGGGAGGCGACCCGAAAAACATCAACCCCCAAGTGCCTTGCGATCTGGTAATCGATCATTCGGTCATTGCCGATGCTGCCGGATGCGCCGATGCGCTCGAACAGAACATGGCGCTCGAGTTCGATCGCAACCGCGAACGCTATGATTTCCTGAAATGGGCACAGGAGTCTTTCGAGAATGTTCGTATCGTTCCCCCCGGAGCAGGCATCTGCCATCAGCTCAATATCGAGCGCTTCGCTTCGGTCGTCATGACCAAAGAGGAAGAGGGCGGTACGCTTGCTTATTTCGATACGCTGGTCGGTACGGATTCCCATACCCCCACGGCCAACGGCATCGGCGTATTGGGGTGGGGCGTCGGCGGTATCGAAGCCGAAGCGGCCGCGCTCGGTCAGCCGGTGACCACGCTGGTTCCGCGCGTTATCGGCGTCGAGCTCAAGGGCGAGTTGCCCGAAGGTACGAGCGCGATGGATGTTTCGCTCACGTTTGCCCAGATGCTGCGCGCCGAAGGGGTGGTCGGCTGCTTTGTCGAATGTTTCGGCGAGGGTGTCGGTAATCTGAGCGCTACTCAGCGTGCCTGCATCTCCAATATGACTCCGGAGTATGGTTCGACCTGCACTCTGTTCCCCGTTGACGATAAGACTCTGGACTACCTCGCGCTTACCGGGCGTAGCGCCGATCAGATCGCACTCGTTGAAGCGTATGCGAAGGAGCAGGGTTTCTGGAACGACCCCGCCGCCCCGACCCGCACGTACGCTAAAACGCTCACACTCGATCTCGCCACGGTGCGCAAAAGCATAGCGGGTCCTTCGCGTCCCCATGATCGCATCGATGTTTCCTCCGCCAAAAAGGCCTTCGAGGCCATTTGCGGCGAACGCGGTCTCAAGGAAGACGAAACGGTGACGGTCGATTTTGCCGGCAGTGCCTATGATATTTCTCATGGGGCTTTAGCTATCGCGGCGGTGACCAGCTGCACGACGGCGACCGATGCTTCCATGATGCTTTCCGCCGGCTTACTCGCCCGTAACGCCGCTGCCGCCGGATTGAAGCCACAGCCTTGGGTCAAGTGCATTCTGGCACCCGGATCCCGCGCTACCGAAATGATTCTCGATGCAGCCGGCCTGATGCCCGGCCTGCGCGATCTCGGCTTCCATACATGCGGCTTCGGGTGCATGAGTTGTATCGGCAATTCCGGTCCCATTCTGCCCGAAATGCATGATGTCGCAGACGATATCGAGTTGGCCAGCATCCTGTCGGGTAATCGCAACTTCGAGGGACGTATTTCTCCCGATGTGTCGCAGAATTACCTGTGCGCTCCGGCGCTCGTCATCGCTTATTCGCTTGTGGGCACGATGGATTTCGACTTCGAAACGCAGCCTTTGGGAGTGAATCCCGATGGCGAAGAAGTGTATCTGCGCGATATTTGGCCCGCCCAAAACGAAGTCGATTCCCTGCTTGCTTCCTGTTGCACGGCGGATGTGTTCACCCGCGCCAATGCGGCCCTGTTCGAAGGTGATGGGAAATGGCAGGCGCTCAGCAAGGAGGCGAGCGACATATTCACATGGGATTCCGATTCCACCTATGTCCGTCGCGCTCCCTACTTCGATGGTATGCCCGAGCAGCCCATTGCGCCCGAAAGAATCGAATCCGCGCGCGTCCTGCTCAATGTGGGTGACTTCATCACCACCGACCATATTTCTCCGGCGGGCTCTATCGCCCCTTCTTCTCCGGCGGCCCGTTATCTCGAAAATCACGGCGTTGCCGAGGCTGACTTCAATACCTATGGCGCCCGCCGTGGCAATCACGAGGTTATGATGCGCGGCACCTTCGCCAATGTGAAGCTGTCGAACAAGCTGGCCGAAGGCAAGAAGGGTGGCTGGACGAAGGATCTTCTCGATGGTTCCATCAAAGCCGTCTATGATGCAGCTGAACATTATCAGCAGGAGGGTATCCCCCTGGTCGTCTTAGCCGGCAAGATGTATGGCAGCGGCTCCTCCCGTGACTGGGCAGCAAAGGGTCCTATGCTGCAGGGTATCAGGGCGGCTTTTGCCGAAAGCTTCGAACGTATTCATCGTTCGAACCTTATCGGCATGGGTATTCTCCCTCTTCAGTTTGAGGAAGGATGCAGCGTTGATTCACTGGGTCTTGATGGAACGGAAACCATCTCGATCGGTGACATCGATTTCTCAGCCGGTTTGCCATCGCCTGCGCTTGTTGATGTTGTGGCCGCCAAGCCCACAGGTGAGACCATCGATTTTCGCGCTATCGTACGCATCGACACCCCCACCGAGGGTGCCTACTATTACAACGGTGGTATCCTGCAATACGTACTGCGTTCTCTTGTCGGGAAGTGACGATCGACCGGCCACTTGTGGTTCCCTGCGAAATCTTTTCACGCGCAATCCGTTGGGGTTGCGCGTGTTTTTTTGCTCTGTTTCGGCGTATAATCCCAGATGGAAGCCGCGGCAACCAAAAGTTGCCGAAAATTCCAACAGGAATTGCTCGAATCATCCTTCGCGCAACCTTTAAGCTTGCAGCGATGAAGGATTTTCACGAGAAAGGCACGTGATGAATGTTGAGATAGCACAGCGCTTGGCTAAGCGTCGTAAAGAGACCGGCTTATCCCAGGAGGCCCTTGCGGAAAAGATCGGTGTTTCGCGTCAGGCGGTTTCCAAATGGGAGCGCTCCGTATCATCCCCCGACACCGACAATCTCACTTCCCTCGCCAAACTCTACGGGGTTTCCCTCGACGATCTTCTCTATACCGAATACGGTATTGGCTCGGCGGGTGCCGACGGAACAGACGCTGCAGCGGGCATTCCCGATCAGGCGAAGTCGGCATCACCCGTCACTGAAGTATCACCCGCGCCTGTTGCCACAGAGGCTGCTTCTGCGTTTCCCTCCGATGAGGCCCCCTCAGCCGCCGCGGAGTCCTCTTTCTCGGCTGATCCCACTCAATCCGCATCGGCCTCCACCGAGGACGAATCATCTCCCGAAGGAAAAACGGGTAAGGTCAAAATCGGTCTCGGTGGCATCCATGTCGAAGACGGGCAGGATTACGTTCATGTCACATGGCGCGATGGCGTTCATGTCCACGACGGCGAAAAGGGCGAGGAAGTCCATGTCGGTTGGGATGGGGTGCATGTGAATGACCCTGCGTATGCGGGCAACAAGGCAACTCCTGTCGCCGATGAGTCGTTTGTGTGGGACGGCACGGGAGTGAACGTCAACGGAGAACACTTCGATGATTGGCGTGAGGCTCACAGAAAGTATCACGGCGCGGACGGCTTCGGCCACCATCACGGTCGCACGTTCAAGCAGTCATGGAGCCACTTTCCCTTCCCGCTCCTCGTCGTTCTCGCGTATCTGATCGTGGGCTTCACAATCGGGCAGTGGGGCATGGGGCTATTCTTGTTCTTCACTATTCCGCTCTACTATCTCATAGGTGCGCTTATCGACTCGAAGCAGCTCGCTCACTTCATCGGCGCTCTTTATCCTCTGGGTAGCGTGGCGTGGTTCCTCTATATGGCTTTCGTGCTCGACCAGGCTCATCCTGCGTGGATCGTGTTTCTCACCATACCTATCGTTGAATGGCTCTGCTTCTCCTTGTCATCGTGGTGGCGTCGGCGCAAGGCTCTGAAGGAGAACTGAGGGCGCCGCGCGGTCACTTCCGAGGTCTCGCGGCCCTTCGGTATGCCCTCGTGTTCCTCGGCGAAACGGGTCGTTAAAACGGGCTAAGTCGTATACAATGAGTACTTTGTTAAAACAGGTACGGAGGAACACATGATTGACCCTAATCAACAAGGACCAATCAATTGGTCTGATCTTTTCAAGCAGGCCGGCGAATCCAATGATTTCAGCAACCTCAAAACGCGTCTCTCCCAAATGAGTAAGCGTGCCTTCGTGGTGCTGGCTATCATCGTGGTTTTGGTTATCGCATTTTGCTATTGGTGGTTTCATCCACCCATCAACATCCACAGTACGGATCTGTGGTCGTTCGTGGTCATCTGCATCCTGCTGCCGCTGTTTCTGTTGTTCTTTCTGTTCAGGCAGATCAATCAACATGGAATCGGCAAGCGCGAGAAGAACCCCAAGAAGGCCAACCTATTCAAATATCTCATGATGATTCCCGCTGCTATTGCTTTGGTGGGCGTCATCGGTTGGGCAACATCGCTTTCGCTGTTCCCCGGTAATGCCGAAAAATACTCGACCATCCTGGAAACCACGGATGCGGATTTCGCTCAGGATATCCAAGAGGTCAACTACAGTGAAATCCCCTTCATCGACCGCGATTCGGCCATCCTTCTCGGCAACCGCACCATGGGCTCGATGGCCGACTATGTCAGTCAGTTCGAGATATCCAGTCTGTATTCACAGATCAACTACCACGGTTCGCCGGTCAGGGTGAGTCCGCTCAATTATGCCGACCTGTTCAAATGGTGGTCCAACCACGATGCGGGCATTCCCGCCTATGTCATGGTCAACATGAACACCCAGAATACCGAAATCGTTCGCTTGGGTGATAGCCCCATTCACTATTCGGATTCCGACCCCTTCTTCAATAACGTCGATCGTCACGTGCAATTGAGCTTTCCTACCTATATGTTCGATGAGAAATCCTTCGAAATCGACGAAGAAGGTCGTCCCTACTGGATCTACCCCGTTCAGCAGCGTACGATCGGTCTCTTCGGAGGCACCACTATCCAGCGGGTCGTGCTCTGCGATGCCAGCACGGGCGAATGTCAGGATCTCGCCATCGATGAGGTTCCCCAGTGGGTCGACCGCGCTTACCCCGCCGAACTACTCATTCAGCAGTACAACTGGAGTGGCTCCTTGAGTGACGGCTGGATCAATTCCTGGCTGGGACAAAACGGCGTCAAGCAAACCACTCCCGGTACCGATGGCAAGGTGGGCTACAACTACATCGCCAAGGACGATGACGTGTGGGTCTATAGTGGTGTCACTTCGGCCACGGCTGACAACTCCATCATCGGATTCGTGTTGATCAACCAGCGTACCGCCGAGTCGCACTTCTATGCCGTGGCCGGCGCAACGGAGGATTCGGCCATGCGCTCGGCCGAAGGCCAGGTCCAGCATCTCAACTACGATGCCACCTTCCCGCTTCTCATCAACGTGGATAATCAGCCGACCTACTTCATGGCCCTCAAGGACAATGCCGGTTTGGTCAAGATGTATGCCATGATCGACATTCAGCGCTATCAGAATGTCGCCGTCGGCGACACGCTCAGCGCGTGCGAGAAGTCGTACAAGAATCTCCTGCGTACCAACGGTATAACCTCGGGTGATTCGGGTGCCGCCAAGCAGGATGGCTCGGTGACGGGTTCCATCGTCTCCATATCGCCCATCGTTCTCGACGGCAATTCGCATTACTATCTGCTACTGCAGGGTGACAACGTGATCTACGATTGTCCCGTTGCTTCGGTGGTCGATGTCGTCCGCTACAAGGAAGGTGACACCGTCACCCTGACGTTCAGCGCCAACGGAGCTTCCTCGTTGGTGAGCGTCGACTCCATTGCGGGCGCGTAACGGCAGCGGTGAAACGAAACGGATTGGAGAAGCGTGATTTACGATAACGTTCTCGAGGCTATAGGACATACGCCCATCATCAGGCTCAACAAGATGCCCGATCCGCACGGGGCGGAGGTGCTCGTCAAGTACGAAGCGGTCAACATCGGCGGCTCCATTAAAACGCGCACGGCCTACAACATGATCCTCGAGGCGGAGCGTCGTGGCGACATCGGGAAAGATACCATCATCGTCGAACCCACCAGTGGGAATCAAGGTATCGGCCTCTCTCTGGTGGGGGCGGTGCGTGGGTACACCACACGCATCATCATGCCCGACAGTGTCAGCGAAGAACGCCGCAAGCTCTGTCGCGCCTACGGTGCCGAAGTGGTGTTGGTACACGATGATGGCGACATCGGGGAGTGTATCGATGCATGTCTGCAGACGGCGCTTACCATGGCGGCGCAGGACCCACGGGTCTACATTCCGCAGCAGTTCACCAACCGTGATAATCCGTTGGTTCATAAATACCATACCGCGCTCGAGATTCTCGAAGATGTGGGTGCTCCCATTCACGGGTTCTGCAGCGGGGTTGGTACGGGCGGTTCCATTTCGGGGATCGGGGCAACGCTGAAGAACCAGTATCCCGAAATCGTCATTTGGGCGGTGGAACCGGAAAACGCTGCCATTTTATCGGGTGGCTCCATCGGAACGCATTTGCAGATGGGTATCGGCGATGGCCTTATTCCGGCCAATCTCGACAAGGACATCTATCAGGATATTGCCATCGTATCCGACGAAGAGGCGCTGGAGACGTCACGTCGTCTTGCACGGGAAGAGGGGCTCATCTGTGGCATCTCTTCAGGGAGCAACGTTGCGGCGGCTCTGCGTCTTGCGCGGGTTTTGGGCCCCGGCAAAACGGTGGTCACCATTTTGCCCGACACGGGGGAGCGGTATTTTTCCACCGAGTTGTTTGCCGACTGATTACTGTCGAAGTTGGCGCATCGGCGAAGTGCGTGGATCGCGCAGGTGCTTTTGCCGTAATCGCAACCACGCGGTATCGTTTGTTCTTGGATGAGACTGCATAAAAAGTTTTCAGCTGAAAGCCGGGCCTTGCGCTCGGCTTTCCTCTTTCTCAAGTGAGGGATGGTCGAGACTTGTTTCCGTGTACGGGCAAACGCGGCGAGTCTGGTAAACGGTGAGTCTGACAAACGAGTGAGTCTCTCGTGATCGAGCGAAGAAGCGCGCCCGATCGTTCCCCAATCCCTGATACGCTTTTGATGCACAGGGTGGTGTAGGGTGTCTTGCTGATCGAGGATTCGCAAGTCTTACGAGGTGCTTGCGAATTCGTTGGAACAGAGAGCAAAGGAAAAGGCACCATGAACGATTACCGCACTGACGCAATGGACGGTAGGGTATGCGAATTGTAAAAAGAAGCGCAACGGCTGACCTGAGGAGACCTTAAACCATTCCTCTTTGATCTAGTTGTCAGGACTTACGAATCTTTACGGCATCGGCGGCGGTCAAACCTACACCCAATCCGAAGGATCCCGACACGCCGCTAGGGGTAGTTATTCCTCTTTGTGCAGAACTCGTGCCGGTGGTTACCCCTCGGGCATCTCTTTGGCGGATTCCTTGTGGGAGCGTTCGTCTTATCCGGGTACCTCTGATAAGTTTGTATACGTGCACGACAGCGAGCCAGACTACAGCGCTTCTGCCAGCCGTTCGTTCGGCGTCGTCCCCTGCTTCTCTTTCTGATCTCGTATCTCGCAACACTCATCAATCAGGAAAGGACGTATCCATTCGGATGCGTCCTTTCGTTTTGCTTGGTGGCATCACCCAACGCCGCTCGACTCCTCGCGAAGTTCGAGAAGCGTGCTGTTTACCCGTCTCGGCGCGATAGACCCTCCCTACAGGGCTTAAACCACTTCTCTCCATTACCTCGGTAGAGGAGGGGAATCGTTTGGACTCTCGCCCCTGCGCTTACCCTGAAACCCTTGTCAGCCCAATCGATAGCTTGCCGATCGGGTACATCCGCCCCTTCATCCCCTCGCTTCGTTTCAGCACTACACCGTCCCCACCTGCATGTTTCCCACAAGACGATGAAAACTTGGAAGAAAAGCAAAAAAGTTTCCCCGCTTTACAAATATTTAAGGTAGAATGAATACCCCTCGCGCAGAGCGGTGCGCTTCACTGAGTACGGTTCGGTGCGGAGGGTTCTCAAGGCGGCTAGAAACTTTTTTAGAATTTCTCAAAAAAGTTCTTGACACCAAGGGAACAAAGGAGGAATATACTTCCTTGCGCGATCGGCAATACCGAATCCGCAAACAGCGAAGATACACGCTGTTGAGAACCTTGAAAACTGGATACTGTGAAACGAATAAAGCTAGATAAAACCTGTCAAGGATACTCATCCCAATCAACGGGGCTCTGAGTACTTTGATTTATATTCCAGATTCAAATCTCATGTTTTACAAACGTTTCAGGTGCTTTCAAAGTACCTGTTTCTTTAAACGGAGAGTTTGATCCTGGCTCAGGATGAACGCTGGCGGCGTGCTTAACACAT
>CAJMLT010000046.1 GCA_905214325.1 uncultured bacterium
CCCCCCGAAAACACCGGTAAAGAACACAACTGGAGGGTCAGCCGTTGTGCTTCTTCTCAGAATCCACGATAGGCTAACTGTCGCGGCTCCCCTTTGCACCCTACAGGGGGGGGGCGAATGAAATCACTCTTCCAAACTTCTCAGATAACAATACACACTCGAAAGCATGCTTTCATCGCCTTCATCGGTGAACATTCGCAAGGGAACCGTCATCTTCTTCCTGTCGGCAAGATAGCGACCCGCGCGCCGGCGCAGTTGCGAAGCCTGCTCCTTGCTCAGCGTGATGGGCTCGACAGTCAACTTACCGGCGGCGATGGAAATACTCTTGATTCCCTTGGCGTTCGCATAGGCTTTGAGACGTGCCTTTTCGAACTGGTTGATGGTGGCCTGAGGCATCTCGGGATGACCCTTCAACAACTCCTGATATATCTCCTCAACCGCTTCGAGACTTTCAGCTCCGGCGATTTTACGGTAGTACAGCACCCTCTCATCGGCATCGGGAAGGTATTCTTCGGGAATATAAGTATGGTCGGGCACATTGACGACGATATCGGAAAGAGCCGGTGGGAGGAAGTTCTTCTCCAGCGAGGCACCTTCCCGCGTGAGGTTGACCGCCTGAGCCAGCATCTGCGCGAACAGATCGAATCCGACCGCCGACATATTACCGCTCTGTTCCACCCCCAACAAACTACCCGCACCGCGTATTTCGAGATCACGCATGGCGATGCGCATTCCGCTTCCCAAATCACGATGCTCCCCGATGGCCGTCAAACGCGCCATGGCTTCTTCCGTCAAAGCGATATGATCGGGAAAGAGGAAGTAGGCGTAGGCCTGCGTGGCGGAACGTCCGACGCGACCCTTGAGCTGATACATCTGCGCCAGACCCAGACGCTGCGAATCCTCTATGATCAAGGTATTGGTATGGGGATTGTCTATACCGCTTTCGATGATGGTCGTGGCAACGAGAACATCCAGCTCACCGGCGACGAAATCCTCCATGACACGCTCAAGCTGCTCCTTGGTCATTTTGCCATGAGCGATACCCACGCGCGCCTCACCCGCCGCTGCCTTCACCCGCTTGACCGCTTCTTCGATGGAGCGCACGCGATTACTTACGTAGTACACCTGGCCACCACGGGCGAGTTCCCGCCTGATGGCATCACTCACCACGTCGGGATCCCATTCGCCCACGTGGACATCGACGGGGCGACGATCATCGGGCGGCGTGAGGATAAGGCTCATATCACGGACACCCGAAAGTCCCATCTGCATGGTACGGGGAATAGGGGTTGCTGAAAGGGTGAGGACATCGATCGACTCCCTCATGTTCTTCAGCTGTTCTTTGTGAGCGACCCCGAAGCGTTGCTCCTCGTCGATGATGACCAAACCCAAATCCTTCGGGTTGACATCGCGGGAAAGAAGACGATGGGTGCCGATGAGCACGCCCACATCCCCTTCGGCGAAGCCCGCCAGCGCACGGGTCTGCTGCGCCGGGGTTTTGAAGCGGGAAAGGACTTCGACCTGCACACCGAAGGGAGCGAAACGTTCGGAAAAAGTAGTGTAGTGCTGCTGGGCGAGAATGGTGGTGGGGCACAAAACCATGACCTGTTTATCATCCTGAGTCGCTTTGAAGGCAGCCCTGAGTGCCACTTCGGTCTTCCCGAAACCGACGTCGCCACAGACGAGACGATCCATGGGGCGGGAAGCCTGCATATCGGCCTTGATATCGGCGATGGCGCTCAGCTGGTCGGGGGTTTCCTGATAAGGGAAGGCTTCTTCCATCTCCGTCTGCCAAGGGGTATCGGGGCGATAGCGGTACCCCTTCGTGGCGGCACGACGGGTATAGACATCAACCAGATCGAAAGCCAGTTTCTTAGTGGCCTTCCGCGCTTTGGTGAGCGCACGGGACCAATCGGAGGTGTTAAGACGCGTAAGGCGTGGACTTGCCCCCTCGGGACCGACATAACGGGTGACGCGATCGAGCTGCTCGACGGGCACGTAGAGCTTGTCACCCTCCGCATATTCCAAAAGAAGGTAATCGCGCTCTACTCCACCGACATCCCGACGGGCGATTTCCTTGAAAAACGCAACGCCATGAGCCGCATGGACAACGTAGTCACCCGGCTTATAGGGAAACGTGACCTCGGTCACGTCGACGCGCCTGGTCTTACGGACGGCCATCGAGCCTTGCGTGTCGGCCAAGGACACCAAAGCAAGCTTGGCTGCGGGAAAAACCATACCGAGAGGTATATCCACATCCACAATGGTCACGACTCCACGTTTGAGTTTGCGCTCATCCCCATCGACGACATCGAGCACTTCGTTGATGGGAATACCCAAATCGACAAGCGCGAGCTTCACTTCGTTGCGGGCACGGAAATTGGGCACCGAAAACACGACGGTGAAGCCCGTCTGAGCCAACGAACGCAAGCGACCGAACAGCTTTTCGGGATCACCGGCGACATCGGCACGCTTGACCACCAATTCGGCGTCGAGATCAACACCCACACGCATGATCGAAACATAGGTAGCGCGCGCGTTGTTGCCGAAATCAAGTTCGTGGGGCTCCACGTAGAGGTCACCGACGGGGATGGACGTTCCTTCCGATTTCTTCCGAAGTTCGTCGTTGCGATGAAGGGCGTCGTCGACCAGCGAACGTGGTTCCACAAGCACCGTCAGCGCATCGGGTTTCACGTAATCCCCCACCGTTTCGGTCTTGTCGTAGAGATAAGGTAAAAGGGCATCGGGAGTGGGAGCGGAATCATCTTCCAAAACGGAAAGCAACTCACGCAAGGCGGGGTTGGTTTGGGCGCGACGATCAAGTTTGTCTTTGGCCCGCTTGATTCCCCGTGCGGTTACCGTCAATTCCCTCACGGGATAGATATCGATTTCGTCGAGGGAGGAGTTACTCTGACCCGTCGAAGGCAGGAATCGACGAATTTCCTCGAGTTCATCACCGAAAAAATCCAGACGAACGGGAAAATCGAGGTTGCCGGGAAATACGTCGATCGTTCCCCCGTGCACGCAAAACGTCCCCGGCCCCTCGAGTACCGGGGTATTGACGTAACCCCTTGCAACCAGCCGAGGTGCCACATCCTCATACGACGACATCTCCCCCACACCGTCGCTCAGGTCTTCACCGACTTCGAAGCGTAGCGGTTTGGCAATGGAAACACCCGCGGGAACGAGTCTTCTCAAAAGAGCACGGGACGAAGCGACCACGATCGCCTCTCTGCCCGTCTGAAGAGCCCAGAGCGCCTCCATGCGCGAGGCGATCTGTGAAGGGTCCGCCGTGTCGAGCAGGGAAAAAGAATCGTCGCTTCTTTCCCTGAAGCGCAAAACCCGCTCCTCTCCTACGAACGCCGCAAGGTTACGGGCGAAGGTTTCTGCCCCTTCTTCGCCGGCGGTCACCACGAGTGTGGTCTGTGGATTTCGGACGAAACGAGCCGCGACGAGAAAGGGACGCGCCGAAGAGGCCACTCCCATGGTGGCATCCTGCGCATGGTCGAGTTTTCCCCAGAAACCCTCCAGAGCTTGAGACTTTTCCAATGTCAGGGCGAGCTGATCGATCAGCATGAACGCCCCCCTTTCACGACGAAGCCATCTTCCGAAACGGACGGATACAGCACGAAAAAGCCGCAATTGCGGCTTTGTGCAGGTTAGGTTAGTCTACAGCATAAGCGAAGAACGGAAGAAACGAATCATGCCCCGAGAGAAAAAAGCAGACAAACTGACCCGCGCGCTGGCAATCGCCGAACGGATGAACGACCACTATCCGCAGGCGGAATGCGCCCTACACTATACAACACCTTTCACCTTGACCATCGCCGTCCTTCTTTCGGCTCAGACCACCGATGCCGGGGTCAATAAGGTCACCCCTCTCCTTTTCGAGCGGTACGGAACTCCGGAGAAGATGGCACATGCCGATCCGCAGGATATCGAAACCATCATCCATTCCATCGGGTTCTACCGCGCCAAAGCGAAAAACTGCGTCGCCAGCGCACAGATGATCCTGAGCGATTTCGGGGGTGAGGTACCACGCACCATGGAGGACCTGCAGAAGCTTCCCGGAGTCGGGCGCAAAACGGCCAACGTCGTTCTCAACGAAGCATTCGGTATCGTCGAAGGCATAGCGGTCGATACCCATGTTTTCCGTATCGCCCACATTCTGAAGTTTTCGACAGCCGATACCCCAGCCAAAACCGAGCAGGACCTTCTGAGGCTCTACCCCCGGGAATGGTGGGGACCCATCAATCATCAATGGGTGTTGTTCGGTAGGGAATTCTGCATCGCACGTCGTCCGCGCTGTGAAGAGTGTTTCATTTCCGATTTATGCCCCACCTACACGGCGCAAGCGAAAAGAAAAGGAACAGGCGACCGATAAAGATCACTTTGCGGAATCGACGCGCTTCTCAAGCTCGAAACCCCGCCGCGAAAGTTCGGCTACCACCGATTCGACCAGCAAGGGAAGATTGCGATCGACGGCGGGTGTGAGCCCCACGACGAAATCGGCGGGACTCATGTTGTCGACCTGCATGCCGTAACACATACCCTCACAGGTATAGCCCAACAATTCCGCCGCATCGAACAGATCGGCAAGCTTCAAATCGTGCAAAGAAGATACCGGTGAGGCGTTGCGGGCGATATCGTGGGGTTCGTAACGAAAGACCGTACCCGCATCGGCATCGGTTCCGTCGACCGCATCGACGGTGATCATGACATCGTAGTCGCGCACCTTCGCAACCATGTCCATGCTCATGCATCCCACATCGAAGAAGTCGACGCCTTCGGGAATGATATAGGTATCGATGATTTCATCGTAGACGGCAGGGCCGACGCCGTCATCGAGCATCAGTCTGTTACCGACGCAGAAGACCGCGATCTTCGTATCGGGGACCATTGTCAACCACCGATGGTCGGGCGGATGACAAGATTGTAGTAGGTAGCCGCAGCCAGCATGATGACGGCAAGTGCAATACTCGCCCAAGCCCAAATGCGTTGACGTTTCACATAGGCTTCTTTGCTCATGCCACGCGAGAGGGCGCGTTCACATGCCCACCCTTGAGATATACGGGCGAACATGACGGTAACGAAAGCGAGAACGACACCGACGACGATAGCGCCGATGATGGGAAGAGGAGCGGGATTGCTGTAGGCCGCATAGAAAAGATTGTCCGCGAACAACCACATGGGGTAATAGAGAATGGTGATCCAGATGCCGTGAGCAGGACCCCAGATGGGGGGCATGAAGAGGGCACCTATATTGATAGGGGGAAGCCCTTCGAGAATGGCATCTTTGTGAGCCCGTTCTTTTTTCTCTTGCTTATCCATAGAGTCATTATAAAAAAGGGATCATTCGCATTCTCCGGCGATACCGCGAATGGAATATCGGGTCGGCTAATGCCCCTCCCCCGAAAAGAAGCAGGCCCGAGGAAATCCCCGGGCCTGCAGAATCGTCGATGCGAAACTCTCGGTCAAACCGACACGAGCTTAGTCGACGCTATGATCCTCACCAACGATGACGTGGCGCTGAGGATCGTAAACCTTGCCACCGTGCTCCTTCTGGAGAAGCATGAGTTTGGCAGGTTCGGTTCCTTCGATGAAGACCAGATACACATGGATGAAGGTGAAGCAGATGAATACGAACATCATGAAGTAATGGATGATGCGCATAGACATAGCGCCACCGACAAGCGAGGTTCCGGCCGCGAAGAAGGTCCACTCGGAAGTGGGAATCCACAGGCACAAACCGGTGTAGGCCATGATAAGGATCAGCACGGCAACGGCGAGATAGGAGAGCTTCTGAGGCACGCCCAACTTAGCCGAAAGAGGATGATCCTTCTTGATGAAGAGATAGTACTTCACCCAAGGCACCAACTGATGTTTGTTGTCAGCCTGAGGCAACCACGTCTTGTAATCGCGAACCATGTTGCGCGTACCACCGGTGGGGGCGGACGTCAGCAGGAACGCCAAGACGATACGGACGATACAGTTGACGAACAGAAGAAGACCGCAGAAAACATGTACGCCACGAGCAACACCCGTGAGAGCTGCCCAGAAGGGGAAGTGGATCAGGAATCCCGAAAAGATCAGGAGAACCATGCAGACAAGGTTGATCCAATGCGTGATAGAAAACGGCAATGGATGAGCCTGACGATAATGAGCTAAATGCGCCATCTTACTTCACCCCCCAAGGGCTGGTAACGGTTTCGAAATGCTTGCCCGTCGCAGGTTCGTTCACGTGAACCGCACAAGCGGTGCAAGGATCGAAGCTGTGAACCGTACGCAAAGCGTTGATCGGCATCTCGACGTTGTTGACGGGAGTACCGATAAGAGCCTGCTCCATGGGACCGTGAACACCCTCGGCGTTGCGGGGAGCGATGTTCCAAGTCGTGGGGATGATGATCTGGTAACCGGAGATCTTACCGTTGTTGACGTGCTCGGTGTGATAGAGAGCACCACGGGGAGCTTCCCAGAAGCCCGTACCGTCACCGGAGAGCTTGGAAGGAGCACGGAAGTACTCGCTGTCGCCACCCTTGACGGCTTCGATCAATTCGGCAACCCATTCCTTCATCAGCGTTGCAACGTAGAGGCTTTCAACCTGACGAGCAGCAACACGACCGAGCGTGGACTGCAGGTCGGACAGAGTCAAGCCGAGATCGCTGCAAAGACCATCGAGATTGGTCTTGATGAACTTGTTACCACGGAGATACGCGGCGAGAACACGGGAGAACGGACCGGCTTCCATGCACTGACCATCGTAGCTGGGGCCCTTGGACCAGGTGTAGCGATCGGAAACGATCTGCTTTTCCGGATCCGAATAGTATTCGGTGAATTTGGGATCGGTGACACCCTCACGCGGGTTGAGGTTGGAGTCACCGACATACCAGGAGTGACCGACGTATTCCTTGATGAGATCTTCGTTGACTTCGGAAAGCTGAAGCTTCTCGTTGATGACACCGGAAGGAAGATAACGTTCGCTCATCTCGAAGGAAGGCGACTCGAAAACACCCCATGAGACATAGCGTCCACAGCCCTTACCAAACTTGAGCGCTGCCGTATAAGCGGGAGCGATCGCCTTGGTGTCGGGGATCATGGTTGCCTTGACCCAATCGTAGATCTCGTTGACCAACGACCACAGATCGTCGAGTTTTTCCTCGGTGGGAACGAAAGCGGTACCACCGGGAACGAGCGTCATGACGTGGGGCATCTTACCACCGAGAAGAGCACATACCTCGGAAGCCTTGGCCTGCATGCTGAGCGCCTCGATGTAGTGAGCGGTGCAGATGAGGTCGAGTTCGGGGCTGAGTGCATATTCCTCGGGAACGGCTCCGTCGAGGAACCAGGCGCCGGAGAAGATGGACATCTGGCCGTTGGCGGCGAAAGATGCCAGTTTTTCCTTGAGAGCCTTGAGATCGGACTGGCAGGACGTACCCGCAGCCTCGACGAGATCGTAGGCATTGCCCACATTCGCCTTGAGCGCATTGAGCGGATTGACGTAGTCGAGCGCAGCCAAGGTGTAGAACCAGAGAATGTGGCTGTGCAGGAACTGTCCACCTTCGATGAGGTTACGGATGATACGGGCGTTGTTGGGGATCGTGATGCCGTAGGCCTTCTCAGCAGCGATAGACGATGCATGAGCATGGGAGACGGGGCAAACGCCGCAGATACGCTGCACGATGTGAGCGGCATCCTCGGGAGTGCGATCTTGAACAACCAGTTCCATACCACGGAAACAACCACCGGAAACCCAAGCATCGGTAACGACGCCGTTGTTCACTTCCATCTCAACGCGGAGGTGACCTTCGATACGGGTTATGGGATCGATAATAGAACGAGCCATGATTATTTGCCTCCCTTCAGGACATCATCATCGTACTTGCCGATTGATTCCTCAGGGTGCTTGGCGTCCCATTCGCGAACCTTCTCGAAATCAGCGCCGCCGTCGGTGCGACCGACCTTCTTCATGCCGAAGCCGTGGATGACCAATGCCGCGGCGAGAACGCCGGTGACGGTCCAAGCGATGGCTTCGGGCTGAATGGTGGCTCCGCCGATGCGCAAGTCGCGGAAGCGAGCGCGGAAGGGCGTGTTGGTCTCAACCCAGTTGTGGCCGGGATCATTGGGGTCCGCCACGCAACAACCGATGCAGGGACCGCCGGATTCGACGCACCAAGAACGACGATGGTTCCAGCGAACCACGCCGCAGTTTGCCTTGGTCTGAGGACCACGGCAACCCATGGGATAGAGACAGTAACCCTTAGCCTCTTCCACGGTACCGAACGCGTAAACGAACTCGCCGTTTTCGAAGTGACCGCGACGGGCACAGTTGTCATGAATGGTCTGATTGAACATGACGACGGGCTTGTTCTGGCTGTTAAGCTCGGGGAGCTTACCGACGAGAACAGCATCGACGAGAACAGCTTCGACCCATTCGGGGTTGGCCGGGCAGCCGGGGACATTGACGACGGGGGTTTTGACGCCCGCCTTCTTCAAGTATGCCTGAACGCCCAAAGCCCCAGAAGAATTGGGATGAGCGCCCATCCAGCCACCGTTGACCGCACAAGAGCCGAGAGCAACTACAGCATTTGCATTCTTGGCTGCTTCCACCAAGTGATGAGTTCCCGGCATGTTGGCAACGCGCAATGCTTCGCCGCCCCAACCTTCCAAAACTGCACCTTCGTAGATGAGGATGTAGTTGCCGGCCTCAATCGTTTGTGCCTTGGCTTCCTCCATAGACCAACCTGCTGCAGCGGAAAGGGTTTCGGAATAATTCAAAGAAATCATGTCCAAAACAACCGTTGCGGGATCCGGTGCATCCGCCTGAGCGAATGATTCTGTACAACCGGTGCAGGATGCTCCTTCGATCCAGATAACCGGTGCCAGAGCGCCTGATTCCTTGCCGATCACGGAGTGTTCGATTGCAGCTGCAACACGAGGAGCAGCCAGTTCGCTAAGACCTGCTGCAACCGCGAGAGAGCCACAGAGTTTCATGAAACTACGACGGGAAACGCCACGCGCCTCGAGTCTGTTCAGAAACCCCGGTGTGGTAGCCTCTGTTACCATGTGCACACCTCCTTTAGGGTGTCCTTGTCCAGTAATAACTTCTGTTTGGTATTCTCGTGGATTCTCTGTAAAAAGAATCTGGTGATTCTAAGAACACCGATTAATTCCCGTCAGTGGTCGGAAAATGTTACTTGGATTTTTGGTGGTAACACAATTCGCATAATCTCCAGAAACAGACGATGAACATGTTCTCATCGGAGCCTGTCGGACGGCGAGCGGCGAGTGGTACGACCCGTGGGAAACGGATCGTCAACAAGAAGAAAGTCCCCCTCGTAAACGAGAGAGACTTTCACATTCATCGAACGTATGATGTCGTCGGAAGAAGCGTTTCTAGTAGTTTTCGGCGCGAATTTCGAAGTGGGCCTGCGGATGATTGCAGACGGGGCACACCTCGGGGGCTTCGGTACCGATGTGGATATGACCACAGTTGTTGCATTTCCACGCATAGACATTACCGCGCTTGAACACCTCGCCGTTTTCGATGCGCTGGATCAATTTACGATAACGCTCCTCGTGTTCCTTCTCCACCGCGGCAACCCCTTCGAAGAGTTCGGCGATACGCTCGAAGCCTTCCTCGTGAGCAACCTTCGAGAAGTCGGCGTACATATTGACCCACTCGTCGTTTTCGCCGTCGGCGGCATCGTTGAGATTTTCGAGGGTCGAAGGAACGGCACCACCATGCAACTCCTTGAACCACAGCTTGGCATGTTCTTTTTCGTTACCCGCCGTTTCGAGGAAGATGTTCTGAATCTGAACATATCCGTCCTTCTTGGCCTGGCTGGCGTAGTACTGATACTTCGTATGTGCCTGAGACTCACCGGCGAACGCATACTGGAGATTCGCTTCGGTCTGAGAACCCTTCAATTCCATATCTGTTCCTCTCTCCTATTCCCTTGTTAAGAACTCCGACCATTGTACCCTTATCGGTTCGTCAAAGCATCGATCCCCACGAAATATAGAAAGCATGAGTAAATACTGGGAAAAGGATGACCACGGGTCTATCATGAACGAACCGATCACGCAGCCGCAGCGTAAGAAGCGGCAGAAAGAACACACGAGGAATCAGATGTCCGCAACCGAAACGACGATAGCCTTCTTGGCCCCACAGGGAACCTATTCC
>CAJMLT010000047.1 GCA_905214325.1 uncultured bacterium
ACTTATCGTTTGCGTTGACGGTGACGTTAGCGCGATTGATGGTGAGCGTACCGGGAACGTAGGTAACCGAATAGTTAACACCGTTCACATCCGTGATAACGGAGGGGGCATCGCTCGCAAAGTTGTTAGCGTACTCTCCGGCATCGGTTCCCGCAGCGGTAACGGAGCCTATCGCATCAAGCGTCGCCTGAGAGAATGTCATTCCCGCGGGCAAACCGGTGTAACCGGATACGGTCTGCTCAAAACCGGTATAGGGCGTAGTGGCGCTGTTCGCCGTCAAGGTTACCTTTTCGTTTTCGATCCACTGAGCGGTTATGGAAACATCGCTCTCGGGCATCACGAAGGTGTCACCACCGGCAATGGCCTGTCCCGTCTCCGAATAGATCCACCCATTGAAGGTGTACCCGGTTTTCGTGGGAACGGTACCGGAGACGTGAACCGTATCACCGGCGCTATGTTCATAGCGGGTCGTGGACTGCGTCCAGGTGCCGCCGTCTAAGTCATAGTTCACGAAGTAGTCGGAAATGTACTTCGCATAGAACTGGACGTTGCTCGTTACGGTATAGGGGAATGCCACCTGATTTCCGGAAAGTGCGGCATTGTCGAACCAGCCCTGAAGAGCATAGGTGCGATCACCGATCGTCTTCGTTGCGGGCAGAGCTTTGAGCGCGGCGGTAAGGTCGGTCGTATCGCCGGAGTTAACGTTTTCCGCATTCTGATAGATATACCCCGAGCCATCGGCATCCCACAGATAGTACGTGGCCGTATAGATGTCCTTCACGTCGATCCGTACCTGGCAATCAACATGCATATCGGGATTCGTGCCATTGCTCTTGGAAATCTTATAGGGAACCAGCGTAATGGCCTGAATATCTTCTTTCGTTATCGTGCGGCCGAGATCTTTTTCAACCGATGCCTTGAAGGCATTGAAGATGGTATTCCAATGATCCCCTTGAGGTACGGTGCCGTTTTCATAACCGGAAGGCCAAGAAATCACGCGACCGTCGACGTTGAAGCAGTTCTTGCCCGCTACCCACGTAGCATTGGTGGTGTTGACCGTACCATTGCCGATCGTGGATCCCCATTGACCGGTGTCATTGGAGGCCGGATCCGAGGTAGGGGTCTTCAGATAGAAGAACATGGCCTGACCCGTGGATTGGGGCTGTGTCACCCGAATTTCCTTGCTGGCACTGAAAATGCCCGCGGAAGAAGACGCGTAAACCGTCACGGTGGCCGTTCCTTGCGCAACGCCGGTCACCTTACCATTGGAATCAACGGTAAGTATGCCCGTGTCGGAAGAAGCCCACGTCAAATTCGCGGTCGACCCCGACGGTGTCAGTGTGGCGGTCAAATCGATGGTACCGAATTGTACGACCGAATCACTACCGGAAAGAGTCACTCCGGTGGCAGGTGCCTTAGCCCATACGGCGTAGAGCGTCGTATCCTTGGTTACCGTGATGGTCTCGCCGGCCTGATAGGTGGCGGTAGTCGCGCTACGCGAGGTAGCCCAACCTTGGAATTCGTAACCATCACGCGACGGAATGTCGGTGGGGAGTGTGACTACACCGTTCGTATCCGTCTTCACATCATCGGGAGCGTCCTCGCCACCGTTGGCCTTGAATTCGATTTCATATGTTTTCGCCGTAACCGTCACTTTGTGAACGATGGTCTGCTGAGAACCGAACCAGGGATCGAATACATGCACGACCTCGACCGAATTACCGGCAGTGGGAGCAACGCCCTTGATCTTGGCGGTTCCATTTTTCTGAGCACCCTGACTCTGGAACTGGACATAGGCCGTTCCGCCGTCACGGATATACCACCAGTGGTCCCCTGCCCACTTATCACTTAGGGAATCCTCGAGCGTTTCCTTCTCCCCGACTTCGACGCTCCACTTCTGCGTCTCCGAGGCCACCATGACCGACTTAGCCGCAGACAATCCCGTTGCCGTAGCAGCCGTGATCATGGCTTCACCCTCGGCGAGCGCCTTCACTTCGCCTGTGGTTTCATCCACGACGGCAATACCCGCATTGTCCGAAGACCAGGTCACCGTGCTGTTGGGAATAACGGTGGCTTCCATTTCCTGAGAGTCACCGACCGTCATCTCATCGTTACCCGCGACGACTATCGTTGCGCAGTCCTGAGCATTCTTAGGAGAACCCGAGACGTAGGCATAGTTGGGATCCTTGCCGTTACCGGTATTCGTGGAGGTGGTGAAGGTTCCCGAGCGGAACGTACCCGCCGCTATGCCGGTTTCACCATTTGCATAGTAGACATACCCATCGGTAGAGGATTTGGTCGCCGTCGAAGCACCGGTGGCGTCGGTGGTGTAGAACGCCTTGTCACCGTAGATGGGGACCACCGTGACGTTGAGGATATCGCCCGCCGAGTAGACGCGATACATATAGTTATCGATATAGCTGAGACCCTGCGCCTGCTTCAAGTAAGCAGTGAAGCCGGGAGCGACATTGGTGCCCGTGCTGTTAAGGGATACCGTCGATGTGGTTTTGAAGAAACCGAACAAACCGGAGGCTACCGCCAGCTCACCGGAGGCGCTGTTCTCCGCCTTGACGGCTTTCACCACATCGGCGATGGTCGTGGCGATGGTGTACGCCTGAGAAGATTCCTCTTCAGAAGACGAGGGCGTGGCGACTTCGTTTTTCGCGATAGTGAAATCAAACGTACAAACCTGGGAATCACCGGACTTGTTGGCGCACGTGATGGTGAACGATCCCTCGGCACCCTGAGGCACATAGACCGTGACGCTCGCAATACCCTGCGAAACGGCCCAAGTCTGACTATTGGTGGTGATGGTGGCAACTCCATCGATGGAGGCACCGGTGCCGTTGGTCGTAGTCACGCTTTGCGAACCCGAGGAAAGGGTCCAGAGATTGTTCTTGTTGGGGGTTATGAAAGAGGCATTCGCACGGATGGACATGGATTCACCCGGAACGAGCGTATAGGACTGATGGGTAGCTGCATCCTCGCCGGTGGTAACTTCCTCACTGGCGACGACATAGGTACTGAAGTGATCGACATCGAAGCTCTGAACAGTTGCATCGGCCTGACGCGTGGCGATGGTCTCGACCTTGGTCGCATCGTCGGAAACACGATACACGCCGATCATTCCTCCACCGACATTCGTGTCGAAGAAGCAGACATTCACGGCAGCACTGGGCTGAATCGCATTGCCTTCGGCGTCACGCAGCGTGACATCGATGGCCACCGCTTCCTTGACGGCCTTACCTTCGTCCTTCACCGCTTCGGTCACAGCCCGCACGACCGAGGGGTTCTCGAGCAGAGAAGCCTCCACGACGGTGCCTGCGGGCAACACACCCGCGGCAGCGGTAACCTTGACCATCGTGGTACCGGCCTGAGTATATCCTTCAAAAGCGGGGGTGTTCGCAAGATCGGGCTGCGCGATCTCCCCGGTAGGGGCGATGGTGGTATCGGAGGTCAGCGTTTCCGACGTGGCGGAAGTTCCGTCCGTAGAAGCGCTTTGATGTGTGGTCACCTCAATGGTGAGACCGGCCACCACATCAGCCGCCGCAACGGCATAGGTGCCGTCATCCTTCGATTCGAGAGCGACTTCGGTAATACCGTTTTTCGCCTTCACGGTATCCAGCGTGAAGCCGTTATCGGCAACGACCTGGAACACAAACCGCTTGTCGGCGGGAACCTTGAACGTCTTCGCTTGGATGATCTGATCGGAAACGACCAGATAAGCACTGGACAGATCAAGGGAGACCGATACTTCCCCGGCCGGCGCCACAGCAGCAGGCGTTGCCTCATTCTGCGAGGCGACACTCGTCGAGGATTGCTGCTCCCCAGCCGGTGCCTCAACCGCATCCGACACCACTTCGGGAGTGGCCTCGGGCTCAGCGAGAGTCACCTCATCGGCGGCTTTCTGCTGCGCTTCGTTATTGGCGAAGGCGGAAAGATTAACGCATGAGAACACCAGAACGAATGCGGTAGCAACCGCTATGCATTTGCCGGCAAAAGAGTCTTTGAGCTCAAGTAGCTTCATCATGACAACACACCCCTGTATCGCACACACCGGACGGCGACATCGTTTCCGTCCCATAAATAAATCGCTTTTCGTTCACTGATAGGCCTGTACGTTACCGGAAGTTCTGTAAATTCGAATATCTCGTTGTGGCAGGTAGATACAATCCACCCACGGGTATTTTACCATGATTTAGGGAAAAAGATAAGAGGTATGGCGTGAATATTCGGCGAACTGCACCATCAGAACAGATACCCGACCGATAAAACGGTCGACCGAGACGGAAATAGAAGGGCCGCCCCATCCACCGCTTCGGAAAACGATTCTCAGAACAACGCTTAGAGAAGTTCCGAAAGTAATGTTTTCTCACATGCTTTCCAGTGAATCGGCCCTGATCATACCATGTTCGGGGGCAAAACGCACCAAATACGTATCATTTTTTATTCTGTGAGTGAGAATTCACAAAACCCGGAAGAAAACCCCTCCTCCGCCCCGAATCGGCAACACGCTACCGTACGGAACGAATAAGTGTTTTATAATTCGACTCAGCACCATCCATCGACATCCACCCACGAAAGATCCTTCGTCGATCGCCTACGGATGGCGTGAACGATCAACTGGAAACGGCAATCGAAGCCGCAAAACGTCGATGTCGAAAGATACCGACCACACCGAAGCCACGCATTCAGAGGAGGCACGTGAGGAAACGAACGACAACCATCCTCTCCCTCTGTTTTCTGGCGGCATGCCTGTTTTCCCTCGTGGGTTGCGGCGGCGGCTCTCAGACGAGCGGCCCGGCCTTCACCGCTCCCGCCAGCGTCGCGGAAGCATCCCTCGATCGGTCCTCCCTCGAAGGCAGCAGCTCCGCCGGCATCGACACAAGTGGCCTTTCGCAGGGCTATGTCGGCGCCACCGCCGTCAACGGCAGCCGTCTCAAATTCCAGGTCGAAAACAACGGCGTCGCGCAAAACTACGATCTACCCAACGACGGAAGCCCTCTCATCTGCCCCCTTTCCGCGGGCAGCGGTTCCTACACCTTCCGCATCATGCAGAACACCAGCGGAAACCGCTACGTGGAACTTTTCTCCACCTCGGCTTCCGTTTCCCTCGAAAGCGAATTCGCCCCCTTTCTCCGGCCGAACGTATTCTGTGATTACACCGCAGACAGCGCCTCGGTGAAGAAAGCCGCCGAACTCGTCTCCGGAGCGCAGAACCAAGGGGATGCCCTCAAGGCCATCTATGAATACATCACGGACAACATACGCTACGATTCCGGCAAGGCCGGCACCCTCAGCAATCAAAGCGGCTACGTGCCCAATCCCGACGCGACGCTCGCATCGGGAACCGGCATCTGCTTCGATTACGCCTCTTTGGCTGCCGCCATGCTGCGTAGTCAGGGGATCCCTTGCAAGATCGTGACGGGATACGTATCCCCCAACGACGTGTACCACGCTTGGAACATGGTCTATATCGACGGCAGTTGGAAATCCGTATCCATTTCGATATCCGGCAATTCATGGCAACGGATAGACACGACCTTCGCGGCAAACGGAGCCAGTGACACGGTGGGAGACGGGTCGTCCTACACCGATCGCTACACCTACTGACGTGAAAGTGTTGAACGGGAAACGGAGAGGAAACGCGGAAAATGGAAAATGGAAACGAGCCTAACATGAAAGTTTCAATAGCGTATCATGGGAGGGTGTCCGTGGGTTCTTGTCCTTCCCACGGATGCATACCCGAAGAATTCGGAATCTAAGGAGTTGACATGGCAAAATCGCTAGAAAGTGGCGCACTGAGCGCATACTGCGAAGGCATCGCCATGATGCAGTCGGCGGGCATTCAAACCGATGAAGCCGTTCATCTTCTCAGCGAAAATATGACCGAAGGCCCCTTCCGAACAGCCTGCGAGAAAGTGTATCGCAGTTTGGTGTTGGGCAACTCGTTGGCCAAATCGATGAACGACACCGGCGCATTTCCCGAATATGCCCTCAATATGATATCCGCCGGCGAAAGAGCCGGACGCCTGGAAAACGTCATGCGCAACCTTGCCCATTACTACGCCGAAGAAGATCGCCTCTTCGCGAAAATGCGCAGTGCGATCGTTTATCCGGCTGCCCTTCTGGGTATCATGACGCTCATCCTTCTGTTCACCGTCGTGGTGATCCTCCCCGTTTTCGTGGATGTCTACGCGAGCATCGCCGGCAACCTGTCATCGAGCTCCTACGCATACGTCAACGCCTCCATCCTTATCGGCTGGGTCGCTCTTATCATCATGGCCTTCTGCACGCTTATAGTCCTCATCGCTTTGAGGATGAGCAGGGGTGAGGGTCGAACCCGCCTGATACGCTGCTTCGAAAAACTCCCCGTGACCCACGACGCGATGTACCGTCTCGCCGTGAGCCGTTTTTCGACAGCTCTCGCCACCTTCACGTCGACCGGCATGGATTCGGACATGGCCATGAACCAAGCTCTCTCCATGGTCGACCATGACGAACTGCGCATGAAGGTGACGGCCGCCTATCAGGAGATGACCGACCCGAAACAGGCCCAGAGTCTTTCGCAGGCCATCTACAACAACGAAATCTTCGACCCCATCAATGCCCGCATGCTTCTCATCGGCAACCGCAGCGGATCGATCGAACGGGTGCTGCAGCGCCTGAGCGGATCCCTGTTCGATGACGCGATCATCCGCATCGATGCCCTGATCGACAGCGTCGAACCCGCCTTGGCGGCGTTCCTCACCATCAGCGTCGGGGCAACCTTGATTTCGGTCATGCTTCCCCTCATCGGCATCATGGGATCGATCGGGTAGATCATGACCGCAAGCGCCACACAGACCAAGCGGCAGAAACGTATCAGGCGAAGGATCGTAATCCTCGTCGTATTCGCTCTCGTCGTGGCTCTTTCGTGGTTCGCCTACACCACCATCACCGCAGACCTGAAAGAGCAAGGTGCCGTATCCGTACGCAACGCCATCCTCAACAGCGCGAAGCAGTGCTGCGCGATCGAAGGTGCCTACCCGTCATCTCTGTCCTATCTTGAACAGAACTACGGCCTTTCGATCAACCATCAGGACTATCTCATCACGTATGAGGTGTTCGCCGAAAACGTCATGCCGACCGTGGTGGTGTTGCTCCGATGAACTCCCTGCCACCTCTACAGAGTCTCAAGTTCTCTCCCACAGGCGAAGAAACACGTGCCGCCCGTGCCTCGCGCACGTTCGCGCTGATACTGTTCGCGATGATCGTGGTTGCCCTGCTGGCCTCCCTCGTTCTGGGAACCAGTGTCTACCGATCGCTCGCCGATGCACGCGCGGATGCCGGTGACGCCCGTTTGGAGTCGAGCTTGCTGCTCAACAACGTGCGTATGAACGACGAGATAGACGCCATCGCGTTGGGGACCGGACCCGAAGGACGGGCGCTGGTTCTTTCCGAGCACCTCGACAGCGGCAACTATGAAACCCGCATCTACGCCTACAACGGAAGCATCCTGCAGGAGTACGCCGTTGCCGGCAGCCCCTATACTCCGGGGCGGGCCTCGAAGATAACCGATTCCGAAACATTCGATTTCGGCTATGAAAACG
Organism: uncultured bacterium; assembly: GCA_905214325.1. GTDB lineage: Bacteria > Actinomycetota > Coriobacteriia > Coriobacteriales > Eggerthellaceae > Anaerotardibacter. The sequence continues at coordinate 7,593 of CAJMLT010000047.1, forward strand.
GACTTCTCACCATTCATACCGATACGGGTGACACCTCGATCGCACTGCGAAGCGTACGGGGAGGTGCCTGATATGAATAAAGATGCCCTCCGTGAACAATGGGAAGACAGCATTTCCGAACAGAATGCCCGACGTGATATACACGATAAGTCGGCATGGCACGGCATGGCTTTCAAACTCGAAGCGCTCCTGCTGTTGCTGTTTCTGGTCATCGCGGTCGTCATTTTGACGAGCGTGTTCTCAAACTCATACGTCAAAGGATCCCAGGCAAACGAACTCTCCCAGGCACTGTCTCTCGCCACCGGCGGCGCCGTCAACGGCGCGGAAACCTTCGCAGCCGATCCCACCGCCACGGTTGACGAGACCACCTATTACGCCGAAAGGGACTCAACGATCACCGCCGTCGATGAAACGGATTCCGATGCCTATGCCGTCACCCGCACCACCACGGCCGAAAAAACCACCGGCGGCACCCTCTATAGGGCGACCATTTCGGTAAACCACCATGATCGCGAAGTATATTCCCTCGATACGGCCCGCTACATAAGTGATGGGAGGTAGATGAGATGACACGTCATGTTCAGCGAGCTCAAGGCAGCGTCCGTATAGGACCGGTCAGCATATTCGCCCTCGTCATCATCATGTGCCTGAGCGTCATGGCCGTTCTGGCTTCCGCCACGGCCCACGCCAACGTCAACGAAGCCCAGAAACAGGCCGATTTCACCATCGGCACCTATGCCAACGAAACCGCGGCTCAGGAATTCGTCGCTCAGATCGACGGAGTTTTGGCGCAAACGAAAGCCCAGGGTGGTGACAAGGAAGCGGCCATGGCCGCCATCAAGGCCATCTTACCCGCCGAGGCACGCATCTCCGGCAACGTGATCAGCTTGGCCTTCGTCGCAACCGACGGGCGTTGCCTCACCGCGAGCTTGGAAATACACGATGATCTCACCTATCAGATCACCCGATGGAAAGTAACGACCCAGTGGAACCTCGACGATAGCGAAACCACCTTATGGACAGGGCAATAGGCGAAGGAGACCCTATGAAATTGCAAGATACGCTCAGGAAAATGGTTGAAGTGAAGGCGTCCGACATATTCGTCGTTCCCGGCCTTCCCCTCTCCTACCAGACGGGAAGTCAACAGATCCGCGAAGACACTTCCGCGCTCATGCCGGAGGACACCGAAGCATTCGTAAAGGAAATCTATCGGGTGGCCAATCGCGATGTGAACATTTTCCTTTCGAACAACAACCATGATGACGACTTCTCGTTCGCGCTTCCCGGCGTCGGTCGCTTCCGCGCCAACGTGTTTCGCCAGCGGGGGTCGTTCGGTACCGTGATCCGCGTCATTCCCTTCGGCCTGCCCGATCCGGTTGAATACAACATTCCTCCGGAGGTTCTACGCTGCGCCGATTTCCAGAAGGGTCTCGTCCTGGTAACCGGTCCCGCAGGAGCCGGCAAGTCCACCACGTTGGCCTGCATCGTCGACCGCCTGAACCTAGAACGCAAAGGGCACATCATCACGATGGAGGGCCCCATCGAATATGTACACCGTCACAACAACTGCATCGTAACGCAGCGTGAGGTGCCCACCGATGTCGCCACCTACAGTGAAGCCCTTCGTTCGGCCATGCGCGAGGCCCCCGACGTGATTCTGTTGGGCGAGATGCGTGATGCCGAGACCATCGGCACCGCCGTCACCGCTGCCGAAATGGCTCAGCTCCTCTTCTCCACCCTGCATACCACCGGCGCGGCCGGCACCGTCGATCGCATCATCGACGCCTTCCCCGCTTCGCAACAACGCCAAATCCGCATCCAGCTTTCCATGGTCATTCAGGCCATCGTCAGCCAGCAGTTGGTTCCCACCGTCGACGGCAAGGTGGCTCCCGCCTTCGAGATCATGGTCGCCAATACCGCCATCCGCAATCTCATTCGAGAAGAGAAGACCCATCAGATCGACAGTGTTATCGCAGCCAGCGCCGATGCGGGCATGCGCACGATGGATCAAAGTCTTTTCATGTTGTACAAAGAAGGCCGCATCACCAAGGAAATGGCTCTCCAATACGGCATCCATCAGGAAGCCCTGAAGAAGCGTTTCGAGATCGAGGGCATCTAGTCACCTATAACCCCTCGACAACGAAGAACGCCGCGACTCGCTTCGTCGTCCTCGGTGAGTCTCGCTTGAACCGTCGAAGCGTCCAATAGAGAGAGCGCCTTTCCCCTTGAATCCGGGG
>CAJMLT010000048.1 GCA_905214325.1 uncultured bacterium
TACGGCGAGGATTTCGAGATGGACGAAGCAAAGCGCACCATCTACGCCACGGAATCCGGTTTGGAGAAGATCGAATTCCGTCTCGGTATCGACGACATCTACGGTGACCCGGCGGGGCAACTCCCCAATCATCTTCAGCAGGCTCTGAAAGCGCAGTATCTGTTCCACCGCGATGTGGATTACGTCGTCGTCGACGGGGAAGTGAAGATCGTCGACGAATTCACCGGCCGCATCATGGAAGGGCGTCGTTATTCCGAAGGTCTCCATCAGGCACTCGAAGCCAAAGAACACGTGTTGGTCCGCCAGGAGAACCAGACTCTTGCAACCATCACGCTTCAGAATTATTTCCGTCTCTACGATAAGCTTTCCGGTATGACCGGTACGGCCATGACCGAAGATGCCGAGTTCCGTCAGATCTACGATCTGCCGGTCATGTCCATCCCTCCCAACAAGCCCGTCATCCGTGACGATCGCAACGACTTGATCTATCGCACCATCGATGCGAAGTTCGGCGCCGTCGCCGACGATATCGCCGAACGTCACGCCAACGGGCAGCCTTGCCTGATCGGCACCGTTTCCATCGAAAGTTCGGAGAGACTCAGTCGCCTTTTGAGCAAGCGGGGCATTCAGCACGAGATATTGAACGCGAAAAACCATGAGCGTGAGGCCTCCATCGTCGCACAGGCCGGCCGCAAGGGTGCGGTTACCATCGCGACGAACATGGCCGGTCGTGGTACCGACATCCTGCTCGGTGGTAACCCCGATGTGCTTGCACAGGAATTCGTTCTCGAGCAGATCGATGACGAGGAGCAGGAGCCCACGCCCGCACAGATCAAGGAAGCTCAGGCACGCGCACAGAGCGTGACCGAGCGTGAGTACGAAGAAGTCAAGAACAGCGGCGGGTTGTGTGTCATCGGTACGGAGCGTCATGAGAGTCGTCGTATCGATAATCAGCTCCGTGGACGTTCCGGTCGTCAGGGCGATCCCGGTGTGACCCAGTTCTATTTGTCGCTCGAAGATGACCTGATGCGTTTGTTCGGTGGCTCCAAGATGGACTCCATCGGCAACATGATGCAAAAGACCGACTTGCCCGAGGACATGCCCATTCAGGCATCCATGGTTTCGAAGGCGATCGAGACAGCGCAGCGTCAGGTAGAAGCGGTTAACTTCTCGGCACGTAAAAACGTGCTCGAATACGACGATGTGATGAATCTTCAGAGGAAGGCCATCTACAACGAACGCAACGCGATTCTCGATGGTAAAGATCTTTCGGAACGCATCCCGGATATCATCGAAGATGCCGTTCGCGCCCATGTCCTCGAGAGTTGTTCTCCTAAGCTGCCCAGTGATGACTGGGATCTCGAGACGCTCGATCTGTGGCTTGCCCAAATGACCGGGGAAACCGAATTGAGTGCGGAATCCTTCGATTTCGATGATGACGTGGATGATCTCATGGAGGCCATCGGCGATCATTTCCAAAAACTCTACGACGAACGATCTGAAAAGATAGGGGAGCCTTTCGCCGATATTCAGGCTCAGGTTATGTTGCGTTTCATCGACACCCGCTGGATGGCTCACCTGCAGGAGATGGATTATCTCAAAGGTGCCATCGGGCTGCGTGCCTATGGGCATCGTGATCCGCTGGTGGAATACCGCGATGAAGCGCATCGTATGTTCGCGGCGCTCACATCTTCTATCTATGAGGATTTTCTCAGGTTCCTTCTGCGTGCCCCCATCGTCGTTCAGGAACTTCCCGAAGAGGAGGAAACGCCGCTCGATGGCGATGTCTCTTATTCTAACCCGGCCGAGGCACTTGACTCTTCGGCGACGCAGACTCAAAGAGTGCAGGCCGCATCGGCTGCCGCACAGGGAGTTCCCGTGGATACGCCCAAGGAAACCGCTCAGAAAACCAAGACGATCGAAAAGGACAAGGACGATCCCTACGCCAACGTCGGTCGCAACGATCTCTGTCCTTGCGGATCCGGTAAGAAATTCAAAAAGTGCCACGGTGCCAATCGCTAAAAACGGGTAAGGAACAAAAACATGATCACCTGCGAAGAAGCTTCGCAGCGTCTGAAAGACGCACGCGCCTATTTACATATCGACGAACAGGAAGACAAGCTGGCCGATCTCGAACGGATAAGTGCGCAACAGGATTTTTGGAACGACCCCGAACATGCCCAGCAGGTCTCCAAACAGATTTCCGATATCCGTGACGTACTCGATCGTTATCGGCAGGCTCTCCGTTATCTCGAAGACGCACAGGCGGCTCGGGATTTCATCGATGAGGACCCTTCGTTCGAAGAGGAGTTGACCCGCAACCTCGAACACCTCGAATCCATGATCGATGCCTTCGAGATCGAATCATGGTTTACGGGTCGCTACGATCAGGCCGATGCTATCTTGACCATCCATCCCGGTAGTGGAGGTCTTGAGGCGCAGGACTGGACGGAGATGCTCTATCGAATGTATTCACGCTACATAGATTCGAAGGGATGGAAGCAGCGTGTGCTTGATCTTGTGCCGGGAGAAGGTATCGGCCTCGATCATGTGAGCATTCAGGTGGAAGGCAAGAACGCCTACGGAATGCTCCGCAGCGAAACGGGAGTTCACCGTTTGGTTCGTATTTCCCCCACCGACGACAAGAAACGTCGCCACACCACATTCGCCGGTGTCGAGGTGGTTCCCGTCCTTCCCGAAGACGATATCGCCGTCGAGATCGATCCCAATGATGTCCGTGTCGATGTCTACCGTTCCAGTGGGCCCGGCGGGCAAAGCGTCAACACCACGGATTCTGCGGTGCGTTTGACCCATGTTCCTACGGGAATCGTGGTTACGTGCCAGAACGAGAAATCCCAGCTGCAGAACAAGGAAGCGGCCTTCCGCGTGTTGCGCGGCAAGCTTTTCGAAATAGAGGAACAGAAGCGTCAGAATGAATTGGCGCAACTCAAGGGCGAGAAGATGGATAATTCCTTCGGCAGCCAAATTCGTAACTATGTTCTCTATCCTTATCGACTGATCAAGGATACCCGTAGTAATATCGAAAGTGGTAACGTCGATGCTGCTCTCGACGGTGATATAGATGAATTCGTCATCGGGTATCATCGTTGGAGGGCTTCGCAATAGAAACGGGCAAGTCGAACTGGAAAGGAAAGCATGAATTCTCAGGCAGCCAAAGAAAAAGCCTGCGCTATCCGTAAGGACATCATTGAGATGTTGCACGAAGCAGGGAGCGGCCACCCAGGTGGTTCGCTTTCGTGTGCCGACATCCTCTCTGCTCTGTTTTTCGGTGGCGTGATGTGCCATGATCCTAAAAATCCCTGTTCAAAGGGGAGTGACCGTTTCATTCTCTCTAAAGGACATGCGGCTCCCGCGCTCTATGCCACGCTTGCTCAAGCGGGCTATATTCCCGCCGAGGAACTCAAGACCCTCCGCAAGCTCGGTTCCCGATTGCAGGGGCATCCCGATTCGAATCTTCTTCCCTGTATAGAGGTTTCGACGGGTTCTCTCGGGCAGGGTCTTTCGATCGCGGCCGGTCTCGCGGCCGGCCTTCAGCTGGAAGACAATCCCCATCACGTGTTCACCGTCATGGGTGACGGCGAATGCGAAGAAGGTCAGGTTTGGGAAGCGGCCACCTTCGCAGCCCATCGTGAGCTCGGTCACCTGATCGCCATCGTTGACACCAACGGTCTTCAGATAGACGGTCATGTCGAAGAAGTATGCGCAAGTGGCACTCTGAGCGGTAAGTTTGCGGCATTCGGCTGGGAAGTTCATGAAGTCGATGGCCACGATGTGGTTGCGCTCATCGCCTTGCTCAATGATCTCAAGGCATCTTGCAGTCCGCTCCCCAAAGTGGTGATCGCCCACACCGTCAAAGGTAAGGGCGTTTCCTTCATGGAGGACCAGGCGGGTTGGCATGGAAAAGCTCCCAACGACGATGAAACGAAACGAGCTCTCGAAGAGCTGAACGGAGGAGTGTCCCGTGGTTAAGCGTGCAACCCCTGAGCAGGCTCAGGAAAAAAAGGCAACCCGTGCGGCCTTCGGTCACACGTTGGCGGCATTGGCGGCGGAAGGAATGAAGGTGGTGGCGGTCGATGCCGACCTTACGGGTTCGACCACGACGAAGGCCTTCGCCGAAGCAGCTCCGGAAAACGCGAAACGGCTTTTCAACGTCGGCATAGCCGAGCAGAACATGATGGGCGTTGCCGCTGGCCTCTCGCTTGCCGGCAACATCGCCTTCACGGGTTCCTTCGCCGTGTTCGGTACGGGTCGTGCTTATGATCAGATCCGCAATACGGTCGTTTACTCCAACCTGAATGTGAAGGTCGCTCCCACCCATGCCGGCATTTCCGTCGGTCCCGATGGGGGATCACACCAGATGCTCGAAGATATCTCCTTGATGCGCGGTCTTCCCCATATGAACGTTTTCGTTCCCGCCGATTATGCTTCGGCTTGTGCCGCTTTGCGTCTTGCCGCCCAAACTCCCGGACCTGCCTACATCCGCATGGGTCGTGCGGCGGTGCCGGCTGTCTATGCTCCCGATGTCGAGCTCGAAGTGGGTAGGGCCTATGTTCTCGAGGAAGGCAGCGATGTGACGCTCATCGCCTGCGGAGTCGAAATCGCTCAGGCCAACGAAGCGGCTTCCCTGCTGGCCGAGGAGGGTATATCGGTCGAGGTGATCGATGCGTTCTGTATAAAGCCACTCGACGAAGACACCCTCTTGACCTCTTTGGCGAAAACGGGTTGTGCGGTTGTGGCCGAGGAGCATTCCGTCTACGGTGGTCTCGGGTCTGCGGTGAGTGAATTGTGTGCCGAGCACCTCCCCGTACCGCTTGAACTCGTCGGAGTGCGTGATACGTTCGGCAAGTCGGGCGAATTCGAGGAACTCATGAAATACTTCAAGCTTGATGCCTCCTCACTTGTGCAAGCTGTGAAGAGGGTTTTAGCGAGAAAACAACATTGATATAATCAGAAGGTCTCAGAATAAACACTACCACGAACGGAGCATACTGTGACAAATGATTACAGCGGGGATGTTGCTGGAAAGCACACCGCTCCGACTCATGCGCAGCAGGTCGCTTCTCAGCTTTCCGAGTCGCTGCCCGTCGTCAACGTCGAGTCGGTTCCTCAAAATGTCGGCAATCCGGTTATCACCTTCGAGCATGTGACCAAGGTATATCCCGCTCAGCCGACGAAACCGGCGCTCGATGACATCTCTCTTCACATCTTTCCCGGTGAATTCGTTTTTCTCGTCGGTCATTCCGGATCGGGAAAGTCGACATTCATCAATCTTCTCATTCGGCAGATCAAACCTTCCAAGGGTCATATCTATGTCGCCGACGAAGATCTTTCGAGTATGCGCAATTGGCGTGTTCCCTATCTTCGACGCAATATCGGATGTGTTTTTCAGGACTTCAAACTTCTGCCGAATAAGACGGTTTTCGAAAACGTCGCATTTGCACTCGAGGTAATCGGTAAGTCCCGTCATGTCATTAAGACCCAGGTCCCCGAGGTGCTGCGCCTCGTCGGCCTTCAGGACAAACTGGAAAAGCGCCCCGACCAGCTTTCGGGCGGCGAGCAGCAGCGCGTCAGTATCGCCCGTGCTATCGTCAATCGTCCTCCCTTGCTGATCTGTGACGAGCCGACGGGTAATCTCGACCCCCAGAATTCGCGGGGCATCATGGATCTACTCGAGCGAATCAACCGCACGGGGACAACGGTTCTCGTCGCTACCCATGACCGTGAAATGGTCGACAATATGCGCCGCCGAGTTATCGCCCTTGATAAAGGCCGCTTGACGCGTGACCAAGATAGAGGGGTGTACGGTTTCGATGTCTAGTATCTTCTATTTCTTCAGGGAATCCCTTACGGGTTTCACACGGAATCTTTCAACGACGCTCGGTTCCATCATCACCATCTTCCTGTCGTTGCTTATCATCGGTATCTTCGGTATCGGTGGTGCCGTCATCAACAATGTCGTTGCCTCTGTTGAGAATCAGGTCTCCATCACCGCCTACGTCAAAGATGATGCCTCCGAGGCCGACATTCAGACGGTCATGAGCTATGCCGAGGATCTTCCCGGTGTTGCCAGCGTGTCCTTTACCACGAAGGCGCAGGCACTCGATAATTTCTCGAATTCCATGACGTCGAATCCCGATATCGTGGCTCAGCTCGATGGAGATAATCCTCTTCCCGCAAGTATCGACATCCAGCTTCAGGAAGCGCAGTCGGTCAGCGAGGTCGCAGGTCAGATAGAAACCAATACGACCTTTACCAAGATCTGCGACAACGCCGCCGATCCGGCCGAGTCTCTTCAGTATGGACAGAAGACCGTCGATAAGCTGTTCTCTCTTACCAATGCCATCCGTTTCGTAGGAATAGCCTTGATAGCCCTGCTTATCTTCATTGCCTTCATCTTCATCAACAACACGATCCGCCTTGCCATTCTGGCACGTCGTAAGGAAATAGCGATCATGCGTTTGGTAGGCGCTTCGAACGGATTCATCCGTGGGCCGTTTCTGGCCGAAGGTGCTCTGCACGCTATCATCGGTGCCGTTGGATCGGTCGTCGTTTTGGAAGTTCTGCGCAACGTCGCTCTACCGCGTGTCTCGGAGACCTTGCCTTGGCTGCCCATCTCCGTCGATGCATCGACATTCATCTTGGTCTACATTGCCTTGCTGCTGGCGGGGTTGATCATCGGACTCTTCGGCTCCATGTTTGCGATGCGTCGCTACCTGAAGGTGTAGAGGGTATAAGGATATCCGCGTGCCCATTCATGAAAAACAATCAAAGGTAGTAGCCAACTACAAACATAATGCAAGCATCGTGAAAATTCTCGGTGCTTGCATTTTCGTATCCTTGATATTCTGTGCCGGTTTCCTTGTTCGCGGTAACACCGATCTGCTTACCTCGCTTGGCTTTTCCGATCTTTCCGTGCACGAGGAAATCAATGCAGGTGAAACGGTATCGGGCAATACGTATGATTCGATATCGGCCCGTGTGGCTGAAGTCGAGGGTATCCTCAAGCAGGACAGTATCGATTCGTATGATCTCGACACCGCAACGCAACTCGTTTTGGATTCTTTCACGTCTTCGACGGGGGATTCGTACCTGCGCTATTACGATGCCGATGCCTATAGAACCTATCTCGCGAGCGTGTCCAATCCCGAAGCGGGTGTGGGGATTCTTTTCGGTGAAGTCGACGGTGCTTGTTATGCCGTCGATGTTTTCGAAGGTTCTTCGGCTGCGGCCATGGGTGTTCTGGCGGGTGATTTCGTCGAGTCTATCGATGGGGAGCGCAAAAGCAAGTGGTCGATGCCCGAAGTGGTCAATACGCTGGCCCGTAACGAAGGCGAGTCGATCTATATCACGTGGCGTCGTCCCGACACCCCTTCGTCTACGGGAGGGGAGACCTTTTCGACGACGTTGGATTATCGGGTAGGAGGCGAGACCAACATCACTTCCGAGATAGTCAACGGGGTTGCCTTCATCGACATGAAGCAGATCGGTTCCGATTCCAGTTCCGTCATGAAGCAGACGCTCGAGGGTGTCCAGCAGGAAGGGGCGCAGTCCATAGTTGTCGATCTGCGTGATATTCCGGGTGGTTACCTTACTCAGACGGTCGAGATAGCTTCGTTGTTCATTCAAAGCGGCACGGTTGTCCAGATCAAGACGAACGATAATGTGACGACGAAAAGTGCCGCCGGGGAGAGCGTTTCGTCTCTGCCCTTGGTTGTTCTCGTCAACAACCGCACGGCGGGGTCGGCTGAAGTACTGGCTGCCGCTCTTCAGGAATCGGGGCGCGCGACCATCGTCGGCGAGCAAACCCAGGGCAAGGGATCGGTGCAGGTTATGCAGCCCCTGTCGTTCGGCGGTGCTCTGCGCTATACGGCGGCGACGTATCTCACTCCAAAGGGGAGAGGTATCGATGCCACCGGTGTTACGCCTGATGTCTCCGTTTCTTCGGAGGAAAGCCAATACGTTATGGCTCTCGATATGGCCGAATCACTGGCACGGCGTTAGGGGTGCCCATGGCACGGCGTAGTAGGAAAGCACGGCGTCGACCCAAGGCGAGACCACAGGGTATTTTGGAGCTTACCGATCGTGGTTTCGGTTTCGTCAAAACAGCCGAGGGGGAATTCTTCGTTCCCTCGTCGAAAGTCAACGGAGCGTTTCCCGGCGATCTGGTGGAGGTTTCCCGCCTTTCGTCGGCTGCGGCTCAGTCTTCCTCCCGTTCTTCCTCGCGAAAACCTACGGCACGTGTCGTCAGGGTTTTGATGCGCGCACATCAAAGACTCGTCGGTCGTTATGAGGTAGCGGAACCTTTCGGGGTAGTCGTTCCTGAAAACCCCGCCATTCCCTATGATGTTTTCACCTTGCATAAGGATAATCCGCAGGTGAGTGACGGTGACATGGTGGAGGTCGAACTGATCGAATACCCTTCCGCGAAAACGGCGGCAACGGGTAGGATCGTTCGTGTTCTCGGACATGCCGGAGATCCGTTTCTCGAAATAGATATGATCATCGCCGAACATCAATTCGAAACGCGGTTCGGAGATCAGGCTCTGGAGGAATCTCGACGCTGCTCTCTCGATGTCGAGGGATGCCTCGAGGCGGGTTATCGTGATTTGAGGGATCGTTTCATTTTTACCGTTGACCCGGTTGATGCCCGCGACTTCGATGACGCGATTTCTTTCGAACGTGTTGGGGATACCTATCATCTTGGTGTCCATATCGCCGATGTGTCCCATTACGTCGCTTACGATACGGCCATGGATATGGAGGCGCGCCGCAGGGCGACTTCAGTCTATCTGGTCGATCGCGTTTTGCCCATGCTCCCGGAAGCCATCAGTAATTCCCTCTGTTCCCTCATGCCTCTCGAACCCCGCTTGACTCTTTCGGTCGATATGGTGTTGAGGGAGGATGCAAGCGTGGAGAGCTACGAGGTCTTTGCCGGCATCATCGAATCCAAGGCGCGTCTTTCCTATGATCAGGCACAATGTTTGCTTGATGAGGCGGATTCATCGTCATGGGAGGCTTTTCGTCTCTGCCCGATTCCGCAGGGTTCACGTGAGGTGGACGATGGAGGCGTTGCCGAATTACAGCAAAAACTTTCGGGATTGCGCAGCGTTACCGAAAAGCTTTTCGAGCGGCGTTATCGTGCGGGATGTATGGATTTCGATCGCGTGGAGGCGAAGGTTCGTCTCGACGACGAGGGGTCGGTGTTGGGAGTGGATTACCGCAAACGCACCGAGGCAACACGTATTATCGAAGAATCGATGATTCTCGCCAATCATATCGTGGCGGAATGGTTGAGTGCCCAGGCGATGCCCTGTGTCTACCGCATCCATGATACGCCCGACTCGCAGGCGCTCTTCTCTCTGTATCGGGTAATGCAGGAATTCGACTTTTTCAAAGGTGTCGATAAGCGATCGTTTTGCGATGGTGATCCGAAGACGCTTCAGAAGGTTTTGGCCTATCCCTGCGATGAGCAACTTCATGAACTCATTTCCTCGTTGTTGCTGCGCTCCATGAAAAGGGCGATCTACACCACGCAAGACAGCCTGCATTATGGTCTTGCACTCGATTCCTATTGTCATTTCACCAGTCCCATCAGGCGCTATCCCGATCTTCTGGTGCATCGCATGGTCAAGGAGCGACTCTTCGGTCATACGGCAACCTTCGAAGCTCAGAAAAACGCTCTTCCTTGGATGGCAGAACACACCTCTAAGCTGGAACGCCGCCCAGATGGGGCCGAACGCGACTCACCGC
>CAJMLT010000049.1 GCA_905214325.1 uncultured bacterium
GAGCCGTGATCGTTTCGATGCGCTGATCGCCGATTTGTCTTCACTACGTGTGGAGAAAGGACGATTGGAGATTCAGGTCGAAGCGGCGATCAAGGTGATCACTGAGGACTGTGCTACATCTCTCGAACGGGCATTGGAATGCCCCGAACTCGAAGAGCGGAACGAGGTCATCGAGAGAATGGAGCGCTTGCAACGGCGCATCAAGAACATGGGAACCATCAATCCCGATGCTGCACGCGAGTTCGAGGAAGTGAATGAGCGTTATGTATATCTCAGCGCTCAACTCAAGGACATGAAGCTCGCCCGTCAAAGCCTCTCGCGCATAGTGAAGGTCATCGACGAGCGTATGAAAGACGATTTCATAGACACCTTCAACCGGGTAAACGATAACTTCTCAGAGATTTTCTCGACGTTGTTTCCCGGAGGGCAGGCCCACCTCTCCCTGGTCGATCCCGATGATCTGGAAAACACGGGAGTCGACGTGAGTGCTCAACCGGTCGGTAAGCGCATCAAGAAGATGTCGCTGCTTTCGGGCGGCGAGAAGTCGATGACGGCCATGGCGTTGCTGTTCGCCGTCTATCGCATCCGGCAGACACCGTTCTACATCCTCGATGAGGTAGAGGCGGCGCTTGACGATTCGAATCTCCGTCGTCTCATGGCCTACTTGGAGACGATTCGTCATAAGACGCAGTTCATCATGATCACCCATCAACGGCGCACCATGGAATCGGCCGATATTCTCTACGGCGTGTCCATGCAGGCCGATGGTGTCACCAAGGTTTTAAGTCAGAAGTTGGAACAGGCGATTTCTCAGGGGGAATAAATGGGCTTTTTCGATCGCATCAGTGAAGGTCTCAACCGTTCGCGCGACAAATTCAAGGAGCAGATGAATGTCCTGCTCGATCGCGGCCCCGATGTTGACGAGGAGTTTTGGGAAACGCTCGAAGAGACCTTGATTCTCAGTGATATCGGCGCACTTGCCGCAGATAGTATCGTCGAGGATCTGCGTGATCAGGCGACGCGCAAGGCCCTCCCCGATGCTTATGCCGTTCTTGATCTTCTTGCCGATACCATCGCAGAGACGTTCACCGAAGCAACCGAGGATATCTTTGACGAAAGCCCCCAACTCGTTCTTTTCGTCGGAATCAACGGGTCGGGGAAAACGACGACGGCGGGAAAGCTGGCTGCGGCTTATCGCCGTCAGGGGAGGAAGGTTCTTCTCGGAGGCGCGGATACGTTTCGTGCAGCGGCCATCGAACAGCTCGAAGTATGGGCCGATCGCGCCCAAGTCGACATCGTCACCAAACAGCGGGGCAGCGACCCGGCCAGTGTTTGTTTCGAAACCATCGAACGAGCCGAGCAAAATGAAGCCGATCTGGTACTCATCGACACCGCAGGGCGTCTCCACACTTCCGATGACCTTATGCGTGAGTTGCAGAAGGTGGTCAACGTGGTGCGTAAGCGCTCCCAGATGCCGGTGAAGACCGTCCTCGTCATCGATGCCACCACGGGCCAGAATGGTTTGCAGCAAGCGCGGGAATTCGACAAAGCGCTCGACCTCGATGGTATCATCGTGACCAAACTCGATGGAACGGCCAAAGGTGGAATCGCCTTGGCTATTTCCCACGAATTGGGATTGCCCCTTTTCAAAATCGGTGTCGGCGAAGGAGTCGATGACCTACAGGATTTCGATCCGCATTCATTCGCTTCAGCTTTGATTGGAGATCTGAACCATGCTTGATAATCTTTCCGAACGACTTCAATCGATCTTTTCCGGGCTCAAGGGGAAGGGACGTCTGAGCGAGGAAGACATCTCCTCGGCTATGCGTGAGATCCGTTTGGCTCTTCTGGAGGCGGATGTCAATTTCAAGGTTGTGAAGTCCTTCGTCGCGAAAACCAAGGAACGTTGTCTAGGTGCCGAAGTGCTCGATTCGCTTACTCCCGGACAAAATGTCGTCAAAATCGTTCTCGATGAGTTGACTGAACTGCTCGGACGAAGCGAATCCAAACTCGTGCTCTCCTCGCGCATTCCCAACGTCATCATGCTCGTGGGTCTGCAGGGTTCGGGTAAAACCACTGCTGCCGCAAAACTCGCCTATCTTCTCAAGCAGCAGAATCATCAGCCTCTGTTGGTGGCTTGCGACGTCTATCGCCCCGCCGCTGCCGATCAGTTACAGACGCTCGGTGGAGAGATAGGGGTGCGCGTCTATCGCGGCGATGGAATCGATCCCGTACGTATCGCCGAAGAGGGTGTTCGTGATGCCATCGATTCTCTTCGCGATGTGGTCATCATCGACACCGCCGGTCGTCTTCATGTCGACGAGGAGATGATGGATGAGGCCGAGCGGATCAAGGAAGCGGTCAAGCCCGATCAGATCCTCATGGTCGTCGATGCGATGACCGGTCAGGATGTCGTGAACGTTGCCGAAGCCTTCGCCAAGCGCGTCGATTTCGACGGTGTGATCATGTCTAAAATGGATGGCGATGCCCGCGGCGGTGGCGCTCTTTCCATCAGGGAGGTGACGGGTAAACCCATCAAGTTCATCTCCATGGGTGAGAAGCCCGATTCCCTCGAGGAATTCTATCCCGATCGTATGGCGAAGCGTATTCTCGGCATGGGAGATGTCATCAGTCTCATCGAGACGGCATCGCGTATACAGGCCGAGGAAATCGAGGAAGCCGAAGCCGAGCGCATGATGCGCGCCAACCTCAATCTAAACGACTTCATCACCATGAACAAACAGATTCATAAAATCGGTGGTATCCAGAAGTTGGTGAGCTCGTTGCCGGGAGGAGACAAGGCCCTCAAGGAGGGTTCGGTGAACGAACGCGCTCTCGATGAAATGGAGATCATCATCCACTCCATGACAATCGAGGAGCGTCAGCGCCCCGAACTTCTCAACGGGTCACGCAAGGCGCGTATCGCCCGTGGTGCCGGTGTTACGGTGTTCCAGGTCAATCAGCTTCTCAAGAAGTTCAACGAAACCAAGAAGATGATGAAGCAGATGATGGCCGCACAGGACGCGACTCCGGTGGGGAAGAAGGGTCGGAAGGGAAAGAAAAAACGATCTAAGCGCCGTGCTCTTCCCGGAATGGGAGGGATTTCCGCCTCCGACATGAAGAAGATGCAGGATGCGCTGAAGGATCTGGGAGAATGATGCTCGGGGCATCCGTCTCTTAGGTGAGGGTTTCCCCCGAAGGTCGTACGGGCTTGTAGATGATTTCGGTTTTGCCCGAATGGGTACTTGCCAGATGATGACTTTCGGCCTATCATCAGTAATCGCTGTTTTTTACAGAGGAAGATATCTTCTGTGATCGTATACGGAAATAAAAGGAGTTCAACTTCATGGCAGTCAAGATTCGTCTCGCCCGTCACGGCGCAAAAAAGGCACCTTACTATCGCATCGTTGTCGCCGACTCCCGCGCTCGCCGCGATGGTCGCTACATCGAGCAGGTCGGTTCCTACAATCCCTGTGTCACCCCTGCTGCGGTAAAAATGGACATCGAGAAGGTCGATCAGTGGATCGCCAATGGCGCCAAGCCGACCGACACCGTCGCACGTCTTATCGAGGCTGAGCGTAAGAACGGTTAAAGATGACTGATTCCTTCGAAGATATCACGGGTCTTGTCCGGAGTCTTGTCACTCCGCTTGTAGACGCGCCCGAGCAGATCGATATCACCTCTTCGGAACTTGAAGACGGTGCTCTGCTCGTCGAGATCAAGGTGAATGAGGCCGATGCCGGCAAGGTTATCGGGCGGCAGGGTCGTGTGATAAAGGCTATCCGGACCCTTTGCCGTGCAGCCGGTTCCCGTAACGGGTTTCACGTCGAGGTCGAACTCATTGACTGATGGGTACCTGGATTAACGTAGCTCGATTGACTAAAGCGAAAACGCTTGAAGGAGGACTCCTCGCGCAGAGTGCGAAGGGTCTTCCTTTTTTGCTTGAAGAGGGGATGGAGGTCGTGTTCGTACCGCCGGTTCTCCATCTTGCGCGTCATGCGCGTGTCTCTTCCGTGCGCGGGGAGGATTCCGCTTCGCGTCTCGTTTTTTTCGACACCATCCCCTCTATTGATCAGGCCGAACAACTGGTGGGTCATTATTGTCTTGTCAGACGGGACGCCCTCGACGAGGAGAAACTCGTTCCATCTACGCCCGACTACAAGGGTTACCGGGTATTGGATGGTTGTGCGGGCGATATCGGTTCGGTTATCCGTATCGATGAGAACCCCGCGTATCCGTTTTTAGTCGTTGACGTGCAGGGCAGGGAGGTTCTTGTTCCCGTCGTCGATGAGATCGTTCGAGCCATCGACGATTATGGACGCACCATCACCGTGTCCCTACCCGATGGTCTTTTGGATCTCTAGAAAGGGCGCACGATGAAAATCGAGACGCTTTCGGTATTTCCCCAGTGTTACGACTCGGTCATGAACGAGTCGATCATGCGTATTGCGCAGGAGCGGGGCTACCTTGATTTCACAGCTCATGACCTACGGGATTGGACTCATGACAGGCATCGCACGACCGATGATGAGCCTTATGGTGGAGGTCAGGGTCTCGTGATGAAGTGCGACCCTCTTTTCGAAGCGACCGATGAGTTGTTCTCCCGTACGGAGCGTAAACCGTATACGATATTCCTCTCTCCGACGGGCGAAACCTTCGATGAGGCGATTACGCTCGAACTTGCCCGAAAAGATCACCTCTTCTTCATCTGTGGTCATTACGAGGGTATAGATGAGAGAGCCTACACTCTTGCCGATAGAGTCATTTCCTTGGGAGACTACGTGCTTACCAGTGGGGAACTCGCTTCCATGGTGGTTATCGATGCCGTCGTGCGTCGCCTCGATGGGGTGTTGGGCGACGAGGGGAGTGCCGTCGACGAGAGCTTCTACGATGGGCTTCTGGAATACCCTCAGTACACGCGTCCCGCCTGTTTTCGGGGGATGGAGGTACCGGAGGTGTTGCTTTCGGGTCATCATGCCAACATCGCCCGTTGGCGACGTGAGCAAAGTCTTTTAAGGACGCGGCGTTGGCGACCCGATCTTCTTGAAAAGGCGAATCTTTGTGCCGAGGACAGAGAATTCTTAGAATCTCATCCTCATTCCTGATCGCCATCGTTAAAGTGTTTTATCATAAGGTCTTGTCGGTAAAAAGGGAGATAGAGAAAGGGTACTGAGTGGACGCTGGAGCACATGCAGATTCGCAGAAACCAGGAATTCTTCGGCGTTTTTTCGGTTGGATAATCCTTATTGCCATCATCATCGTCTGTTCTTGGGTGCTGAGACTCTACGTCATCGAACCTTTCCAGATCCCTTCGGCTTCCATGGAAGACACCATTATGACCGGGGATATGGTCTACACCGAGAAGGTGAGCTATAACTTCACCGATCCGCAGCCCGGTGAAATCGTCGTATTTTCGGACCCCCAGATTCCCTCGCGTGTGCTGATCAAGCGGGTCATTGCGACGGAAGGACAGACCATAAACCTTATCGAAGGTAAGGTGTATATCGACGGCAAAATCCTCAACGAACCCTATACCGAAGGAAAGTCGACCAAGCCGCTTCCTACGATAAGTTCGCTTTCCCTATCGTATCCCTATACCATTCCGGAGGGTGAACTCTGGGTCATGGGGGACAATCGTACCAATTCCGCCGACTCGCGTTATTTCGGCCCCATCGACAGGGATAGCGTATTCGGCAAAGGACTTATCGTATATTGGCCACTCGACCACTTTAGTCTACTTGTATAAACATCTGCGTGACAAAGGAGAAGCATGACAACCGCTGAAGTAAACTCTTCGCCCGGCACCACGACGGGAGCTCTCACCTTTCAAGACATCATTCTACGCCTCCAGCGTTATTGGGCCGATTTGGGATGTGTCGTCTTGCAGCCTTACGACAACGAGGTCGGTGCCGGCACGTTTCATACCGCGACGACCCTGCGCAGCCTTGGGCCCGATGCGTGGAAGACGGCCTATGTTCAACCCTGCCGCCGTCCCACCGACGGGCGCTATGGCGAAAATCCCAATCGCATGCAGCATTACTATCAGTTCCAGGTGCTCTTGAAGCCCTCTCCCGATAACGTTCAGGATCTTTACCTCGATTCGCTGCGGGCTATCGGCATCCAGGTGGAAAAGCATGACGTCCGTTTCGTCGAGGACGACTGGGAAAGCCCCACGCTGGGTGCATGGGGCTTGGGTTGGGAAGTCTGGCTCAATGGCATGGAGGTTACGCAGTTCACGTATTTCCAGCAGGTGGGTGGCTTCGAATGTAGTCCCGTTCCCGCCGAAATCACCTATGGACTCGAGCGCCTGGCCATGTATATCCAAGGAGTCGATTCGGTTTATGATCTCGTCTGGGCGCGTGGAGCCGATGGCACCCAGTTCACCTACGGTGATGTTTTCCTGGAAAACGAGCGCGAATTCTCCACGTACAATTTCGAAGTCGCCGACACCGATCTTCTCTTCGGTGAGTTCGATCGCTACGAGAAGGAGTGTTTGGCTGTTCTCGATAGGAATCTGCCTCTTCCGGCCTACGACTACGTTCTCAAATGCTCCCACGCGTTCAACCTTCTCGATGCGCGCGGTGTCATCAGCGCAACGGAGCGCATGGGCTATATCCTACGGGTTCGCACCATCGCCAAGGCGTGTTGTGCATCCTATCTCGAGAACGTCGTTTCTAAGTCGAGCACCCTCGATGAGCGAAAGGAGAACTAATGGTACGGAAAAGTTTCGCCTTCGAAATAGGCGTTGAGGAAATTCCCGCATTCGATCTCGCCGCCGCCATGGTTCAGCTCGAAAAAACCGTTCCCTCCCTTCTTGATGATGCCCGTATCCCCCATGGCGAAGTCGAGCTCTTCTGCTCGCCCCGTCGCCTCATCGTCGTCGTTGCCGATCTGCCCGAGCAGACAAAGGAGAGCGTCGATGTATTCAAGGGTCCTTCGGTTGCCATCGCCTTCGATGGGGAGGGTAATCCCACCAAGGCGGCACAGGGTTTCGCCCGCGGTAAGGGGCTGACCCCCGACGATTTGAGTGTCGAGGAAGTCGATGGGGTGAGCTATGTTTTCGCTCGGAAAACTCAGCCAGCCCGTCTTGTGGCGGACCTTCTACCCTCCGTTCTGGAGTCGCTGATCCGCGGAATTTCTTGGCCCAAATCCCAGCGATGGGGAACAGGCAGCGAGTACTTCGCACGCCCCATCAGGTGGCTTCTCGCTCTTTTCGGTGACGAGGTAATCGATTTCTCCTTCGCCGGACTTACGGCATCGAATAAAACATACGGTCATCGTTTTCTCGCGCCCGGTCCCTTCGAGGTGGCTACCTCCGACGATCTGATCGATGTTCTGCGTGACTCTTTCGTGGTTCCTTCCGAAGCCGAACGTGAAGCGGTCATCCGTCGAGGTGTCGAAGCTGCACAGGAGAGCACCGGATTCAAAGCGGTTCTTCCTCCCAAGACATTGGTCGAGGTCGTCAATCTAACGGAGTATCCGAGCGTGCTCGTGGGTACGTTCGATGAAGAATTCCTCGCCGTACCGGAAGAGATCATCGTCGATGCCATGTTGATGCATCAGCGCTATTTCCCCCTTTACGATCAGGAGGGAAATCTCACCAACAGGTTCCTCGTCGTTTCCAACGGGGACCCCTCTTGTGCCGAGACAATCATCGATGGCAACGAACGCGTCGTTCGTGCCCGTCTTTTCGACGCGAAATTCTTTTACGATGAAGACCTGAAAAGCCCTCTGGAGACGTATGTCCCCCGCTTGGACGAAGTGGTTTTCCAGGATAAGCTGGGTACCATGCTCGAGAAAACCGGACGTATCGAGGCGATCGTGTCTTGCATGGTGGAAGAAGCAGGCCTCGATGCCCACGATGCGAAGGACGCTCTCCGTGCCGCCCACCTGTGCAAGGCCGACCTGGTGACCGGAGCGGTTGTCGAATTCACTTCCGTTCAGGGGATCATGGGGTCCTATTATGCTCTTGCGGCAGGAGAGTCCCCTCAGGTGGCTCAGGCTATCCAGCAGCATTATCGTCCGCGTTTCGCGGGGGATGAAACTCCCGATACGATAGTTGGTAAGATGGTGGCTCTTGCTGACAAGATCGATACCGTCTGCGGCCTGTTCGCCATCGGTCAGGCACCCAGCGGCTCGTCCGATCCCTTCTCCGTCCGTCGCAGTGCGATCGGAATCATCAATATGCTCATGGGCGGTCTTCCCGTTTCCCTCGGTAATACCCTCGATGCCGCTTTGGGTGGTTTCGGTGCTCTCGACTTCGATGTGCAGGCTATCAAGTCGGAGATCATAGATTTCTTCGTCGTGAGAACGAAGGTGATTCTCAAGGACGAAGGCCTTTCCCCCGATGCCATCGATGCGGTTCTCGCCTGCGGCGTTTTCGAGCCTGCCGAGATCGCCCTGCGTGTCAGAGCTCTCGAGAAGGTTCGCCGTGACATGCCGGAGACGATGGATGACCTTGCAACCGCTTTCGCCCGCGCCAATAATCTTCGCGATCCGCAGGTCGGCATCGCTTTGGACGACACTCGTCTGTCCTCTTCGGAAAAAGATCTGCGTGACGCCGTGATCGCAAGTGAATCCGCGCTCGGTGAAGCCCTCGATAAGGGGGATTACGCCGCTGCTCTGCAAGCGCTTGCCTCCCTGCGTGAGCCGATCGATCGCTTTTTCGAAGAAGTACTCATCATGGACGAAGATAGCGTTTTGAGGAACAATCGTCTGGCTCTGCTCAACCGTTTCGTCGCGGTGTTCGCAAACGTCGCCGACTTTTCGATGCTCTCCAAGTAAGGGGCTTTCGTGCAGCAATGGATAACGCAGGGGGATTCGGCCTCCGAACTTCCGACGATCCACATCGTTTCCGATTCGGTGGGTATCACC
>CAJMLT010000050.1 GCA_905214325.1 uncultured bacterium
GAAACATACCCCATAAAAAACTTTTTCTTTTTCTTTTCAGCAATCCGCATCCATATAAGAGTCGAATTCTTCGACTATTTCCTTGTCGGGAGCCTTGGTGAGCAGAGAAACCACGACGATGGCAACGAGACCCAAAATGAAGGCGGGAAGCAATTCGTAAACGCCGAAAACGCCACCAAGGGGTTTGATGAAGCTGTGCCATATCAAAACAGTGGCCGTGCCCGTAACCATGCCCGCCAGAGCGCCGGCGAAATTCGTGCGACGCCAATAAAGACTCATGAGCATAAGAGGACCGAAGGAGGCACCGAAGCCGGCCCAAGCATAGGAGACGACCTGAAAGATGGAGGAATTCTCGTCAAGAGCGATAACGATACCGAACAGGAGCACTGCAACGAGCGTAAGGCGGGCAACGATCATAACCTGTGCATCGGTGGCATCCTTCTTTATAAGACCACGAAAGATGTTCTCGGCGACCGCGGAGCCGGAAATGAGCAAATATGAGGACGAAGAGGACATCGATGCCGCGAAAATACCCGAAACCACCAAGCCACACATGAAAGCAGGGAGAATCATCTGGGAAAGCACGATGAATATATTCTCGGCACTGGCCTGAGTAAGAAATTCGACCGGCAAAACGGCGCGACCGACAAGACCGATACACACCGCAGAGGCCAAGGATACGACGACCCACACCGTCGCGATGACGCGTGATTTCCGGATTTCATCGGAGTGACGCACGCTCATGAAGCGAACGAGAACCTGTGGCATACCGAAGTAACCCAGACCCCAGGCAAGACAGGAGATGATGGCGATGACACCGTACTCTCCGGCTGCTCCGAAGACGGGCATGCCGTTTTCGATAACCTGTTTCCCTCCCTCGCCGAGAATCGGCGTCGCCACTTCCGTGCCCGAAAGAAAACCGGGGATCGACTGCAGGAAGACGATCGTATTATCGATGCCGCCCGCAGATGCCACCGAGCCGACGAACACGACGACGAGCGCGCAGATCATGATAGAACCTTGAATGAGATCGGTCGTACACACGGAAAGATAGCCGCCGACGAACGTATAGAGAAACACGATCAGAGCACCGAGGATCATCATGGTTGCATAATCGAGACCGAAAAGCGTGGAGAACAGCTTGCCACACGTGACGAAGCAACTACCGACGTAGATGCAGAAGAAGAGCAGGATGATACATGCGGCGATGGTCATCAGGATGTTCTTCTTGTCGTGGAAGCGATTGGAGAAGAAGTCGGGTAAGGTGATGGCGTTTCCGGCGACCTGCGAGTATTTGCGCAAACGCTTCGCAACGAAAAGCCAATTGAGATACGTGCCGATCGCAAGGCCCACGGCGGTCCACATCGCGTCCGAAGCACCCATGAAATATGCGATACCCGGCAGGCCCATGAGGAGCCAACCCGACATATCCGAAGCCTCGGCCGACAGCGCCGTCAACCAGGGACCGAGGCCGCGACCGCCGAGAAAATAGTTTTCCGTTGACTGATTCGACCGCTTCGCGTAAACGAATCCGATAACGACGACCACGATGAAGTAGATGAGCATCGCCAATACAATCCAAAAATCATTGGAAACCATATCAACTCTCTTTTCAATTGTTCAATGCTTTTTCTTTTGCCCGTAAGCCTCACGGATTATACTGGATAGATCGCGCAGTCTTCGGCACTTTCGCGTGATAGAGCAAAATATGAAAGGAAGAGGTATGTCAACATTCGACAAGATGACACCCGCAGAGCTTACCACTCTCAAAAACGCGCTCATGGAAGAGTACGAGACGTATCGTGCGCAAGGACTCTCGCTGAACATGGCACGTGGTAAGCCGGCTGCGAACCAGCTCGATCTCAGCATGGACATGCTCGACATCCTCCCCTCCACCGACGCCTGCAAGGCACAGGATGGATCCGATCTGCGCAACTATGGCGTTCTCGACGGCCTACCGGAGGCTAAGAAGCTCATGGCCTCGATGCTCGATGACTCCGCCGATAACACGTTGGTGTTCGGCAACTCCAGCCTCAACATCATGTATGACACCGTCATGCGCTGCTGGGTCTTCGGCACACTCGGCTCCCAGCCTTGGTGCACATTGCCCGAAGTCAAATTCATCTGCCCCGTCCCCGGTTACGATCGTCACTTCGGTGTGACCGAAGCCTTCGGTATCAAAATGGTTACCGTCGCCATGAACGAAGACGGACCCGACATGGATGCTATCGAAACACTGGTCGCCGACGACGCTTCCTTTAAGGGCATCTGGTGCGTTCCCAAGTATTCCAACCCCGGTGGTGTCACCTATTCCGATGACGTGGTGCGCCGTCTGGCATCCATGAAGTGTGCCGCCGAGGACTTCCGCATCTTCTGGGACAACGCCTACACGGTCCACCATCTCTTCGACGACGTAGACGAACAGGATCAGCTCCTCGATATCGCACAAGCGTGCGTACAAGCCGGTCATCCCGATCGCTACTTCAAGTTCGCCTCCACTTCGAAAATCACCTTCCCCGGCGCAGGCATCTCCGCCTTGGCGGCAAGTGCCGATAATGTAGCCGACATCAAAAAGCGCATGGGCGCCCAAACGATCGGGCATGACAAACTGAACCAGGAACGCCACGTCCGCTTCCTGAAGGACGCCGAAGGAATCGCGGCTCACATGGCCAAGCACGCCGCCATTCTGCGTCCCAAGTTCGATCTTGTACTGGCCTTGCTCGAAGAAGGCCTCGCCGAAACCGGCTGTGGATCCTGGAGCAAGCCACGCGGTGGCTATTTCGTTTCGTTCGACGCACCCGCCGGTACGGCGCAGCGCATCGTCACCTTGGCAAAGGAGGCCGGTGTAACCATGACGGGAGCGGGTGCAACGTATCCCTACAAGAACGATCCTCTGGATTCCAACATCCGCATTGCCCCCACCCTACCTCCGCTGGAAGAGCTAGAGCAGGCCATCAGGGTATTCGTCTGCTGCGTGAAGCTGGCGAGCGTCGAAAAGCTCTTGGGCTAAGGATGGCCTCCTTGACCCGAACATCGACTTCTAAAAAGAACCCCTCACGAGGGGTTCTTTTTAGATGACCACCCCCGACACACGCACCACACCACCATCGACGAAGGCCTCCCCGTTCACTTTCATTCTCGTCTTCGGCGTGGTGAGCTGCCTTATGGACATCGTCTATCAGGGAGCACTCTCCATTCAAGGACCGCTGCTTCTGTCGCTGGGAGCCTCAGCCGGACTCGTCGGTATCGTATCGGGACTGGGAGAGGCGACTTCCCTCATCGGACGCTTGATATCGGGCCCTGCCGCCGACCGAACGGGCCGTTACTGGCTTTTCGCCATCCTGGGTTACGCTGCAACGGCCATCGCCGTTCCCGCTATGGGTTTCGTCGGTAGCATAGTCGGAGTTTCCGCCCTGGTTATTTTCGAGCGATTCGGTAAATCTCTGCGCACCCCCTCACGCGATGCCATGCTTTCCCATGCCGCCAGTGCGGTTGGAAAAGGAAAGGGATTCGCCCTCCATGAGATGATGGACCAGATCGGAGCCATGGCAGGCCCCCTTATCGTGGCCGGCATACTGTCGGCCACCCACAACGCCTACGGACCCGCTTTGGGCATCCTCGCCATCCCCGGTGCAATCGCCCTCATCGTGTTGCTGGTGCTGCGCCGCAGAGTGCCCAACCCCTCGACCTTCGAGGAAGACGAAGCGTCGAAAGTCGATACGTCCATCTCCGGCAAGGTCACCGACGATCAGAAACCCACATCGAAACGCCCGTCACGCCGACAAAGCAAAAAGCTTCCCGGTATCTTCTGGATATACACGTGCTTCTGTGGAATCGCGCTCGCCGGCGTCGGCACCTTCGGCGTCATGTCCTACCACATGGTGGACACGGGTCTATTCGACACTCCCGCAATACCCGTGCTCTACGCCATAGCCATGGGAGTCGATGCTTTGTTCGCCCTGATAACAGGCTCTCTTTACGACAAAATAGGCACAAAGGCCCTTCTGTTCCTACCCATTGTTTCGGCGCTTATCCCCTGCTTCGTGTTTACCCAGAACCACGTCGTCATCATCGCAGGCGTCATGCTGTGGGGTGCGAGTTTGGGCATTCAGGAGTCGACCATGCGCGCCGCCGTAGCCGATATGGTTCCCGGAAACAGGCGCGCCAGCTCCTATGGCATGTTTTCGGTTGCCGTGGGCGTGGGCGCCCTGATCGGCGGAATCGTCGTGGGTCTTCTCTATGATGTCTCCCCTTCCGCCATTATGGCCTATTCCATCGTCACGGAAAGCATCGCTCTCATCATCTTGGCCATAACCCTGAATAAGCAGAAAAGGCGCTGAGCGTTGAGCGATTTTCGTTTAACGCTTGATAAAGTATTCGTCGAACCATACCAAGAAGCAGTAGATGGTCCAAATTTTCTTCATATTCTTGCTCTTCCCGTTTTTGTGATCATCAAGAAGAGCAAGAATTCCATTGGTATTGAAGAAACTGCTCGCCATCTCACTTTCGAATACCGCGCGAACGCGATCATAGTATTTGTCCTGCCTGAGCCAAGCATCGAGCGGTGTAACAAAACCAATCTTTGGGCGGGTAGCGCTCTCATTTGAAAGAATCTTCCTGGCTGCCCTGCGCAGTGCCGGCTTGGTTGAATTACGCGTAACGCGATAACGAGCAGGTAGAGCAAGCGCTGCAGCAAGCACCTCCCTGTCGAGATAGGGCACACGCAACTCGAGTGAATGAGCCATGCTCATCTTGTCGGCTTTCTGCAGAATGTCTAAGGGGAGCCATATGTTCATATCGGCGTATTGCATCTGCGTTACTTCATCGAACGACTTCACTTCACTGAATATATCCGCCGTATAGAATTCCGGACGCTGCGTGCCGGTTTGTCCCTTCAAGAGGGCCATACTTTCCTCAAATGAGAACACATATGTATTCCTGATATAGCGCTTAGATAGTGGATAGCATCCGCGCATAAGAAAACGACGTCCATGGACCGCAGGAAGTTTTTCGGCCACGCTTCCCAAAACCATGCGCAACATCTGAGGCAGATGCATATACGACTCGAAATCCAAACATTCTTGATAGTAGCTATATCCACCGAATAGTTCATCAGCACCTTCGCCTGATAAAACAACCTTTACCCGTTCGCTCGCCTCCTTCGCTACGAAATGAAGAGGGATGGCCGAAGGATTGGGAAGGGGCTCATCCATGTGATACTGAACAAAAGGAACCGCATCGAAGAAATCATCTGCCGATATTTCCGAACTGAAATTCTGAACTCCGATCGATGCAGCAAAATCCTTCGCAACACCGAGTTCGGAATACCGCTGTTCAGCATAGCCCACCGAAAAAGATTGAACGGGCTTCAGCCTCGAGACCTCGCGGGTTATCAAACTCGAATCGACACCGGCGGAAAGAAAACAACCGACCTCCACATCGGCGTTCAGGTGAACTCGGCAGGATCCCTGTACCGCTTCGTAAATTTCATCAGACCATTGATCCATGGTCTTAGATTCATCAATATCGTATTCAAAGGAATGATATTTTTTAATATTCATCCTGCCATCGCGATACGTGAAGCAATGACCTGCTGGTAACTTGAACACATTTTTGAAGAGCGTTGCATTATTGGGTAGGTACTCGAAACACAAATACTGGAGCAGCATCTGCCGATTGAACTCTTTGTGAAAATGCGGGTGCCTGAGAAACGCCTTGATTTCAGAACCGAATATGAAGTCCTGATAAAGACCCTCATCACCACCCGTCGCTGTATCCCGTGAGCCTCGCGCATCAAAATAGTAGTAAAAGGGCTTGATGCCGAAAATATCACGAGCACCGAAAATTTCACCCGACCGCGTGTCATAGACGACAAAGGCATACATGCCGCGCAGCCGTGGGAGTAAACCTTCGTGATACTGCTCCCACCCATGTATAAGTACTTCCGAATCGCAACGCGTTTTGAACGTATGACCAAGCGCCGAAAGCTCTTCACGAAGTTTATCGTGGTTATAAATTTCACCGTTGAAACAAAGAACGAGACTGGCATCTTCATTGATCATCGGTTGACTGCCGGCTTCCAAATCTACGATGGAAAGACGACGAAACCCCAAAGCGACACGCCCATCGAGATAATACCCCTCGGAATCGGGCCCGCGATGGGCGATACTATCACCCATATGCGTGATTACTCCTCGAGCATCAAAGTCGACCGGCACTGATTGAAACCCCGCAAAACCACACATTGCTTTCCCTTCACATTTTTTTACTTGCAGCAGGTTTAACGGCGCACCCCGAAAGCACAACCGACCGCACGGCCAATGATTGCAGAGAATCAATTACGTACGGACAGTCGAGACCTAATGCCGAATGAGCAACGGACAATTCAGTGCACCCCAGAATCAGCGTGTCACACCCAATCCGAATAAGTGACCGATAAAGACCGAGCAGTTCCTCACGTAAAACGGGCTTTCCCGCTTTTACCTTTTGGTATATCAACGCATCTATATGCTTTTGAGTATTCTCATCGGGATACCGACATTCCATACCCATACGGTTCAACGAATGCTCGTACATGCCGCCGACACGAGTGCCCTCCGTGCAAAGCACGCCGACACAATGAGCACCTTGCTCGTAACAGGAATACACACCTTCATGGATGATATTGAGCAAGGGAATCGTCAGTGTGTTCTGAATTTCACAGTAAAAGAAATGGGCCGTGTTGCATGGAATTACCACGTAGTCACAGCCTGCTTGCTCAAGCTTACGCGCTCCTTCGATCAAGCAGCCCAACGGCGAAATGTTGCTTCGCCCAAGAATGTACGCGCTGCGATCAGGAATACGCGCATAGTTAAGAATTATCGCATCGACATTATCTTGATCGGTTTCAGCATCGGTCGCAGCAATAAGCATTTCAAAGAAATATGCGGTTTCAGCCGGCCCTAGACCGCCGAGTATTCCCACACATTTATGCTCTTCCTGTTGCGTAATTCCAAGAGTCATCGGAGAGCCTGCGAACGATTGAAGCGTTTCTTTTGCTTGAGCAGAAACACCGCGGGATAGACACGGCGGATGAACCTCTCTTCTTTTCGATAGCAAAGAGGATTAACCACCTTATGAAAGGTATACAAACACCGGATCTCATCCTTCAAATCCCTATCGGCAACATAGGCGAGCAACACCGATTTAGGTATGACGGTATAGAGCGACATGGTATTATCAGCCACCACCACCTCATCATCGAATTCCTTGCGGTAGATCAAATCATCGACAATCCACTTCACCGTGTTGAAGCCGCTACCCGTAACGTAGTAATTGCTACGACCAAGCCTGGTGTTGATTTCTAAGAAACGATAGCTCCCATCCCGCATGTCATACTTGATATCGAAGTTCGCAAAACCCGTATAGCCCACCGACTCCAATAGGCGTCGAGCATGATCCATTACTTCATTATTCACTCGATTGATGATGGCTACCGGATTACCGATACCCATGATTCCTTGATCTTCAAGCAAAGTCTGACCGAATGACATGAAGCGAACCCTTCCCGTGCGATCGGAATAAGTAGTTAAGATACGCATGCAGGTATCATCACCGGGTATGAAGTCTTGAAGTAAAAACTTACGGGAATAGCCGCTCTCCTTCAGATTGTTCAGCATTTCCTCAAGTAATCCCCGATTACCAAACTTGAATACTTTTCTTTTTCCCGGAAAGTCTGCGTAATGGTAATCAGCCGATGATGACGGCTTGGCAACCACAGGGAAATCAAAGGGCAACAACACTTTTTCGGGTGGTTGCGCGCAATCATATATATAAGTACGCGGATAGGGCACCTGCATTTTGTCACACACCTCATAAAAGGCATCTTTCAAAACGAGCTGATTGAGCAAAGCCTCGTCGATATAAGGAATGACGTAGTAAGGCATAAGCGCCGCTTTGTTCTCGACGATAAGCCGCACATACCAATCACCGCATGCAAGCAAGATGAGTTTCTTGGCAGGATAACAAGCAGCGATAGCGATAAGCTTTTCGACGAACCCCTCAGGCGTATCCATATGAGGCTCAAGGATTGTTTCAATAATGCTGGAATCTGTGCACATATGACTTTCGGTCATACTTACCGCCACCGACTTTATGCCGTATTCCTCATGAAAAGAGCGCGCTAGGCTATAGGTTCCGATGTCTCCACCCAAAATAACGGGAAGAAATTCCCACTCCTTAAATTTCATCTAATACAACCTCCTCAACGAAAAGCAATCGCCTGACCACGCAAAACGATATGAGACATGCAGACAATAAGTAACATAGAGCAGTCTAGCACTAATTCCGGCTCTGTTATGTGATTTATTGTCTGTAGACTTATTAACTTCATATCGGCCACCATTCCCACAAAGAGAAACGAAAATCGGGAGGAGGTTGGTATGGATATTCTTCGCGTCTTTGCAGAGAACATGAAAAAGTATCGGCAGATGTAAGGTTTTTCACAGGAGGAATTTGCGG
>CAJMLT010000051.1 GCA_905214325.1 uncultured bacterium
GCGACCCTCGAATACGGGGGTCGCGTCGTATTTTGCCCCACTCCGAAGCTATCTGAAGCGAATCGCGGGGTGGTTTGTTGTATTCGTATGATCGAGGGTTGTCGCCTATCTACTTTCTTATGGGAAGGGCGAAAAGGGTGGAGAGAGTAGAAGAAACGAACGGACCCTTCATCGGGTCCGTTCGTTCGGCGCTATGGGGTTGATGTCGGTGCTGCCGCTCAGGCTACGGTGCTCCTCAGGCTCATGTTGTACAGTTCGACGTAGGTGCCTTCGGTGAGGGTTACTTCGACACTTCGTGCATCGGAGAAGAAGATGTCCTGATCGAGATAGCTGTCTTCGGTGTAGTTGAGGTCCTTCATGACGTAATAGGCGCTGTAATCACTTGCGCTACCGACCGTTGCCTTGTAGGTTC
The DNA here is from genome assembly GCA_905214325.1 of uncultured bacterium. GTDB lineage: Bacteria > Actinomycetota > Coriobacteriia > Coriobacteriales > Eggerthellaceae > Anaerotardibacter. Next base: position 413 of record CAJMLT010000051.1, read on the forward strand.
CCGCAGGGATATCGGTTCCGACGCGATAGACGCCATTGCCGTAAGGTGAGCTGAATTTCTGCGTCATCTTATCAAGGGGAACCATGCCCTTCTTGTTGTCGAGGATGAGAACCTGCCCTGCCTTCAGGGTAAGCAGATTGTGTCCATAGTAGTTGTTGATGAAGTTGGTGGTGTAGGTCGTCTGTCCGTTACTTGTTTTGGCGTCGAGCACGAAGAAGTAGGAAAGACTGTCTTCGTATCCGTCAAACCAATAGGAACCTTCGGGCAGATTCTCCCCAACGATGTAGACGCCGGGGGCGTATTGATTGCTTCCCGTGGAAGAGGAGGAAATGCCGTATTGCGCGATGTTATCAAGCTCGCTGCGGGTCAAAGGTTCGGCGCTATTCGAATCGAGCGCAAAATAGGAGCGCAACTGTTGGTTGGCGTTTTCTCCGGTTTCGGAATCGTATTCGTATGAATATGAATAACTATCGCCGGAAGTGTGGCGGGCATCGTCGAAGGCGGTGACAACGGCGGAGCAGGCTACGCACCCACCGATGCCCACGAAAAGCACCACCAAAACGATGATGGTCACTATGAGGCCGACGCCCTTTTTCTTGGGGGCGTTGGGTGTCGGCGGCGCGGGAGGCATGGCCGGTTGCTGTTGTGTGGCGGGGTTCGGCTGGGGCATGGAGTCGACCCGAGTTTGATACCCCGTGTTGGGCGCGGGGTTATGGGTGGCGTCTTGTGCGGCGTAGGGAATGGGACCGGTGGAGGTCGCCGGTGCCGAATCGGGAGCGGTTGACGCAACGGGCTCGGAGGGTATCTGGCCGGATTGAGGTGTTGCCGGGGGAGCCGGCACGTATGCGTGCTTCGACAAGGGGGTTTGCGGGGGATTACCCCAGTAAGGCTGCCCCTGAGGGCGCGGGGTTTCGGGGGTATGGGGTGTATCGGTCATATTCGCTCCTTTGCCGGCTCTGCTTTATGCGACGGGGAATCAGGATCCGCTGCGTTCTATGTGCTATACATCCCTGAAAAGACTACCCCATCGGGTAATACAACCCGATGGGGGTTACTGAACCGTTGAAAAAAAACCGATTTCGAAAAACGCCGAACCGTCTTAAGAACGATGTGCCGTCGAGGTGAATTCAGCGACAAGAGCCCCCTGCTCATCGGCTATTTCAACCGTATAGAAGCCCACGCTGCGCCCGGCTTTGACGGCGCTGCAGGTTGCGATGAGTTCGTTTCCCTTGGCGGGACGGAAAAAGCGGATGGAGCAATCTATCGATACGGTGGGTTTCCCGTCGAGGTTGGAAGCGACGGCCATGGTGAAATCCGCAAGGGTGAACAGGGCGCCGCCCATAACCGTTCCGTTGGCATTGAGATGCTCGGGGGTGATGGGCATCCGACATACCGAATGGTTCGCTTTCGCTTCGATGATGGAGCACTGTGCCGCGGCGGCGAAGCGATCCTTGTTGAAGTACGCTTTGATTTCTTCGAGTGAGTTTTCTTCAGTTACCATGGTCTTCCTCCTTAGGTATGAGCGCTTCTGCGCTCCCTTCACTATAATCACAGGCCCCTTCCGGGCAGCAGGATATACATATTCCGCATGCGATACAAAGATGGACATCGACATCGACCTCACCGGTTTTTTCGTCGATGCTGCGGGCGCCCGCAGGGCAGGACTTTACGCAGAGGTAATGGTGGTTGCAGCGATCGGTGTCGGTGCTGGCCCACCAGTGGGGAATGAGAAACGCTCTCTGCGGCTGTTGCTCGGCTGCTTCTTCGAGCAGTTTGAGGCGAGGCCAGAGGCGTTTCGGTGGTTGACGGGGATCGGTGGGGATCAGGCTTTCGAGGGAGATGCCCGTCGTCGACTGGATATGCCCTTGGGCGCGCATGCGCTCACGTTTCTCGTGGAAATCCTGCACGGCATTCGAAGTGCGCTTTCGATGTTTGCCGGTGGCAACGTCGCTTACTTCGGTGGCGAACGACGTGAAGATACCACGGCGATCTATTTCTCGGGGAGTGGCGTATTTTTTGAGCAGGCCGTCTTTTTCGGGAATCTCCTCGGCGATTCCCATCGTCTTGCCCGTCCAGGCTTCCGCGGTGTTGATGGTGTGGGTGAAGAGTTTCTCGGCCAGGGGGCCGGCTGTATCGCAATCCCGACAATATGAAAAATCGCAGTAGATGGAAGCGGGAACATCTTCGTTTAAGATCAGCGTCCAGAATTCCGGCGGAACCGAGGCAAGGCAAGGAAGCACGATGACGTTGCTATGGGGTACGAACCCCGGGAAGATATGGTCGTTACAGGTGAAATAGAGGGGATCCCCTGCTTCGGCGATGCGTCTTGCTTTCGCGTGAAGATCGGTCAGCGTGATGCGCATCGAAGCGAAGGCGTCACAAATCCCCATGCATATCCCGCAGCGGGTACAGCGTGTCTCGTCGATCAGAGGCCCATGATCGTCATCGAGGGTGATGGCGTTGTGGGGGCAGGCCACCACACAGCGTTCACACGTGCTGCCCGCGCTACGGGTGCAGTAGCTTCTGACGGGCAGAATCTTTTCCCTTGGCGGTTGAGAGGGGATGTCCTCCTCCGTCACTTCTTCATCGACGAGATCGGGGTCTTCGCGCATCGGGGTGTCGTCTGCGGGGGTATGTTGTACCTCCTCAGGCACCGAACACCGTTTCAAGGGTGCAATCGATGCGGGCGAGAACATCTTCCCGCTTCATGAGTTCGATGCTTTCGAAAAGAGGAGGCGAAACCTGTGATCCCGTTACGGCAACACGAATGGGCTGAAAGATGAATTTCACCTTCAGATCCAGTTTTTCGCTGAGTGTGCGTACCTCATCTTGAAGGGGGTCGCATTTCCACTCCCTTGTTTCATCGGCCAGAATGGATCGCACCTCGCGCAGGACAACATCGGCCCGGGATCCTTCCTTGAGAAGCACCTTCGCAACCGATTTGTCGTCGAGATGGACCACGGGGCCGTCGAAGATGAAGGAGAGCTTTTCGCTGGCTTCGTCAAGGCGCTTGAGTCGTTCGGCCACAAGCGGATAGAGCTGTTCGAGCCATTCATGGCGATCAACGATGTCTTGTTCGTTGCATAGGCCGGCATCCACGAAGAAGGGGGCCACCGCATCAACCCAGCGTTTCGCGCCCATGTTCTGGATATAGACACCGTTCATCCATTCGAGCTTGGTTTCGTCGAACACCGCCGGATTTTTCGATATGCGCTCGAAGGAGAAATTCTCACAGAGTGTCTGCTTGTCGAAAATGGTGGTTTCACCGTCAAGGCTCCAGCCGAGAAGCGAAAGATAGTTCAGCATGGTTTCGGGGAGGAAGCCGTTGTCGCGATATGCCTCGACGCTCGTCGCGCCGTGACGTTTGGACAGGCGCTTCCCGTCGGGCCCTAAGATCATGGAGAGATGGGCGAAGCGGGGAACGGGGTAGCCGAGCGCTTCGTAGATGAGGATTTGGCGGGGGGTGTTGGAGATGTGATCATCGCCGCGTACCACATGGGTGATACCCATGTTCACGTCGTCGCATACCACGGCGAAGTTGTACATGGGGCTACCATCGCTGCGGACGAGCACCATGTCATCCATGAGGGAGGAATCGAAGGCGCAGCGGCCGTGCACTTCGTCATCGAATTCGATGACTCCGCGATCGGTCGGCGTTTTGAGGCGCCAGACATAAGGCTCTCCGGCCTTGATTCGCGCTTCGGCTTCGGCGTGATCGATGTCGCGGCAGGTTCTGTCGTAGCCGACGTACGAACCTTGCGCCGTTGCAGCCTCGCGTTTCGCATCGAGTGTTTCCTTGGAGCAGAAACAGGGATAGACGGCATCGGCTGCTATCAGGGATTCGAGTGCTTGACGATAGGAATCACCACGCTGCGTCTGGAAATACGGGCCCGCCTCGCCGCCTACTTCCGGACCCTCGTCCCAGTCGAGGCCGAGCCATTTCATGGCGCGCAGGATGACCTGGGTGTTTTCTTCGGTGGAACGCTCGGGATCGGTGTCTTCGATGCGCAGAATGAACGTGCCGTTGTGACGACGTGCGTAGGCCCAGTTGTATATCGCCGTTCGCGCGCCTCCTATGTGGAGGCTGCCGGTGGGCGAAGGGGCGAAGCGGACGCGGATATCGTGTGGGGATTGTTCGGCTGTCATCTATCGGGATCCTTCCTCATAGCAATCCATAAGGGTTATATATCGACTGATCATGATACGACAAACGGATGGGCGTTTCATGGGGAAGATGGGTAGCGGGTGGGCCTCCTCCGGTGTCGGAGTCCTTCTGCGGCGCAGGCGCCGGTGCGGTCGGTGTGTTTCGGCAACGTCCGTAGGGGTCTTGCTATAATGGTGTTCGGAAAAGGAGTGGAATATGACCTATCAGGAATTACAGGAAGCGATCAAGCAGGCGATGAAGGCCAAAGACAAGAACCGCTTGAGCATTCTTCGCATGGTGCATGGCGAAATCAAGAATATCGAAGTGAACGAACGTCGCGAGATTCAGCCCCAGGACGTCGATGCCATGATCAAACGTGTGATCAAGCAGACGGGCGAGACGCTCGACGCTTCGAAAAAGGCAGGCAACGACCCACAGCGTACCGAACGTCTTGCCGAGCAGGTTGCCGTTCTTGAGGAATACCTGCCCAAACAGGTCTCGGGTGACGAATTGTCAGCACTGATCGAAGACGTGTTGTCCGATACCGGCGCATCCACGAAAAAGGATATGGGTCGCGTGATGGGGGAGCTCACCAAGCGTACGGGTGGCAATTTCGACAAGGCACAAGCAGCGGGTATTGTGGGTAAGCGCCTATCGTAACGGCCGAGCTCAGCCTCTCACCAGACGTCCCACCACTACGGCGAGTATCGAAATCGTGATCGAAACAATGGCCCAAAGTGCGGCCATCGCAACCCAGAATGCTTCGGGAAAAAGCTGGATGAGCAGGGAGTCGGCGTCGAAGAGCCAGCTTCCCCGGGCGAAGAAAAGCGAATGCATGAGGGTGAAGAGACTGTTGAAATCCACGATGGCCCATGCTCCGAGTCCCACGAGGACGATAAGCACGATAGAGCCTGCCGCCATAAGGGTGCAGCCGACACCACGGCGTCCACGGAGAAAACCGAGAGCGAACAATCCGAGTATGCCCATCACCCCTACGACGCCGATCGAAATACGTACGGTGGTGAACAGTGTGGTGCAGTCGCTCAGGTGTGAGAGGGCATCCTGAGGGAGTGAGTAGCGCTCCGTCAAGGTGGCGAGGCTGCTTGATCCCAGAAGGGATCTCAGTGTGCGTGCTTCGTCAACGCCCTCGATCGATCCTGCGGAAAGTACGTCGGCGAGCGCGGGATAATTCTTTTCGATGACCGCGCGGATCGTATCGTAGAGAGCGTCGGATTCGGTGCCCTCTACGGCGAAAGCACGGGTCGCTTCGGCAATTGTTGCCATGTCCTCTTCGGGGAAGACGCTTCTATCCCAACTCGAAAAAGTCGAACCGATCGAGCGGGTTGCGGAATCGGTGGTGCATACGAGCAGACCCGCGCCGAAAAGACCATAGGCCAAAGCGATCGTGGTCGCCAGAGACAACACGATGACCATGATTCGATTCATCATGCCGGGGTGCGCGTGTGTTCGTGTCGTCTTTGGGTTTCCCATAGGTGGTTTTCAGTCGAGTACGTGAAGGGTTGCGGCGGTGATGCCCTGCAGCTGCTTGCTGATGGTCGGGTGGGGTCCTAGGCGGGAGAACACGCCTTGGAAGGTGCCGTTATAGAGGTAGAGACCGCTCAGGTTGTTGTAGGCCGTTTTCCCACTGATGAGGCGTTCGTCTGTCGTTGACTCGATGTTCGTATCGGGAGGCAGGGTGAACGTTTTGTAGGGAGTTATGTAGCGCTGCACGAGAAACGGTGCTCCCGCCGCGCCGTCGGCATAGCGTTTCACTATTTCCTCCCATTCCGCTTGGGAATGAAAGCACCCCGCATAGACATCTTTGGCCCCGTAGTTGTCGGTCGGCTTGATGATCCAGTCATCTTTGCGAGAGAGTATTTCATCGAAATGGGGATGGGTGGAATCGAGGAAAAACGTTTGGGGAACGTGCGCGGCGATGAAGGAGTTTTCCTCGTCGGAGAGGAACGCTTTCGTTTGCGGGTGGTAGAGAACGTCGAATATCTGCTTGTCATGGACGAGATGTCCGGCAAAACTGCCGATAAGGGCGACCGCTTCGTGACGTACGGCTTCGATGAGATCCTGAGATTCATCCCAGTATTCCAGCACATCGTTGGTGACGCTTCTTCGCCAGATGGCATCGATCGGTTTTCCGTCGTTTCCGAAAAGCGTGGTTCCGTCGAAGGAGAGATCCCTTACGTCACATACGATGCATTCGTAGCCACTTTCGGCGAAGAAGTCGCAAAACACCTTGAATTCGTCGACCACGGCGTATTCCAGATAGTCGCAGATGGCGAAACGGGGGTGCTCCACCCGATGTTCGTAGGTGTTGTAGATGGCGATAAATTCCTTCACCCACGAGTGAAATAACTCGCATTGTTCCACGGAGTGACGTTGTGTGAAGCGGCGATAGGTCTCGGAGGTTTCTATGCTGTGGGTGATCTCCCGGTTTTCGTTCATGCCGGCCGATCCGTCGCCGTTGAATTCACAGAATCCGCAGGCAAGCGTGTCTTCGTCGAGAAAGACATCGATGCGGGCGAAGGGGAGAAGGGCGTCATAGCCACGGGGGAGCAGGATGAGGTCTTCGAGACGTCGATCGAAGGAGAAAACGCCACGGTAGGTGGGGTCATCGAGATAGTGTTGTATCACTTTGCACAGGATGGCATGGGTCGTTTCGCTGACGTGTCGGAACATATCCCAAGAGGCCGTGTCGAAAAGGCGGGGGACGAAGGAGCAGGCAACGACCTGCTCGTGGACGATAGCCGTCGAGTTCTTCATGTAGGTATAAGCCTTGCGTCTGCCTTCGATGTCGCCATCGAGTTCATCCATGATGGCGAAGTATTCTTCGGTCAGGGCAGCATTGTGGTTCATGGGATCCCTTTCGGTAGGGGAAGCGGTGGAGGCGGCGTATTCGGAAACCGATGGCCGAGAAGAAGCGCCGTGGGTTTCGGTGTTTTTCGCTATTGTAAGGCAGCGATACTCGTGCTGTTAAGCATGCGTGTCGGATGCCCACGAAGAATCCCCTTTTCCCGATTGTGCGGCTCCGGCTGGCTTTGCACCCGTGGTGTCGTTGCGTTCGGATCCGGTAACGGTGTCTGCGCCTTCATCGCCTCATGTTCGCAAGGCCTCTCAGGCCTTCGACGGCGCTTCTACTTGCGATGGCTGCAATGGTTTCCAAGGGTATCTGTCGATCGGATTCTAACCATGTGCGGTAAACGGCTATGGTTCCCGCCAGATAGAAATCCAAGAAGTAGTCGAGATATTGTCCGGCTTCATCGGGGAAGGAGATCTGGTCGGTGATGAGGATCTCCTTCACGGCCTTCGACCAGTGCTCGGCTATTTTCTCGATGGTGAAATCCTGAAGGATCCGTTGGCGGAAGGACAGGTTTTCTTCGATGAGGGAGTTGAGGTTCATGAAGAGGAGATTGACATTTGTTTCAAGGTCTCCGAAAAAGCCCTTCCCGTCGATGTTGGTGATGATTCCCTGGACCGTTTCGCGGGCATGATCATCGACCACATCTTCGATCGAGGCGTAGTGGGCGTAGAAGGTTTTTCGATCGATATCGGCCTTTCGGGCGAGGGCGGTGATGGTGATTTTATCGTAGTCCGTTTCGATGAGAAGTTCTTGGAAAGCGGTCTTGATCGCCGTTTTCGTTTTCTCGATACGTCGGTCGGTCTTACGGGATGTTTTGCCGGTCATGATGATACCCACCTTGTTCGAATTTGTAGAAAACTCAACACTTCAACAACAATTGCCCATTGTTGACCTGCGCATATCTAATATAATCAACAGATGTACAAAAATCAACAATTGTTGCATTTGTATTAAATATATATCCGAAGTGGTTTCAAGGGGGAGTAGGATGAACGCAGCAA
>CAJMLT010000052.1 GCA_905214325.1 uncultured bacterium
AGGCACTCACCAGATGCTCGTTGATGGCGTATTGAGGTATATCTCGATACGCCTGCGAAGGATCGAAGGAAACGATGCTATGGGAAAGATTGCACTTGATACCCGAATCGAGGACCGCTTCGGCGCGGGCATCCGAATGATAGTACATATCGGAGAAGGATACGGTGCCGAAACGGAGCATCACGGCGATACCCAGAAGTGTTCCGTAATAAACATCCTCATCGCTGAGTTCGTCTTCGAAGGGAAATACGGCCTCATCGAGCCAGCGGTGAAGAGGGAGATTCTCCCCCCGTCCACGCAAAAGGGTCATGGGGGCATGGGCGTGAGCATTGTAGAGCCCCGGCATCAATAGCTTTCCCCTACCGTCATAGATCTCCCCGTAGGCTTGCGTCGGCATCGTTTGCCCCACGTAATCGATACGGGAATCACGCACTCCGACATAGGTATGGGGCCTATAGGTTCCCTGTTCGTCGAGAAGCGCGATGTCGGCGAATAAGATCGAACTCATATCCACATCTCCTTTTCATCCCACCATCAACGATGGTAGCTCTTCGAAGTACATCGATACAGCACGCGCCCCCGAAATTCGGAGGCGCGTGAAAAAACAAACCATGGTACGGATTCGGGTTTAGTCCTGACCGTCACTGAGAGACTGGTTGGATGCCGCTTCCTCTTCAGCACTCGTCAGATTGAATCCGAAATCAGCCGTTGAGCCCAAAAGGGCATCGAGCTCTTCGAGATTACGCTGATAAGAGCGTGGAGGGAGAGCTTCTCCCAGCATGTCCTCGCCCTCGGTGTTGAAGGTCGCCGGCTTGTCGCCGCCGATCAGCACCGTGTCATCGGGAGAGAACACCATATCGAGCAACTGACTCATATCATCACGCGACGCCGAAAGATCGTCTTCGATCACACGGGTCAGACCATGAGCTTCAAGTCCCTGTTTGAGTTCTTCGATGGCCTTCGTACCGATACCCTCGATGCGCAACAGTTCGTCTTCGGTATGACCGACCAAGTCGGCAACGGTTTCGATGCCCGCCTCGGAGAACTTGTTGGCCCAACGCTGAGAAACGCCCAGATCATCATAGATGTAGAGACGTGCCTCCTCGTCGGTGAGGTTGTTGGCGCGGTAACCCGCCGTAATGGATGCGAAGTAGCTCGCATAATCGGAACCGGCACCTAAGCCACCATCGCCATCGAGCGACCAATCCTGCGGCTGCGGCAGCAACTCCTCGATCTGACGCAATGCTTCGGGAGCGGAGTCAGGCAGACGATCGGAATCGGTTTTGTTGACGGGAACACCCTTATAAGTGAGACCCACGTCATGATAGCGCTTGAGGCCCGTACCCGCAGGAATGGGCTTACCGATGATGACGTTTTCCTTCAGGCCCTGCAGCGTGTCGGTCTTGCCCTCGATGGCGGCGTCGGTGAGAACCTTGGTGGTCTCCTGGAACGATGCCGCAGACAGGAAGGAATCCGTTGCAAGCGAAGCCTTGGTGATACCGAGAAGCAAGGGCTGGCCGACCGGAGGATTCTTACCCTCGAGCAGAAGATCGTTGGCGACCGCTTCGAATTCGAATCGATTCACCTGACGACCCGGCAGGTAATCGGAGTCACCAGGATCGACGACGGCGACCTTGCGCAGCATCTGGCGGGCGATGACTTCGATGTGCTTATCGTTGATATCGACACCCTGGGAGACATAAACATCCTGAACCTGATTGACGATATAGCGCAGCGTGGTGTTGGGATCGGTCAGACGCAGCAGGTCATGGGGGTTCACCGAACCCTTGGTGAGCTGTTGACCGACCGTCACTTCGCAACCGTCGACGACACCCGGCAGAAGCTGGGCGCGGGCGGATACCACGTACTCGCGGATATTGCCTTCCTGGTCGTGAACGGTAAGCGTCTTGTTCTGCTTATCGCTCGTCACCTGAAGGGTGCCGGCGATTTCGGAAAGCACCGCCTGTCCCTTGGGCTTACGAGCTTCGAAAAGCTCGGTAACACGGGGAAGACCGTGAGTGATGTCTTCACCCGCGACACCACCGGTATGGAAGGTACGCATGGTCAGCTGGGTACCCGGCTCGCCGATTGACTGCGCGGCGATGATGCCGGCGGCGGTACCGATGTTGACCGGACGCGAGGTGGCCAAATCCCAACCGTAACATTTCTGGCAGATTCCCTGATCGGCATGGCAAGTCATAACGGTGCGATGACGGACCGTTTCAACCCCTGCGTCGACGAAGGACTGCAACTGTGCGACGGACTGGATGAATTCACCCGACTCGGCCAAAACCTCACCGGTGCTTTCATTGACGACCGGCGAAATGAGGCAACGACCGACGAGGGAATCGTCGATGGCACCCTTCACGTTGAGAATGGGATATTCGATACCGTCGGTGGTACCGCAGTCGATCTCTCGGACGATGACATCCTGGGCAACGTCGACGAGACGACGGGTCAGATAGCCCGAGTCGGCCGTACGCAGTGCCGTGTCGGCAAGACCCTTACGGGCACCGTGCGTAGAGATGAAGTATTCCAAAACGGACAGGCCCTCACGGAAGTTCGCCTTGATGGGGCGGTCGATGATCTCGCCTTTCGGGTCGGACATCAAACCACGCATGCCGGCAAGCTGACGAATCTGCTTGATGTTACCACGGGCCCCGGAGAAGGCCATCATGTAGATGGGATTGAACTTGTCGAAGTTGTTCGCCATCGCTTCGCCGACCTCTTCATTGGCGGCGTTCCAGATATCGACGATCTGCTTGTGGCGTTCTTCTTCGCTCATGAGGCCCATCTCGTAGTCCTCGTCGATGGCAGCGACCTTCTTGTCGGCCTCGGCGAGAATCTCACCCTTGTTCGGCGGTACCGTCGCGTCATAGACGGAAACGGTAACACCGGCGCGGGTAGCGTAATGGAAACCGGCACTCTTCAAACCGTCCAGGATGGGACCCATCTCGGAGGTGGTGTAGTGGTTACAGCAATCTTCGACCAAGCGGGAAATCTCGCTTTTATTCATCTCGTAATTGAGATAGGGGTAATCATCGGGCAGTACCGCATTGAAGGTGATACGTCCGATGGTTGTTTCGATGCGCTCTCCGGCCTTATGCTCTTCGAATTCGCCGAAAGCGGAAGCAACCTGTGTGTCCTTGGAAAGACGCACCCAGATCTTGGCTTGCAGATCGAGCTCGGCACGGGCATCGTAGGCGTTCATGGCATCATCGAAGTCGATGAAGGCACGACCTTCGCCAGGGAAGCCGTCACGGGCGGCGGTCAGATAGTACAGACCGATGATCATATCCTGGGTGGGAACCGTCAGGGGACGACCATGAGCAGGGCTTTTGATGTTGTTCGCGGAAAGCATCAGCACACGTGCCTCAGCGCAGGCTTCGTTGCCCAAGGGAACATGGACCGCCATCTGGTCGCCGTCGAAGTCGGCGTTGAATGCGGTGCATACCAACGGGTGCAAACGGATGGCCTTACCTTCGACGAGAACCGGTTCGAAGGCCTGGATGCCGAGACGATGCAGGGTAGGTGCGCGGTTGAGCAACACGGGGTGTTCGGCGATAACCTCTTCCAGAACGTCCCAGACGTAACTGGCACCACGATCGACAGCGCGCTTGGCGGCCTTGATGTTGGCGGCATACTCCAGTTCGACGAGGCGCTTCATGACGAAGGGCTTGAACAATTCGAGGGCCATTGCCGAAGGCAGACCGCACTGATGCAACTTGAGCTGCGGACCGACGACGATAACCGAACGACCGGAATAGTCGACGCGCTTGCCCAACAGATTCTGACGGAAACGACCCTGCTTGCCCTTGAGCATATCGGAGATGGACTTCAAAGGACGATTGCCGGGACCGGTGACGGGACGACCACGACGACCGTTGTCGAAGAGGCTGTCAACCGCTTCCTGAAGCATGCGCTTCTCGTTGTTGACGATGATCTCGGGAGCACCCAGATCGAGCAGGCGCTTCAGACGGTTGTTACGGTTGATGACGCGGCGATACAGATCGTTCAGGTCAGACGTTGCGAAACGACCACCGTCGAGCTGCACCATGGGGCGCAGGTCGGGAGGAATGACCGGAATGACATCGAGGATCATGTCCGAAGGCAGATTGCTCGAGCGAAGGAACGCATCGACGACCTTCAGGCGTTTGATGGCCTTGGTACGCTTCTGTCCCTTGCCGGTGGCAACCACTTCACGCAGCTCCTCGGCTGTAGCGGCCAAATCGATCTCCTCGAGAAGATCACGTACCGCTTCGGCACCCATGCCACCCTTGAAGTATTCGGAATAGTTCAAACGCATCTCACGATAGAGAGCCTCATCGGGGATGAGCTGCTTGGGTTCGATCTTCAAGAACGCATCGAACGCTTCGGAGCGCAATGCCTTGCGCTCGTTGAATTCCTCGTAGATGTCGGCGATTTCGTCTTCGACCTCTTCGGGAGTCATGCGCTCGTCTTCATCGATATCGTCGACGAATTCATCCTCTTCGGGAACGTAGTCGACGGAAAGACGGCGGGTCGCCTCTATGAGACGATCGCGCTCGGCATCCAATTCTTCCAAGTCGGCGGAAAGTTCGTCGCGCAGTTCCTCGACGTCTTCCTCGCGAGCTTCCTTATCCACCTTCGTAACGATGGAGCTGGCGAAATAGAGAACCTTCTCCAGTTCCTTGGGGGCGATATCGAGCAGATAGCCCAAACGGGAAGGAGAGCCCTTGAAATACCAGATATGGGACACGGGTGCGGCCAGTTCGATATGACCCATGCGTTCACGGCGAACCTTGGAACGCGTCACTTCGACGCCGCAGCGTTCGCAGACGATACCCTTGAAACGAATACGCTTGTACTTGCCGCAGGCGCACTCCCAGTCCTTGGTGGGACCGAAGATCTTCTCGCAGAACAAACCATCCTTTTCGGGCTTGAGCGTACGATAGTTGATGGTTTCCGGTTTCTTGACTTCGCCTCGAGACCAGCCGCGGACATCTTCGGCACTCGCGAGAGAGATACGAATGGCGTCAAAGTTGTTTACATCGAATTCGCTCATTTAATTCTCCTCTCCCGTACCGATAAGATCGATTGTGTCATCGGTCTCCTTCATTTCTTCGTTAAGCAAACTACCGAGCTCCGCAGCGATGGAGCCGAGAAGCTCTTCGTCGTCGGAAGACGAGGAACGGGACTCGAGAGGAGCACCGATCAATTCTTCGGAATCCCGATCGATGGTTTGCGTGATATCGATTGATTCATGTTCATGGCCTTCGAGCTCGACGTTGAGGCACAGAGAACGCATTTCCTTGATGAGGACCTTGAATGATTCGGGAACCTCCGCAGCGGGAATGGTCTCGCCTTTGACGATAGCCTCGTAGGACTTGACACGACCCGAAGTGTCGTCGGATTTGATGGTCAGGATCTCCTGCAAGACGTTGGAAGCGCCATAGGAATAGAGAGCCCACACCTCCATCTCACCGAAACGCTGGCCGCCGAACTGAGCTTTACCACCCAAAGGCTGCTGGGTGATCAAGCTGTAGGGACCCGTCGAGCGGGCGTGAATCTTGTCGTCGACCAAGTGGCCCAACTTCAGAATGTAGCTCTGACCGACCGTGACCGGCTCACGGAACTGCTCACCGGTACGACCGTCGTAGAGAACCGCTTTGCCCGTTCGGGAAAGCTGCGGGACGAATTCGGGACGAGCCTTTTCGCCGAATTTTTCACGGTTGATGTTGATGAGATTGCGATTGGCCTTTTCGATGACGTCGGAGATTTCCTTCTCCGTTGCTCCGTCGAATACCGGCGTCGCGACATGGATGGGACCTTCCACCACTTCGTCGGTTTCCTCTTTATCGGACCAACCCCACTTGGCCGCCCAACCCAGGTGGCACTCGAGAAGCTGACCGACATTCATACGGGAAGGAACACCGAGTGGGTTCAGGATGACATCGATGGGGGTACCGTCTGCCAGATAGGGCATGTCCTCGACGGGGAGAATACGGGAGATAACACCCTTGTTACCGTGACGACCGGAAAGCTTGTCGCCCTGCTGGATCTTGCGCTTCTGAGCAACGAAGACACGAACGAGCTCATTGACACCGGGAGCCAGTTCGTCACCGTCGAGACGGGAAGAACGGGACACACCGATAACACGACCACCGGAACCGTGAGGAACCTTCAGAGAAGTATCACGCACTTCGCGGGCCTTCTCACCGAAGATGGCACGGAGCAAGCGCTCTTCGGCGGTGAGCTCCGTTTCACCCTTGGGGGTGACCTTGCCGACCAGTACGTCACCGGGGAATACCTCGGCGCCGACGCGGATGATGCCGTCCCCGTCGAGATCGGAAATCATATCGTCGGAGATATTGGGAATCTCCCGCGTGATCTCCTCAGGGCCGAGCTTCGTGTCACGGGCATCGATCTCGTATTCGGAGATATGGATACTCGTCAGAAGGTCCTCAGCCACGACGCGCTCGGACAGGATGATGGCGTCCTCGTAGTTGTAGCCTTCCCACGGCATGTAGGCAACCATGAGATTCTGGCCCAAGGAGAGCTCAGCCTTGTCACAGGAAGGACCGTCGGCGAGAACGTCACCGACCTGCACCTCATCACCCTTGTGGACGATGGGCTTGTGATTCATGCAACCGCTCTGGTTGGAACGCTGGAACTTGGGAATGAGATATTCGTCATATTCACCATCGGTGCGTTCGACGATGATGGTCTCACCATCGACGTAGTCGACGATACCGGCGTTCTGGGCAACCAGGATCTCACCGGAATCAACCGCGATACGGTGTTCGATACCCGTACCGACGAGAGGAGCGTTGGGGCGCAGAAGAGGAACGGCCTGACGCTGCATGTTGGAACCCATGAGTGCGCGGTTCGCGTCGTCATGCTCGAGGAAGGGAATGAGCGATGTAGCGACCGACGTCATCTGACGGGGGGAAACATCCATGTAATCGACCATTTCCACCGGGCAGTCGGCGGCTTCACCGAAAACACCCTTGGAGTCGGTGGTACGACACAACACCCTGGCGGCCTTCACGAATTTGCCGTTTTCGTCGGTATAACCGAACTCACGCGTTTCGAGGTTGAAGGTCTCATTCGCCTGGGCGATGGTGTGCTTCTCCTCTTCGTCGGCGGTGAGATAGTCAACATCATCGGTAACCTTGCCGTCGATGACGCGGCGATACGGCGTTTCGATGAAACCATAGGGGTTGATGCGTGCATAGGTGGCGAGAGAACCGATCAGACCGATGTTGGGGCCTTCAGGCGTCTCGATGGGGCACATACGACCGTAATGGGAGGTATGAACGTCGCGCACTTCGAAGCCCGCGCGCTCACGGGACAGACCACCGGGTCCGAGAGCGGAAAGACGACGCTTATGCGTGATGCCTGCAGCGGGATTGGTCTGGTCCATGAACTGGGAAAGCTGGGAGGAACCGAAGAATTCCTTGATGGCAGCCACGATGGGACGGATGTTGACCAAGCTCTGGGGCGTAATGTCGTCGGGCTCCTGCATGCTCATGCGTTCGCGAACGACGCGCTCCATACGGGACAGGCCGATACGGAACTGGTTCTGGATCAATTCGCCGACCGTGCGGATACGACGATTGCCGAAATGGTCGATATCGTCGACGGAGACACCTTCTTCGCCATCATGCAATGCGATGATGTAGCGCATTGAGGCGACGATATCCTCTTCGGTCAGGGTCGAAGCATCGTTTTCGGGGTCGAAACCGAGCTTCTTGTTGATCTTGTAGCGACCGACCTTGGCCAGATCATAGCGCTGGGGATTGAAGAACAAACCGTCGAGAAGCGTACGGGCGGAATCGATCGTAGGAGGCTCACCGGGACGGAAACGACGATAGAGTTCGATCAGGGACTCTTCCTTGGTGGTCGCCGGATCGCGATCGAGGGTGCGGATGACCATTTCGCTGTCACCTAGCAACTC
>CAJMLT010000053.1 GCA_905214325.1 uncultured bacterium
GTGGACCAAAGACCCCCAGTACACCCTGACCTATGAGTGGGCAGGTCTTCGCTCTACCGATGACCTTCCCAACAACCTGCCCCAGATGCCCGTTGTTACCTTGACCAAGGGCCTTGATGCTCCCACTCCTGCCTATCCCGTCGTAGGAGCAACACAAGACAGTGCCAGTGAAAACGATCCCTTCGCATCGTTTTACAAAGACTATGAGTTCATGGGTTGGAGCAGTAGTGCTGCTAGTGCCTCTACCACCCAAGCCTCTCTTCGTGAAGTGATACAAGGTGACACCATCACAACGGGTTCCTGGCAGCGTCGTGCAAGTGATGACCCTGTTGTTGATCCTACCGACTCCAATACCTCTGCAGATGACACGGACACTTCTGCTACCACCACATCCAAGACCGCTGACACCACCGGCATCCTCATCGGCCTTATCTCCCTTGTCATGGCGGTATCGGCTACCGGTGCCACCCTTGCATGGAAGCGTCGGGGGTTGCGGGAATAATCGTGAATCTTCAGGAATGAATAAGGGAGGGGCTCACCCCTACAAACCCTTATCCACCACGGCAAGTCTGATACATCACAGCAAGCCTGATACATCACAGCAAGCTCTCACACAACAAGCCCGGCATCGCTTATCGGCGATGATCCGGGCTTGTTGCTTACCGGAGGGGTTGAAAAGGGCGGAGAGAGGAAAAGAGGGATGATACGGTTCGTTTTTGCGGAAGATCATCCGGACTTGTGGATAAGACGCAAAACCCATGATCGAACGCGTGGTTTAAATGCGCTTCGGTCTGCTTGAGGCGTGAGTCATTTTCATTTTCTTCTTGCGCTCTGAAAATGTTTTGCTAGAATGGGTTTCGCAAACCGTTGACGAGGAAGTAACGGTGGTAGCGCACTCACAGAGAGTCGGGGATGCTGGGATCTCGGCAGAAAGCGAATCATCAAATGGTCCTCCGAGGGCTCGGGCGAATCTTTTATAGTATTAGTCTGAGACGGAAGCTCCCGTTATAGAGTAGAAATGTGATTGCATTTCGTGAGTGGGCGTGTATACGTCAAGCAGAGGTGGCACCGCAGGAGTTCGCTCTTGTCCCTGCAAGTAAATTGTAGGAGACGGGGCGTTTTTTTATGCCTTCGTCTCCCGAGAAAGGAGAAGAAGATGAACAAGCGGAACAGCACTGACTACAAGACGTATCTTTCGGAGGAGGAACTTCCCACCCATTACTACAATGTGCGTGCGGATATGAAGCACGACCATGCTCCCATCCTCAATCCGGCAACCCTGCAGCCCGTTACGGTGGAGGATCTTTCTCCCGTATTCGCAACCGAGCTGGCCAAGCAGGAACTCAACACAACCGACCGTTTCATTCCCATCCCGCAACCGGTGCGCGATTTCTATAAAATGTACCGCCCCTCACCGCTGGTGCATGCCGAATTTCTGGAGAAGGCACTCGATACACCCGCTAAGATCTACTACAAATTCGAAGGCAACAACACCAGCGGTTCCCATAAGCTGAATTCGGCTATCGCGCAAGCGTATTACGCAAAGGAGCAGGGACTTACCTGCCTCACGACCGAGACGGGTGCCGGCCAATGGGGTACCGCCCTTTCCATGGCATGTGGATTCTTCGGTTTGGATCTGCACGTCTACATGGTCAAATGTTCGGCAGAGCAGAAACCCTACCGCAAGGCGGTCATGGAAACCTATGGCGCTCGCGTTACACCTTCGCCTTCGCGTGAAACCAATGTCGGTCGTTCCATCCTAGATAAGGATCCCGAAAATTCCGGTTCTCTGGGTACGGCCATCTCCGAAGCGGTGGAGGAAGCGGTTTCCACCGAGGGGTGTCGTTACGTGTTGGGCAGTGTTTTGAACCAGGTCCTCCTTCATCAGTCCATCATCGGACTGGAGACGAAAGCGGCGCTTGACAAGATAGGCGTTACCCCCGATATCCTCATCGGCTGTGCCGGTGGCGGGTCGAACCTAGGTGGTCTGATGGCACCTTTCATGGCCGATCGTCTCAATGGCAAACAGGCACCGTATTTCATCGCGGTGGAACCGGCGAGTTGCCCTTCTCTCACCCGTGGTAAATTCGCTTACGACTTCTGCGATGTGGGACAGGTCACGCCTTTGGCGAAGATGTATACGTTGGGGTCGGGTTTCATTCCCTCGCCTAACCACGCGGGTGGATTGCGCTATCACGGCATGAGCCCCATCCTGTCGCAGCTCTATCATGATGGCTTTTTGGACGAGGCTCGTTCGGTCGAGCAGACGAAGGTGTTTGAAGCGGCAACGCTGTTCGCCCGCGTCGAAGGAACTCTGCCCGCTCCCGAATCGGCGCATGCGATCCGTGTCGCCATCGACGAGGCGCTCAAGTGTAAGGAAACGGGCGAGGAGAAGACCATCGTTTTCGGCCTTACGGGTACGGGCTATTTCGATCTCGCTGCCTATATGGCCTACAAGAACGGCACGATGACCGACTACATTCCCACCGATGAGGATTTGGCTGTTGGCTTCTCCAACATTCCCACGTTGGAGGGCATCCAGTAAAACCCGATGTGAAACGTCTGTGGACTTGACGACGAGGCCACAGGACGTATGACGAAAAGACCCGATTCGAGTTCGTTCTCGAGTCGGGTCTTCGTTGTTTTCGGAAAGGGCGGTGACTCCACCTGTTCGAGAAGGGGATGGTTGAAATAAAAATCCCTTTCATGGCTTGACAGAGGCGATCTCGTTCTTATACTTATGAATAGATGTTCATATGTTGAAAGGTTTAAGCATGACAAGCGAAAAGCGTGCTCCTTCCCAGACGGACGATGTTGATGGAAGCCGAAAAGGCGAGATGTGCATTGCTGATGATCAGATCGACTGCCTTCCCGATGAAGAACTGCTCTACGATTTGGCTGATTTGTTCAAGGTGTTCGGAGATACCACGCGCATCAAGATTCTCTATGCGCTCATGGTTGAGGAATTGTGCGTCGCCGACCTCGCCGAAACGATAGGGGCCACGCAAAGTGCCGTGTCGCATCAGCTGCGTACGCTGAAGCAGTCGCGCCTTGTGCGTGCCAAGCGCGACGGGAAGCAGGTCATCTATTCGCTTTCCGACGACCACGTACACACCATGCTCGCTCAGGGTATGAATCATATCTGTGAATGAAGTAAGGGGCTTTCGCTCGGCTGCGTTCGGGTGGATGGTTCCCTTCCGTGAATCGAAAGGATGCGTTATGCGTAGAGTTTATAAAGTGGAAGATCTCGATTGCGCCAATTGCGCCGCCAAGATGCAGACCGCCATGGAAAAGATCGATGGCGTCAACCGTGCGTCCATGAGTTTCATGACTCAGAAGTTCACCCTCGATGCCGTTGATGAACGCTTCGATGAGATCTTCGAAGAATGCTTGCGTATTTGTAAAAAGATAGAGCCCGATATGGTCGTTCTCCACTGATAGACCGCGTTTTTGCTTTGTATTTTCCGAAAGCTCCCGGTGGGGGGCTTTGAAAGTCGTGTGCGGTAATCGTTTCCAAGAAAGTGTCCTATGAATACGAAACAGAAAAAAACCCTTATCCGTATAGCTGTCGCTTTGGCGCTGTTCGTCGTCATCTATCTTTTGCCGCTCGATGATTGGTTCACCGAACCGTATGCGCTCTATGCGGAATTCGCCCTGTTCCTCGTTCCCTATCTCATCGCCGGTTATGACGTGTTGTTCAAGGCGGCGCGCAATATCGGTCACGGACAGGTTTTCGATGAGAATTTTTTGATGAGTATTGCGACCATCGGTGCTTTCGCGTTGGTGTTGTTTCCCGATACCGATCCGCATATGGCCGAAGGCGTTGCCGTCATGTTGTTCTATCAGGTGGGCGAATTGTTCCAGGGTTATGCGGTAGGTAAGTCGCGTAAGTCCATTGCCGAAATGATGGATATCGCCCCCGATTATGCCAACGTCATGCTCGAGGGGGAATTGGTACAGGTGGACCCCTATGAGGTGGCCATCGGTGATGAGATCGTGGTAAAGCCCGGTGAACGGGTGCCGCTCGACGGGTTCGTCGTTTCTGGTGCGTCCCAGCTTGATACGGCGGCTTTGACGGGGGAGTCCGTTCCCCGTCATGTCGATGTCGGTGCCGAGGTTATTTCCGGTTGCGTGAACATGACGGGTCTGCTGACGGTACGGGTGACGAAGCCGTTCGGGGATTCCACGGTATCGCGTATTCTCGAATTGGTCGAAAACGCAAGCGAGAAGAAGGCTCATACCGAAAACTTCATCACGCGTTTCGCTCGTTACTATACGCCGATCGTGGTTATCGTAGCGCTGTTCCTTGCCGTGATACCCCCTCTCGTCTTCGCGCAGGATTGGTCCGATTGGGTGCAACGTGGCTTGATCTTTTTGGTGGTGTCGTGTCCGTGCGCGTTGGTCATATCCGTTCCCCTTTCGTTTTTCGGAGGTATCGGCGGTGCGTCCCGTTTGGGTATTCTGGTCAAAGGAGGGAACTATCTCGAAGCCCTTGCCTCTGCGGAGATGGTAGTGTTCGACAAGACGGGAACGCTGACCGACGGCACGTTCGACGTGGTGGCCGTTCATCCTGCGTCCGCTGTGGATGCCGATTTCCTTCTGTCCGTCGCCGCCCACGCTGAAGCGTATTCCGATCATCCTATCGCCGTTTCGGTCAAGGAGGCTTTCGGCGGCTCTATCGATAACTCCCGTTTGGCTGAGGTGCGTGAGGAGGGTGGCCATGGGGTGCGTGCTCTGTTGGACGAGCACGTCGTTGCGGTGGGCAACGATAAACTCATGGCCCGAGACGGCATCGACTATCATGATTGCGAGCTGACAGGAACCATCCTGCACGTTTCCTATGACGGAGCCTATATCGGCCATATCGTCATCGCCGATGTGGTGAAGGAAGATGCGCGGGACACCATCACCGAACTTCACGCCGCCGGCATAAGAAAGACGGTTATGTTGACGGGTGATCGCCGCGAGGTTGCAGACGCGGTTGCGCGCAGCGTTGGTGTCGATGAATATCGAGCTCAGCTTCTCCCTCAGGATAAAGTGACCGAAGTTGAAGCATTGTTGAAGGAAACGTCCGAAAAGGGCAAGCTCGTCTTCGTCGGCGACGGCATCAACGATGCGCCGGTTTTGACCCGTGCCGATATCGGGATCGCTATGGGTGCCATGGGCTCCGATGCCGCCATCGAGGCCGCCGATATCGTGTTGATGGACGATAAGCCCTCCCGCATCGCTTCAGCTATTCGGATCGCCCGTAAAACCATGCGTATCGTCTGGCAGAATATCGTTTTCGCCCTTGCGGTGAAATTCGCCGTCCTCGTTCTGGCTGCCGTCGGTATCGCGACCATGTGGCTTGCGGTGTTCGCCGACGTCGGGGTGGCCATCCTCGCCATTCTGAACGCCATGAGATGCATGAAGGTCAAGAAGGAGCGGGAGCATTCGGACGTGACCCGATGATTTCCCTTTCGATGGTATTCTTTACCGGTGTCATCACAACCCATCGAGAAAGAGATCATGCGTGAGCGACAACCTGCGATCCGTAAGCGAATTCTCCCATGATGGCCTGCGTGTGCGGGTGCGGCGCAAGGCGATGAAAAACGTCCGTATGAGGGTCGTCGAATCGGATGTCGACGTGGAGGTTTCTGCGCCGTTCGGAGTGAACGACGAACGTATCAGGTACTTCATCGACATGAAGGCTGCTTGGATAGAGAATCAGCGCCGATCCCTCGCTGATTCTCCGCAATCACGGGCATCATGCGCTTCGAAACAGGAGATCGAGCGGTGGCGTGAGACGGTGATGGCCTGTGTCCCTCCCTTGATCGAGGCGTGGGAGCCGATCATGGGCGTGAAGGTCGGGCGTTTGGTCTACCGTAATATGACCAGCCGATGGGGGAGTTGCCAGCCGGCAACGGGTCGGGTATGCATTAATATCCGCCTCGCTCTCTATCCTCCCGAATGTCTCGAATATGTCGTCGTGCATGAACTATGTCACCTTCTCGAAGCCGGTCATGGTCCGGGTTTCAAGGAGAAGATGGATTTTTTCATGCCCGATTGGCGTGAACGTCGAGCAAAATTACGGTGATCACGTCTCGACGGAGCGCGGAGATGGTACCATATCAAGCGCTCGTATCGAGAAGAGATGCCCTTTGCGGTGGACGCAGGCATTTTGTGGTATACGGGATAAGAGTGTCACACGAATTGCTACCGGCATCATCGGCTTGGTCACGCAAGAAGGAGAGTTATCACATGAGCAAAGGATCCTACGCATTCACCACCCCCATCTACTACGTGAATGCCGCTCCCCATCTGGGAACCGCCTACACCACCATCGCGGCGGACGCGGTTGCCCGCTATCAGCGTATGAACGGTTACGATGTGTCTTTCGTTACGGGCATGGATGAACATGGGCAGAAGGTCGCCGACACCGCTGCCGCGAAGGGTATGAACCCTCAGGAGTGGTGCGATTCCATGGAACCGGCATTTCGCGATGCGTGGGATATGCTGGATATCACCTATACCGATTTCGTGCGCACAACCGAGCCCCGTCATGCGCGTACCGTGGAAAAGTTTTGGCAGGACCTCTATGACGGAGGCTGGTGCTACAAGGGATCGTATGAGGGATGGTACTGCGTTCACGAGGAAACCTACTATGCCGAATCTGATCTGGAGAAAAACGACGAGGGTGAACTGGTCTGTCCGGATTGCAAGCGCCCCGTACAGAAGGCCGAAGGGGAAGAGAACTGGTTTTTCAAGCTTTCCGAATTTCAGGACGATCTCCTCGATTTCTATGAGAAGAATCCCGATTTCATCCGTCCTGAAACGCGCAGAAACGAAATCATCTCATTTGTGAAAAGCGGTTTGAAGGATCTGTCCATTTCGCGCTCCACCTTCGATTGGGGTGTTCCGCTTCCCTTCGACACGGGTCATGTTGCCTATGTCTGGGCGGACGCTTTGTTGGCGTATCTCACCGGTATCGGCTACGGAGATGAGGATCGCCGCGCTGAATACGAAAACGCGTGGCCTATGCGCTACCACTTCGTCGGCAAAGACATCACGCGCTTCCATTGTGTTATCTGGCCCGCGATGCTCATGGCCGCCGGAATGCCCATAACCCATACCGTATTCGGTCATGGTTTTCTGCTCACCAAGGGCGAGAAGATGTCCAAGTCGAAGGCAAGGACGAACCGAATATCATCTATGTAGAAATTATCAACGAACCCACACAGTT
>CAJMLT010000054.1 GCA_905214325.1 uncultured bacterium
GTACGGTCATGCGCATCGTGTTGCCCTCCGCCGTCCCCGGTATTTTGGGTGGCATCATTTTGGCGATCGGTCGTACCGTCGGTGAATCTGCGGCGCTTATCTATACCGCAGGTTCCATTGCGGCCATACCCACCGGCTTCTTCGATTCCACCCGTACGCTTGCGGTACACATGTACCTGCTTGCCTCCGAGGGTCTGCATATCGACGCCACCTACGCCACGGCGGTTTTGCTGCTCGTGTTCGTTCTCGTTATCAATACCGCTTCTTCGGCGGTTGCAAATCGCATCAGCAAAGGATCAGTGACAGATGAATAAGACTCCAAAGATGGATGTCTCGCACATGGATCTCTTCTATGGGGATTACCAGGCGCTCTCCGACATCAATCTCTCCTTTATGGAAAACCAGATCACGGCTATGATCGGCCCGTCCGGTTGCGGCAAGTCCACCTTGCTCAAATCGCTCAACCGCATGAATGACTTGGTTGAGGGATGCCGCATCACCGGCCGTCTCACTTTGGACGGGGAAGATATCTATGATGGCTACGACGTAAACGTGCTGCGGAAGAAGGTGGGTATGGTATTCCAGAAACCCAACCCATTCCCTATGTCCATTTATGACAATATCGCATTCGGCCCCCGCACCCATGGCATCAAGAAGAAAGCGGAGCTTGATGATATCGTGGAAGAATCCCTGCAAAAGGCGGCTATTTTCGACGAACTCAAGGATCGTCTCAAGAAAAACGCCCTCGGTCTTTCCGGTGGTCAGCAGCAGCGGCTCTGCATCGCCCGTGCCCTTGCCGTCAATCCCGAAGTTCTGCTCATGGATGAGCCTACCAGCGCCCTCGATCCCATCTCCACGTCCAAGATCGAGGAGTTGGCCATCGAGTTGAAGGGAAACTACACCATCATCATCGTGACGCACAACATGCAGCAGGCGGCCCGTATCTCCGATCGAACGGCATTCTTCCTCCTCGGGGAAATGGTTGAATGTTCCGCTACCGACAAACTGTTCTCCCTCCCCGAGGACAAACGTACCGAAGACTACATTTCAGGAAGGTTTGGTTGATATGGCAGCACGTCCCGTATTCGACGAAGAACTCAAGGAACTTCGTCTGGACCTTTCCCGTATGGGAGAATTGGTTAAGGATGCAATCGATGGATCACTTGAAGCGGTAACGCAGCACGACATCGCCAAAGCGATGGTGGTCGCCCGCAACGACGTTGCGATCAACGATATGGAGCGCGATATCGAGCAACTGTGCCTGCGCCTTTTGCTGTGCGAAACCCCTGTAGCTACCGATCTTCGTCTGGTAACGGCAGCGCTCAAGATGATCACCGACCTCGAACGTATCGGTGATCAGGCAGGTGAAATCTGCGAAATCGCCACCACGCTTCCCAAGGGTGCCGACCTGGGTCGTTTTCCCGCGCTTTCGGCTATGGCTGCCAAGGCGAAGGATCAGGTGGATGCGGTGATCGACTCATTCACTACGCGCGATTTGACTAAAGTTCGGGAGTGTATCGATGGCGATGAAGTCATCAATTTCCTGTTCGAAGAAGTGAAGGACGAAATCGTTGCACATATCGTCGAACATCAGGGTGACGAATCCTATGTGTTCGATGTCATGATGATCGCCAAGTATCTCGAACGCGTGGGTGATCATGTGGTCAATATCGCCGAATGGGTGGAGTATGCCATCACGGGCATTCATAAGGGAAACACCATTCACGTCCAATGACGTTTAAGGCGAAAGATTCTTAAAGAGATCGGCTCCGTCAGCGGAGCCGATTTCGTATCTGTGCCATAATGGGATCTTCAGATATCGATCGCTTGTCGATCGACGTTTCCACGAGTACGGGAGGAATAGATGACGCTTTCATTGACGGGTCGCCATTTCTTAAAACTGCTGGACTTTTCTTCGGAGGAGATCATTGCCTTGGTTGATATTGCGGCCGATCTCAAAACCAAGAAGAGGGCAGGGGTTATCCATAAGGAGCTCGAGGGCAAGAATATGGTCTTGCTCTTCGAAAAGACCTCAACGCGCACCCGCTGTTCTTTCGAAGTTGCCGGTCATGATCTGGGGATGGGAGTCACCTATCTCGATCCGCAGGGATCCCAGATGGGGAATAAGGAAAGCGTTAAGGATACCGCTCGGGTTCTGGGGCGGATGTTCGATGGAATCGAATATCGCGGATTCGGACAGGAGATCGTGGAGACACTCGCCGAAAACGCCGGCGTTCCCGTATGGAACGGCCTCACCGACGAATGCCACCCCACCCAAATCATCGCCGATCTTTTGACCATTAGGGAAAACTTCGGAGATTTTCAGGGACTCAGGTTGGTATTCATGGGAGACGCGAAGAACAACGTCGCCAATTCGCTGATGGTGGGTTGTGTGAAGATGGGCATCACGTTCGTCGCCTGCGGCCCGCAAGAGTCGATGCCCGATGATTCGCTTGTCGAAATCTGTCGTGCCCTTGCTGCCGAAAACGGCTGCGAGGTACTTCTCACCTCCGATGTCCGTGAAGCGGTGACGGGGGCGCATATCGTTTATACCGATATTTGGGTATCCATGGGCGAACCTGCCGAACTTTGGGCGCAGCGTATAGATCAGCTCTCTCCCTACCAAGTTAACCGTCAGGTGATGGAATACGCCGACGACAAGGCGATATTCATGCACTGTCTTCCCGCCTTCCATGATGCGGAGACAACCGTGGCCCAGGATATAGCGGAAAGATTCGGCATTACCGAAATGGAAGTGACCGATGACGTATTCGAAGCACCTTATTCGAAGGTTTTCGATGAAGCGGAAAACCGCATGCATGCGATCAAGGCCATCGTTTTAGCCACCTTGAAGTAGGGGAATCACATGCAGCGTTTGGGTTACTACAACGGTCAGTGGGGTCCTTTGGAACAGATGTGTATCCCCATGAACGATCGAGCGTCGTTTTTCGGCGATGGCGTCTACGATGCGACGATGACGTGCAAAGGGGTCATTCTCTACGCCGACGAGCATATCGACCGGTTTTTCCGTAGCGCACATCTGATGAGGATAGAGCCCGATATTTCCGCGCCTCAACTTAAAACCCTTCTTCATGAGATGGTGGGGAAGGTCGACGCTGAGGAGACGTTTCTCTATTGGCAGATGACGCGGGGGACGGGCTTGAGACGGCATAGTTTCCCCTCGACGGCTCCCAACCTCTGGATCACCGTCGTTCCGGAGGGGATAGACGATCTATCTCGGGATGCTTGTGCCGTTTGCGTCGAGGATACGCGTTTTTCCCATTGCAATGCCAAAACCCTCAATCTTCTTCCCAATGTACTTGCTGCCCAAAGGGCTGAAGAGGCGGGTTGCGATGAAGCGATCTTCATTCGGGAAGGATATGTTACCGAATGTGCGCATAGCAATGTTCATATCCTCAAAGAGGGAACGTTGATAACGCATCCGGCCGACGAGTTCATATTGCCGGGTATCGCACGTGCCCATCTCATCGCCATGTGCGCATCTTTGGATATCCCCGTAGAGGAGAGAGCGTTTTCGAAACAAGAGCTTTTCGATGCCGATGAGGTTATTGTCACCTCTTCCAGCACGTTTGCCCGGGGTGTTTCCTTCATCGACGGTATTGCGGTGGGAGGTGGGGATCGTCTCCGTCTTGCACTGCTGCAGGAACACCTCACCCGTGAATTCGATACCTATATCGAAAACCACCTACACGACGGGAACTGATGATACAATCGTCCCCGCTGATCGAGAAGAAAGTTATCCTATGACCATCCGTGAATCTCTTGAAGAATTAGTTCATCAAGCCCTCGTCCATGCTGTTGAGGCAGGGGATCTTGCGCTCACTCAGATACCCCTTCCGTCGCTTGAGAGACCTCGGGAGGAGTCCCATGGCGATTGGGCATGCACCATCGCCATGCGTTTGGCCAAAATCGCCCATGAGAATCCCCGAAAGATCGCCGAGTGTATCGTCGATCATCTTCCACAGAACGCAATCATCGCCTCCACATCCATCGCGGGTCCGGGCTTCATCAATTTCGTCATCGCGGCTGAATCGTTTCAGGAAGTCGTTGAAGAGGTGCGTCGTGAAGGATCTTCGTTTGGCAAGGGGGTTTTGGACGAGTCTTGCAAGGTGAATCTCGAATACGTTTCCGCCAACCCCACCGGGCCCATGCATGTCGGCCATGGTCGTTGGGCGGCCCTAGGGGACTCCATGGCGCGCGTTATGCGTCATGCCGGTTACGATGTCGATGAGGAATTCTACATAAACGACGAGGGAAACCAGATGAATGTCTTCGCCGACT
This sequence comes from uncultured bacterium, assembly GCA_905214325.1. Taxonomy (GTDB): domain Bacteria; phylum Actinomycetota; class Coriobacteriia; order Coriobacteriales; family Eggerthellaceae; genus Anaerotardibacter. Next base: position 4,303 of record CAJMLT010000054.1, read on the forward strand.
CCATCGTCGTCCGTTATCGGCAGGAGCTCGGCGAGAATGTCGAACTGCCCGAAAAGGCTTATGGCGGGTCGTATATCGTCGACATCGCCCGGAACATCATCGCCGCCGACGGCGATGTATGGCTCACCGCCGATGCCGATCAGCGGCGGCGCGCCTTCCGCGAGATCGGCTATAAGGCCATGCTCGATAACGTCAAGGAAACTCTTGCCCTGTTCGGAACCTCGTTCGATACGTGGTTTTCGGAGCACTCGCTTTTCATTCCCGATGAGCAGGGACAGACTGCGATACAGCGTGCTTTCGATGCTATGAAGCAGCGTGATCTCATCTATGTCGACGAAGGGGCAACCTATTTCCGATCAAGCGCCTACGGAGACGAAAAGGATCGTGTGCTGATCAAGCAGAATGGTGAATTGACGTATTTCATGAGCGATGTGGCCTATCATTACGACAAAATATCGCGCGGTTACGACAAGCTCATCAATATATGGGGCGCCGATCATCACGGGTACATTCCCCGCTGTCAGGCCATGATGACAGCTTGGGGTTACCCTGGGGCACTCGAAGTTGTTTTGGGGCAGCTGGTTACGTTGTATCGTGATGGCAAGGTTGTGCGTATGTCCAAAAGAACGGGAGAGATGATCACCTTCCGCGAATTGATCGACGAAGTGGGCCCCGATGCGACGCGTTATATGATGCTATCGAAGTCGAGTGATCAATCCATCGACTTCGATATCGAGGCGGCGAAGAAGAAGGACTCTTCCAACCCGGTTTATTACGTGCAGTATGCCCACGCCCGCATTTGCTCCATTTTGCGTAAGGCTTCCGGGCTCGGAGAGGATCGTGCGGCCACTGTTTCGATCGATGAGGTTGTTTCAGGGCTGAAGCTCAAGGGGGTCGATCTCGGTTGCCTGACGCACCAAAGTGAGTTAGCGCTCATGTCCCAGATGTCCGATTTCCACGATCTTATCGCGGGTGCAGCACGTGATCGGGCTCCGTTCAGGCTGACGCATTATGCTCAGGATCTCGCCGGTCTTTTTCATTCGTTCTATACGAATTGTCATGTTATCGTCGAAGACGAATCCTTGATGAAAGCGCGCTTGGCCCTGGTGGACGCGACGCGTATAACGCTTGCCTTGACTCTTGATCTGCTCGGGGTTTCCGCTCCCGAAAGGATGTAGGTCCCTTCCGTATCGTATTTCGGTTTTCTCTTTCGATGTCGGACCCCCTCGTTAATGTTTCCATCATGTTAACGAGGGGGTTTGTTTGTGTATGGCTGCTTAACAAGCAACTTCTATTTTGATAATCTCTAAAAGTTGAATATCTTTACTAGGAGGTTCTATGAGCTACGTCGATTCAGTGATCGAGAAGGTCAAGGCCAAAAACCCCAATGAGCCTGAATTCATTCAGGCTGTCACCGAGGTTCTCACGTCTTTGAAGCCGGTTATCGATTCAAACCCCGAATACCAAAAAGCAGGATTACTCGAGCGTATCGTCGAGCCGGAGCGCGTGATCATGTTCCGTGTGCCTTGGGTCGACGACGAGGGAACGGTTCAGGTGAACCGTGGTTTCCGCGTGCAGTTCAACAGCTGCCTCGGGCCTTACAAGGGCGGGTTGCGTCTGCATCCGTCGGTCAATCTCGGCATCATCAAGTTCCTCGGTTTCGAGCAGATTTTCAAGAACAGCCTCACAACGCTTCCCATGGGCGGCGGCAAGGGTGGTTGCGATTTCGATCCCAAGGGTAAATCGGATGCCGAAGTCATGCGTTTCTGCCAGTCTTTCATGACCGAACTCTGCAAGCACATCGGAGCCGACACCGATGTTCCCGCCGGAGACATCGGAACGGGTGCTCGTGAAATCGGGTATATGTTCGGTCAGTATAAGCGCATCCGTAACGTCTGGGAGGGCGTGCTCACCGGTAAAGGTCTTTCCTATGGTGGCTCGCTTGCCCGTACCGAAGCGACCGGCTATGGCCTGGTCTATTTCGTTGAGGAATATCTGAAGTGCAACGGTGATTCCTTCGTCGGTAAGACCGTTTCCATTTCCGGTTCCGGCAATGTCGCTATCTATGCGACGCAGAAAGCCCAGGAACTCGGCGCCAAGGTTGTTACGCTTTCCGATTCCACGGGTTGGGTGTACGACCCCAACGGCATTCAGCTCGACGTGGTAAAGCAGATCAAAGAAGTCGAGCGTGGTCGTATCTCCGAATACGCGAAACGCGTCGAAGGAGTGGAATACCACGAGGGTCGCGGTGTCTGGTCGGTTCCCGTCGATATTGCACTTCCCTGTGCCACGCAAAACGAACTGCTCATCGACGATGCGAAGGCACTGGTTGCCAACGGGTGCAAGATCGTCGCCGAGGGCGCTAATATGCCGACCACCATGGATGCCACCCAATATCTTCAGGCCAATGGAGTGGTATTCTGTCCCGGCAAAGCCGCCAACGCGGGTGGTGTCGCTACGTCCGGTCTTGAGATGTCTCAGAATTCAGAGCGTCTGAGCTGGAGCTTCGACGAAGTCGATGCGAAGCTCAAAGGTATCATGGTGAATATCTTCCATGCAGCCGACGATGCGGCTCGTGAGTACGGTGTTGAGGGTGACTATGTTGCCGGTGCCAACATCGCCGGTTTCAAGAAGCTTGCCGACGCTATGCTTGCGCAGGGAATCGTCTAAGGTTTTGTGCCATCGTTGATTCTGAGGGCCCACTTCGGTGGGCCCTTTTATTTCGGCGTCATGGGTGATGAAGGCGCGATTTCTTTTTGCTGCGGGAGCAGGAGGGGTTCTTCGAGAGACGCCCTATAAAGCCTTGAGAACGGTGAGTTCTTCGGGGTGTAGTGAGATATCGAGATTCGTATCGAAAAGCGGCTCTCCGTCGATTTGGGCGGCGATGGGGCGTTTGAGGGCCAGATGGAGG
>CAJMLT010000055.1 GCA_905214325.1 uncultured bacterium
CCTCGTTCTTTTTTCGGCAAAGATATCCCATTTTTCCCACTTGGCGGCCGAAAATATCGTAAAACAGAATATTTCTTTCCAAATGAAACGGTATTGATACGGAAAAAGGGATTTTTGGGAGAAAAAGGACAAAAATGAGATACGGTTTTGATACGTTTTGAGGTGCGATTTCCAAAACGGCTCGGCGGGGATGACGATTTCGCCGATGCGTGGGCTTCGTGGCAGTCATCACCCTCGACCCATCTTTTTCCTCCCGTGCCCGTGATCTTGTCCTCGTGTACCGACTTCGGATGTTTCGGGGGATCCGTCACCTCGGTTCTTTGCTAAACTTGATCGGTTGACAAACGGCTTCATCTAATAAGGAGACATCATGCATTACGTCCATTGCCTGAACAACATTTCACCGCTCGGAACCGATCTTCTGGGCTCCGCCTACGAGCTTACCGATGAAGTGGATCGTGCGTCGGGTATTCTCGTGCGTAGTGCCGCCATGCATGACATGACCTTTTCCGAAGATCTATTGGCTATCGCCCGCGCAGGTGCCGGCGTGAACAACATTCCCTTGGAGCGCTGCGCCGAAGAGGGCATCGTCGTATTCAACACTCCCGGCGCCAACGCCAACGCCGTGAAGGAATTGGTGCTGTGCGGTCTGCTTCTGGGAAGCCGCGGCATCATCGACGGTGCACGGTGGTGTCGGGATAATGCCGATGATGAGAATATCGCCAAGGCCGCGGAGAAAGCGAAGAAGGAATTCGCCGGTCGAGAGATCAAGGGCAGAAAGCTCGGCGTCATCGGTCTCGGTGCCATCGGCGCCGAAGTGGCGAATGCCGCCGTTGCCTTGGGGATGGATGTGTACGGCTACGATCCCTTCGTGTCGGTGAATGCCGCTTGGCGCATTTCCAGTGCGGTCCATCACATCACCGACCTGGATGAACTGCTTGCCTGTTGTGACTATCTCACCATTCATGTTCCCGCGCTCGAAAGCACGATCGGCATGATTGACGAGCATGCCTGTGCCTGCATGAAGCAGGGAACTGTACTTCTCAACTTCTCCCGCGACACGTTGGTCGATAACACCGCGATGGCTGTCGCCCTCGAAGCGGGTAAGGTGGGCGTCTATATCACCGATTTCGCCGTCCCTGCGGTTATGGACATGAAGAACACCATCGTTTTGCCCCACCTAGGTGCATCCACCGCCGAAGCCGAGGACAACTGCGCCATCATGGCCGTTCGCGAGTTGATGGCCTATATGGAGCAGGGAACCATTTCCAATTCCGTCAACTATCCCGCCTGCGATATGGGTGCGCGTCCGGATCAGACCGAGCGCGTGGCCATCCTTCATCGCAATGCCCCCAACATGATCAGCCGGATCACGCAGGTCTTCGGCGAGGAGGGGGCCAACATCGCCAACCTCACCAACAAGGCCCGTGGCGACCATGCCTATACGCTCATCGATGTGGAGCAGAGCGTCTCCGAAGCGACGCAGGCGCGTCTTTCGGCTATAGAAGGAGTACGTCGCGTTCGCGTCATACGGTAATCGCCTCGCGTGGATAGCGGGCGTTTCATCGCCCGGACAGCCCTGAAAAACGAAGACTTTCACGTATTTTCTTCTGCGTGTTGACAAAACCTAGAAGAATAGTAGGCTTTATCCGAACACAAAGGGGCGAAAAAAAGAGTTTCGCTCGGAAGCGCGCGTAAAGGAAAGGTACATCATGACGGTCTATAAGAGTATCGAGGGCATCATCGGAAACACCCCGCTGATCGAGTTGACGAATTACGAGAAGAACAACGACCTGGCGGCGAAGATCATCGGTAAGGTGGAATTCGTCAACCCGGGTGGTTCGGTGAAGGATCGTGTGGCGCAGGCCATGATCGCCGCAGGTGTCAAGGAAGGCAAAATCAACGACGACACCGTTTTCATCGAACCCACGTCGGGTAATACGGGCATCGGCCTGGCTGCTTTGGCGGCCGCTCGAGGTAACCGTCTCATCATCACCATGCCCGAAACCATGTCGCTCGAACGACGCAACCTCATGAAGGCCTACGGAGCGGAATTGGTGCTCACCGAAGGAGCGAAGGGTATGAAGGGGGCTATCGCCAAGGCCGAAGAGCTTGCCGCGGAAATTCCCAATTCCTTCATTCCCGGGCAGTTCACCAATCCTGCTAACCCCGCCGTGCACGAGGCAACGACGGGTCCTGAGATCTGGGAGGCGACCCATGGTGACGTGGACATCTTCGTTGCCGGTGTGGGTACGGGTGGTACGGTCAGTGGTGTCGGAGCGTATCTGAAGAAGCAGAACCCCGATGTCCGCATCGTCGCCGTCGAGCCTGCGGGGTCCCCGGTCCTTTCCGAAGGCCATGCGGGTACGCACAAGATTCAGGGGATCGGTGCCGGATTCGTGCCCGATACGCTTGATACCGCCATCTACGACGAGATCATCACCATCGCCGATGAGGACGCCTTCGAGGCCGGTCGTGCGCTTGCGCGTGGCGAAGGTTTGCTGGTGGGCATCTCCTCCGGAGCCGCCCTCGCCGCAGCTACCGTTTTGGCCAAGCGTCCGGAGAATGCGGGGAAGACCATCGTGGCGCTGTTCCCCGATACCGGTGAGCGCTATCTCTCCACTCCGCTGTTCGCCGAGGCGTAGGGAATCAGGTGCGGTCTGCGTCCGCTGGGCATAAGACGCAGGCCGAAAGATACGATATTCGCTCAAATGAAGCGTTCGGAAGTGTGGATGTGATTCGACCCGAAACTCCCTTCAAGGGTGTTTCGGGTCGAATCGTGTTTCACGGGCGATCGCGCCGGTTCCGCGTCCGGCGGTGCCGGGAATGGGAAGAGGCGCGTGTTTCATGCACCCAGATTCCGATCGAGAATATCTTGGAGCGATATGTCCTCCAAATAGGTACGGATCCGCTGCTCCAAGCCCATCCATATTCCTTGCGATAGGCAACCCTCGCTTCGCTCACAGGGAAACAGGCCGCTCGTGCAGTCGATCAGGCCCAATCCGTCTTCGGTGACCTCCACGATGTCGGCAACCGTTATGTCCTTAGGTGCTCGCGCCAATTCATAGCCACCCTGATAACCGCGGGTCACATGAAGCAGACCCGCGGACACCAGTGGTGAGACTATCTGCTCGAGATATTTTTTCGATACGCCCTGTCGCTGGGCGACGTCCTTCAAGGCCACGCATCCGTTGCCTCGGTTTTTCGCGAGGTCGATCATGAAGCGCATGCCGTAGCGTGTTTTGGTGGAAATCTTCATAAGCCCTCCTCAGGCGATACGTCATATACCCGTTGGGATTTTTGATCATTGTAGTCTTCTCTCCGCAGTGGGGCGGGGATACTCCCGAAAACCTATTAAATCTATTAAATTACTTGACTTTGTCGAGGGGTCGCGTATTTTAAGTCTAGTAAATAAGTAGGAAATTGCATGCGAGTTATAAGGAAAGAAGCATCCCATGAAAACCATCTATCTTGATAACGCGGCTACCACGCCGGTACGCGAGGAAGTTCTCCGCGTCATGCTTCCGTATTTTTCGGAGGAATTCGGCAACCCTTCCGCTCTCTATCCGCTGGGTCAGCGCGCTTCCGATGCCGTGGTCGCCGCCCGTGAAACCATCGCGCAGACGATCGGTGCCCGCAGTACCGACATCTATTTCACCAGCGGCGGTAGCGAAGCCGACAACTGGGCCATCAAGGGTCTCGCGCGCGCCAATGCGGACAAGCGTGGTCGTCACATCATCACGAGCGCCATCGAGCATCATGCCGTTCTGCATACCTGTCAGGCTTTGGAGAAGGAAGGATTCGAGGTCACCTACCTGCCCGTCGATGAACGGGGGCTCATCGATCCCGTCGTATTCGAAGCGGCCATCCGTCCCGATACCGTACTCGCTTCCATCATGTTCGCTAACAACGAAATCGGAACCGTGGAGCCCATTGCCGAGCTTGCCGACATCGCTCACGCCCACGATGTGTTGTTCCATACCGATGCGGTTCAGGCTTTCGGCCACGAAGACATAGACGTGAGTCGGTTGGGTATCGACCTCATGTCAGCTTCGGCTCATAAGATATACGGCCCCAAGGGGGTCGGCTTCCTCTACGTGCGTCGTGGGGTAGCCATCGACAATCTGATCGACGGTGGGGGACAGGAACGTGGCCGTCGCGCCACCACGGAAAACGTCGCGGGTATCGTCGGGTTCGCCGAAGCGGCGCGTCTGGCTCTGGCCGAGCGTGAGGAGCAGGATCGACATATGCGGCACCTGCGCGATCACACCATCGCGCGCATCTTGGACGAAATTCCCTACAGTCGCCTCAACGGTGATGCCCATGCCCGTCTGGCGAACAACGTCAACGTCAGTTTCGAGTACATCGAAGGTGAGGGCATGTTGCTGCAGATGGCGTTTCGCGGTATCTGCGTTTCAAGCGGGTCGGCCTGCACGTCGGGATCCCTCGATCCCAGCCATGTTCTTCTGGCTATCGGTCTTCCCCATGAAATAGCTCACGGATCCATGCGGCTGACGTTGGGACGCACCACCACACTCGAAGAAGTGGATTTCGCCGTCGATTCCCTGGTGGGGATAATCACCAACCTGCGTGCCATGAGCCCCCTCTACGAGGATTTCCTCCGTCATGGGGCGCCGTCGTTGCTGGCGGGGTAGGGCAGCCGAAGAGTCCGATCGCGAGATGATGGATGTATCGCGAAACATACGAAAACGAACGGGAAAGACGCGAGGTGTTTCTTCCCGAAAGGAGTGTCTATCATGGCAATGAATTATTCCGAAAAGGTTATGGATCATTCGCTCAATCCGCGCAACGTGGGTGAAATGGAACACCCGAGCGGATGCGGTACGGTGGGTAACGCCGTCTGCGGAGATATCATGCGGGTGTATTTGGATATCGACGATGCACAGGTTATCCGCGATGCCAAGTTCAAGACGTTCGGTTGCGGCGCCGCCATTGCAACCAGCTCCATGGCAACGGTGCTCATCAAGGGCAAAACGGTGCAGGAGGCCCTCGAGGTCACCAATAAGGCGGTTATGGAGGCCCTAGACGGTCTGCCTCCGGTCAAGGTCCACTGCTCACTGTTGGCCGAAGAAGCCATTCATGCTGCGCTTTGGGATTATGCGGTGGCCAACGGCATCGAAATCAAGGGGCTGAAGAAGCCGAAAGCCGATATCAACGATGAGTATTCCCTGGCAAGCTAAAGGAGCGCGCCTTCATTACTTGCAGGCTCGCTCTATGGCTTCGCGTAGCTCGTCGAATCCGGTTCCCTTTTCCGATGAGCAGGCGATCACGGTTACCGAATCGGTCAGACCGAGCTGCTTGCGGATAGCGCGTACCTGATTGTTCGCCTGCGACTTGCTGATCTTGTCGGCCTTGGTGAGCACGATGGTGAAGGGTAGTTCACACGCGGAAAGAAATTCGATCATCTGCTCATCCAGCTTCGTAGCGGGATGGCGGATGTCGATCAGAGCCACGACCAAAGCGTAGAAACGGTATTGGTCGAAATAGCCGTTGATCATTTCCGACCAGCGGCTTTTTTCCGACTTCGCCACTTTCGCGTACCCGTATCCGGGCAGATCGACGAAATCGATCTCGTCGTTGCCGAAAAAGTTGATGGTGGAGGTTTTTCCCGGTACGGAGGAAACCCGGGCGAGTTGCTTGCGGTTGAGAAGACGGTTGATGAGCGATGATTTGCCGACGTTCGATCGTCCGACGAACGATACCTCGGGACGCTTCGATGCGGGGATCTGCGAAGAGGTGCCGAAGGATCCTTTGTATTCCACCTGATGGTAGTTCATGAAATAAACCTTTCTCCGCACGTGTGCGTTTGTGCCGCCCCGCCGTAGCCGCGGCATATCGGGCTCGGTGTTTTCCCGCATCAAACGTTGGATTTTCCATGATAGCAGCTAATGATGGAGTGTCGACGTGTCCCGGGCGGCTATGATTGGGGAACGGAAACGGACGAACCAGAGAAGACCATGCAGCAGATCGACGAACTTTTTTCTCAGATAACGGGTAACAGCACCATAGGGCGTGTTCTTCTGGCGTGCGCGTTGTTGATCGTGGTGGCCATCGTTTCGCACCTCGTAGTCAAATGGCTCAAGCGCCTCATGGCGCGTGATGACACATCGTTGCCGCAAAGTTCCATATTCATCAACATCGCCCGTGGTCTGGTATGGGGCTTGGGTATCTGCTTCATTCTGGATTCCTGCTTCAACGTCAACATGACCGCGCTCGTCGCCGCTTTGGGTGTCGGCGGCATCGCCATCTCGCTGGGCTTCCAAGATACGCTCGCCAACCTCATCGGTGGTGCCCAGATATCGTTCATGCGCATAATCGAGCCGGGTGACAATATCGCGGTCGGCACACAGAAGGGCG
>CAJMLT010000056.1 GCA_905214325.1 uncultured bacterium
GGAAGGCTTTAGAGAGATGCCCCCCCCCCCGAAGATGGTATTCAGCAGGGGTGAGCCTACCCTACCATCCACATCGCTGGTGCGGTAATCATTCATGGTGTCGTATCCTTTGCTCTCGGTTCCAACGAACCCGCACACGTCTCGTAAAACCTGCGAGTTCTCGACTGCTAAGACACCCTACACCACCCTGTGCATCAAAAGCGTATCAGGGGTGGGCTCCCCTGCGGGAGCCCACCCCTGATGAAACGTAGCGCAAAACACTGCTCTGTTGCCTAACGATCCCCCGCCTCCGCCGTGGAGAATGCGGCGATAAAATCATCGGGGTGTTCTCCGTGGATATCGTGACCGCTTTCTATATGGATAGTGGTGCAGGTGGGAATGCTCGCTTGCACCAAAGCGGCATCGTCGTCACTGTTGGCCGCGTAGATCATGCCGTCGTCGCCGTAATGCGTGTTCGCTTTAAGGTAGACAACCGGGCACTTCACGTTTTGGAGCAGAGACTTCTGGTCAACACCTTCCATCCAGGAACCATCGTAGAACACTTCGCCGAAATACAGGTCGTAGAAGTCGTTGTAATAGAACGTCGTCATCCAGCTATGCGGAATCCACGGCAGGGTGACCGGGCCGCTGGGGTGTTCCGCCCGCCACGTCCGCATCATGTCGACGATCTGCGGCTGCAGTTCACCGAATTGGGAGAACAGGTAGCTGTGCTCAACGTAATAGACCGGCCAGTCGGCCTCTTGGTTTTGGTTGAGATAGCCGTGGATGTTCACAAAGCTATCCACCCATGCCCAGCAGCCGGCGCCCTCCGTCATTTCTTCGGGGGTGACTTCGAAAAACGGCGGGTCCTCCAGCACTGCGGCAGTTACATCCTGCGGGGCGTTGGCCGCAACCCAGGCAGCTAGGACGCCACCGGAAGAATGGCCCGATATGATAACGGGTTCTTGGATGATCGTTTCTATGAATTCGATGATGTCGCTGCCGTTTTGCCGGCAGGTGTACAGCGAGGCATCATGCGTGGAATCCCCGTGTCCATAACAGTCGATGGCATACACGTGATGCGTGCGCGAAAGTTCGGGGAGAACGGTATAGTAATCCTCCCACGCCACCTGTTGCCCGTGGATCAGCAGAATAGGATCGCCGTTGTCGGGGCCTTCTGCGTAGTTGATGGTGGCTCCGTTTTGCATGGTGGCCTGCTTTTCGGTGAAGCCGGCTTCATAGGTGGCATCCAACGCATGGTCCATGTAGTGAAGGTTGTCGTCTTTGTAGGTGAACACCGCCACCACCGCCGCAATAATGGCAGCAGCCAACACGATAAGGATGACCTTCGCTACGATGTGCCTCTTCTTTTTCGGGGCGCCTGGTACCGCTTGCGCGCTCATCGGTTCGACGTTTCGTCGCCGAAGATTGCTTTGTGAATGCTATCGAACGCGCTGCCGGGCGGGATGGCAAGCCCCTGTTTTTCGTCGCCCAACAGAAGCAGACTGTCACCCGGTTTGATGTCGAAAAGCTCACGTGCTTGCTTGGGAATGACGATCTGACCCTTTTCGCCGACGGTCACCGTCCATGCGTGCTTACCCTTCGGAAATGCCATAGCGTTTCTCCTTGGTATAATTAGTATGATTTGTATAACATATCATACTTGCGGCACCAATGTCATGGCAACAGCTAAGCGTCGTATTCGAAGCACCCCGCAAGGAAAACGGGAACATACAGGACGTCGTCCTTTACGAACAAATTCGTTTCCGCCAACACCACGGATTTTCCCAGCGTGTACTCTTTCACCTTGTGTGTGGTGCAAAAATTCGCAATTTCAATTAGTTGAATCCTGCACTTTTTCGCAATTTTGACTCAGCGGGTATCAACATCGGGCCATTATGCCCACGAACCCAACGGTTTACAGGGGACGTTTGAGCCGTCGGTAGTCGTGCAGATAGGCAAACATCATCCCGCCTTCGTCAGAGCCTTTCCGCTTCGCCAAGCCGCTCGATGAACTTCTGCACGGCTTGGGTTCGCGGCTGATCGCGTTTCCAAGCGATATCGATGGGGGAAACGATAGGCGGATGGAGCAAGCGGCTCTCCAGACCGGTGCCCTGCCCCGTTAGCGTGAGCCCGTCGAGAGCAAGCACGTAGCCAACTCCTTCTCGGGCGAACATCTGCGCATTGAACGCCAGGTTGTATTCCGCAACCACGTTCAATGCACTCCAGCGTTCGCCGAACCAGTTTGATAACGTGCCGCGCTCGAGCGCCTGACTGGAAGCGATGAGTGGCAAATCCGCAATGTCAGCGGGCCCCACCACATCCTTTTCAGCCAAAGCATCCCCTTCCGGAAAGAGAACACACCAAGCATCGGTATGTTTCAGGCGCACGTGGTCGTAGCGGGTAATGCCGGAGTAGTCAACGAAAACGGCTATGTCCGCGATTCCCCTATCGAGACGATCCGTAGCCGCTTCGGCATTCCCACTGTGCATGAGAAATCTCACCTGCGGATAGTCTTTCTGAAACGCTCGGATCAGGGAGGCCAGAATGCGTATCCCCTGGGTCTCGCCCGCGACTATACGCACTTCGCCCTCTACAACATTTCCCGACTTGACTTCGCTTTCCGTCTGTTCGGCAAGCTGGACGATCTCACTTGCGCGGCGGCGGAGCAAGATTCCCTGTTCGGTAAGTTCGAGTTCGCGCCCTCTTACCAGAAGTTCGCAGCCGAGTTCTCGTTCCAAGTCGGATATCTGACGTGAGAGCGTGGGTTGCGTGAGGTGCAACACCCCTGCGGCGCGAGACATATTTCCCTCTCGGCACACCGCCAGAAAATACTTCAGGGTACGAAGCTCCATACGTTTCTCCTATACATAATTTGCATAGATCAGTATTACATATAGGCAATTGTATTAGACCACAGCGGCAGAGACAATGAATCCGACAAGAGAGGATCAGACGATGAACGAACGTGAGTACCTGGACATGATGGATGCCGGCGAAACCGTCTACGGCGGATCGGACGCCGCCGATTTCATGCGCCCCGCCGCCGACGAGGCACGCAAGATCACCATGCGCATCAACAACGAATATCACGAACCCGAAGAAGTGCGCGAACTGTTCGGCCAGCTTATCGGTGCGACGGTGCCGGAAAGTTTCGCGTTGTTCCCTCCGTTTCACACCGACTTCGGCCGTAATATCCATGTCGGCGAAAACGTATTCATCAACAGTGGGTGTTGTTTCCAAGACCAGGGCGGCATCACATTGGGCGATGGGGCGCTCATCGGGCATAACGTGGTGATGGCTACGCTCAACCACGATATGGATCCCGAAAAGCGCGCGACCCTACACCCGGCCCCCATCGTGCTGGGCAAAAACGTATGGATCGGTTCACATGCCACCATTTTGCAGGGAGTGACCATCGGGGATGGAGCCGTCGTTGCTGCGGGTGCCGTGGTGGGTAAAGATGTGCCCGCCAATACAGTCGTGGGTGGTGTACCCGCAAAAGTCATCAAACGAATAGAACCCTAGGCCGACCACCTCGACTTCGGGCGCAGCAAAAGCACACGCCTCACACATCTGTTCGGTTTGCAGCACGCGAGAACCCGCCGTGAAGGATTTGCGTGAGCATTGGGTATGCAGGTATTGCGGCACCGAACATGACCGCGATATCAATGCGGCGAAGAATATCTTGGTAGAAGGCTTGAAAACGATAGGGTGGAACACACCCGAATCCAACGCTTGTGGAGAGAATGTAAGACCGGCAACCGCGTATGCGGCAGTTGGCTGATCTCAGTGAAGCAAGAATCCCCCTGCTTTAGCTGTGGGGAGTGTCAATGTGTTCCTGCACAATAATAAGGACGTATTTTCATATAAGGAGGTGACCAAGACTGGATGCGAAACGTCCCCCTGTATGCGATAGGCAATCTCACTCTGTGGGAATAGGATGGTCACGAAGAGAGACCGTGGCCTGTTTCGAATTCGAGAACTCTAGCGTTCGAGCATCTGGAACCCGTGAGAACGAGGAACGAGTCTTCGCATCGACGGCAGCACAAAGCTCTGCCGAGTTTTCGGGTTCGTGCAAAAATGGAGTACCCAATATAGTCGGATTCGTGTAATATTATCCTATTAAAACTTTACGGATTCGTGTTTCAGGGAGGTCATAATGCTCGAACGCAAAGCTTATGCCAAATTGCTGAAATGGAAAACCGAATCAAACGGTTCGAGTGCAATGCTGATTGAAGGGGCAAGACGCGTAGGCAAAAGTACCCTTGCAACGGAATTCGGAAAGAGCGAATACGAGTCATGTCTTGTAGTTGATTTCACGAGCGCTCCAAGCGATGTCTTTGATTACTTTGAGGATATGCGCAACGACCTTGATACGTTTTTCGTTTATCTGTCAGCCCTGTATGGCGTAAAGCTCATCGACAGAAACACCCTCATCGTGTTCGACGAGGTGCAAGCATATCCGAAAGCAAGAGAATCCATAAAGCAACTGGTTGCCGATGGTCGTTATGATTACATTGAAACAGGCTCGCTGGTGTCTATCCGTGAAAACGTACAGGACATTCTCATCCCCTCCGAAGAACGCGCGATGAACCTTGATCCCCTTGATTTCGACGAGTTTCTGTGGGCCATGGGCGAGATGCCGCTTGCCAAGGCGATCGAGAACTCATTCGAAAACAAGAAACCGCTGCCCGATGCGCTGCACAGGAAGGCTTCGCGTCTGTTTCGTGAATACATGCTGGTTGGGGGTATGCCACAAGCCGTTGCAGAATATGTCGCTTCTCGCGACTTCGGCCGAACCGACACGGTTAAGCGAGACATCCTGAAGCTGTATCGCGATGACATCGCCAAGCACGCAGGAGGATACCGTAGGCGCGTCAGCGCCGTGTTCGACGGGATACCCGGGCAGCTATCGAAGCATGAGAAGAAGTTTTCTCTATCCTCTCTGAGCAAGGGCGCCCGTATGCGCAGCTATGAGGACGCATTCTTCTGGCTGTCGGACGCGCGAGTGACCAACGACTGCTTCAACTCAACAGACCCCAACGTCGGACTCAGAATGAACGAGGAAAGAACAACCGTTAAGTGCTATATGGCCGACACCGGTCTTCTGGTGTCCCATGCCTTTTCGGACAGCAGGGACAGTACCAGTGATGGCGTATACCGCGATATCCTACTGAACAAGCTTGAAATAAACGAAGGTATGATTGCCGAAAACGTTGTAGCACAGGCCCTTCATGCATCGGGACATCGACTTTTCTTCTTTTCGAAATACAACAAGAAGACTAAGAAAAGCATGGAGGTAGACTTCCTTGTAACAGCGCCTTACTCGAATGCCGCCATGAAGTCGAGGGTATGCCCTATCGAAGTGAAATCCACGAAAAGCTACGAGCTTAAATCGCTGGACGCATTCAAGGATACATTCGGCAAAAAAGTTGGTACTCAGTGGGTCCTGCATCCGGGTCAAATGAGCGTTCAGGGCGATCGTGTTTTCCTTCCACTTTATATGGCGGGAAGACTGTAGGGATTGCTGCGCCCCAAAGCTCAATCCCCCGCATTAGGCGGGTTTGGGTCACACTTGAGCTTACGCACTACGAACGGCGCCCTTTTCCACGTGCATCCACCAAACACATCATGACGAATTCCGCATACTCATCAACGAAACTGCCTGTCACGGGCGGCAGGCCTGCCAGCCGCATGGCTTCGCGCGTCAGGTCGGCGCAGTTGAAGTGATTATAGAGACCCGTCGCCTGATAGAGTAAACGCAGGTAGAGGTCGTGAGCTTGCGCCTCGCCTGTTTTGGTTCGACGTTGCAGGATGGCATGGACGGGGCCGCCCATCCGGGCGAACCCACGTTTGAATTGCGTGAGCGTCTCCAGATCGACGTTGGCTTCTATCACGGTAACCAAGATGCTCTGATATTTTTGGAAGGACGCATGGGCATCGGTCACTTCGGCCCAAGTACGCGCGAATACGTCGTCGTCCATGGATTCGTCCTTCAGAGCGGCGGCCAAGTCTTCGAGATAAGCACGATTCTTCGCCGCATGTAGGTTCAGGAATATCTCCTCCTTGGTGGAAACATACTTGTACAGGTTGGCACGCGACCAACCCAGTTCCTTACCTATGAGACTGAGCGTTATGTCGCTGTACGGCAGCTCGACGAACAGGGCATCCGTCACCGCCATGATCTGCTCCATGCGTTCCTGCTTATGCTCGGGACTACGCGCCCGTATGTAATCGGCCATGTTCGAACCTTCCCCGAATAC
>CAJMLT010000057.1 GCA_905214325.1 uncultured bacterium
TTTCTATGGTGCCCTCGTTGATGAGCTTCGTGGCGCGCACGCCGTCCATCATCTCGAAAAGAGCATCATAGAGTGGGCGGATGTAGGGATCTATTTTCTCATTGAGCGTTCCGGGGAGAAAGCCGAGGTTTTCTCCCGCTTCGACGACGGGGCGAGTCAACACGATCCGACCGACTTCCTTATGATTGAGTGCAGCGATAGCCATAGCCATGGCCAAATAGGTTTTACCCGTACCGGCAGGGCCGATGCCGAACGTAATCGTGTTTTTCCCGATCGACTCCACGTAATGCTTTTGCGTGGGGGTCTTGGGACGAATGGCTTTCCCCCGATGCGTGAGAACCACCTTGTCGCGCAGAGTGCGTGGGGTAAGTTCACCGGTTTTGAGAAGGTCGAGAGCACGCTCCACCGTATCCCCATCGATTTCATCACCGCGCCTCACCCGATTCATGAGATCGGAAAAGAGCGTGGTGAGGGATTGGAGTTCGGTTTCATCTCCCGCCAACAAGACGGTATCGCCACGAACGGTGATGCGTGCGCCGAAGCGCTCCTCTATGAGGTGGAGATAGGCATCCTGAGGTCCCACGAGAGAAGTGACATCGAAGCCTTCGGGAAGAGTGAGGGTGATTTGTGTTTGATCGGTCATGCTTTAAAGATACCAGACGGGTCGACATCTGTTAAGGCGATTCGGACCAAACTTCCCACTTCGTAATCAAGGGGAACGTCCACTTTATAGTAGGATTCCGTCGTCGCCCTACCCCGTCCTTCGACAACCACCCATTCGGATGACCCGACAAGGCCCCGCGCGAAGCGTAAACGCAGATCCTCTCCGAGACGGATGAGAACATCGGCGCGTTCGTCCTTGATGGATGGCTCTATCTGATCTAGACGTTTCGCCGCCGGTGTCCCCCGACGCGGCGAATAACGGAAGACATGAAGTTTCGAGAAACCCACCTCTTCGACCAATTCACAGGTCGAGTCGAAGTCGGCTTGCGTCTCGCCGGGAAAACCGACGATGACATCGGTCGTAAGGGAAAGAGAGGGAATCTCCTCCTTGAGCATGGTGCAGAGAGCCCGAAAGTCACCCGAACGATACGGCCGATACATTTCTCTGAGGACCTTATCCGATCCCGACTGCAGGGGAAGATGGAGATGACGACAAATCCTCCCCTCGCTCTTCGCCATGAGGTCCACCATCCTGGGATCAAGTGAGCGCGGTTCCACGGAGGAGAGCCGCAAACGCGCTCCATCGGTTCTCTCGAGCAACGCTTCCAGGAGATCGACAAGACCTTTGCCGCCGGATGTATAGGATCCCATGTCGATACCCGTGAGAACGATCTCTCCAACACCTCGATCGCTCAACCCCCCAACCTCATCGAGCACATCATCGAAAGGTCGAGACCACGCCGGCCCGCGCGCCACATGGACGATGCAATAGCTGCAAGCATGGTCGCAGCCATCCTGAACCTTCACCGCTACACGTGTGGGAAACTCCTCGCCGAGACGCAACGACATATCGGTTGAATCGATGAGATCGCTTTTATCCACGACGACGACGCGATCGTCGAGAGAGGAGAAGAAAGAGGGGTCGATAACCGCCGCACATCCCGTCACCAACACGGCGGCATGATCGTTGCCGCGCAAGAGCTTCCGAATGGTTTTACGTGTTTTCTTTTCGGCATCCCCGGTTACGGTGCAGGTGTTCACCACGATGAGATCGGCTTCGGTAGGAGAGACGAGATGAGCCCCTTTGCTGCGATAGGACAAGGCGATACTGTCCGATTCCACACGGTTTACCTTGCATCCCAGATTGACGACGGCAACGTTCATAGATGTCATCCTCTACAGGAGGAATCGCTGAGAGCACGCAATTCGTAGAGAACAAGTGCCGAAGCCACAACTCCGGCGGTTTCCGTACGCAGGATGCTCGGGCCGAGGGAAACCAGGGAAGCATTTTCATTGCATGCGAGCAACTCATCCACCTCCGAAGAGGAAAGTCCCCCTTCGGGACCCACCACCAAGGCAATCGTATCATCGGAAGAAAACGATAAACGATCCCCGAGGACGGATTTCAAGGCGTCGAGAACCCTGTTGCTCACCGATGTTTCCTCCCAACAGACAAGAAGAGCCGTCGCACGCGAAAGGGAGCGTGAAGCTTCGGCGAGCGTGAGGGGCTCACACACCTCGGGCCGGACACGCCGACCGCTTTGCATGGCGGCGCTTTTGGCGATCGAGTTCCAGCGCTTCATCTTGGACAGCTGCTTTTTCCCATCGAGCTTCACCACGCAACGCTTCGTGACGAGCGGCGTGAAAGACGTGATGCCCACTTCCGTCGCCTGACGAAGTATCGCATCCATCTTGTCTCCTTTGGCCAACCCTTGGAACAGCATGAGCGAAGGCGTTGTCGATACCTCATCAATGGCACAAGCGATACGCACGGAAGGCAGGTCTTCATCGAAGGCGATGATCTCGCATTCGAAATAATCCTGTTGCGCATCGACGAGCGCTATATGTTCTCCGGCATGCAGGCGCAAGACCCGCGCATGTTTGAGGTCGTCCTCGCTCAAGCGCAAGGAAAAGACCTCCTCCTGCTCATCGGCGATCACCTGTTCATCAAGGTAGAAATGGGGTAAGGACATGATTTCCTACCCTTTAGGAATTGAAGGCATCACGGAGCTTTTGAAGGGTAGAGCGATGAGATGACACATCTTCACCCATCTCATCGGCAAGCTTTTTCAAGATCTCACGCTCGGCTTTGGAAAGACGGGAGGGAATGCGCACTTCGATGTGGACCAACAGATCACCACGGGATTCGCTGCGGAAACGGGGCATGCCGAAACCGCGGACCTTGATCACCTGACCGTATTGGCACCCTTCGGGAATAACGACTTTCACCTTCTCGTCCTTGAAGATGCCATCCACTTCTATTTCGGCACCGAGAGCAGCCTGAACCATGGAGATCGCCGTCGAGGCATGGAGATCATCCCCGTCGCGCTCGAAGAACTCATGGGCGGCAATGCGACAGGTAACGATCAGATCACCCGCTGCGGCACCCCGCACACCTGCTTCACCGTATCCCGAAAGACGCAACTGCTGACCGTCACGGATGCCGACGGGAATATCGACCGAAAGTCGTTGACGGTCGGGAACGCGCCCCTGACCTTCACACTCAGGGCAGGGGTTTTCGATGATCTTACCCGAACCGGAACAGCGGGGACAGGTGGATGCGGCCTGCATGTCACCGAGGAAGGTGTGTTGGACCGTGACCACCCGTCCCTGTCCGTTGCAGTCCGGACAGGTTATTTCCTGGCCGTCTTCGCTCAACCCCGAACCCGAGCAATCGGGACAGGGGGCCAAACGGTCATAGACTATCTCCTTGTGGATACCGGCTGCGGCTTCTTCGAGGGTGATCCTCATGCCGACGCCCATATCACGACCTTCCTTGCGCACGTTGGTGCGACCGGCTCCGCCACCGAAAAAGGAACTGAACAGATCGCCCATACCGAATCCACCGCCGAAAAGGTCTTCCAGATCGACGTATTGGGAGCCTCCGGCCGCCGCACCGGGAATGGTGCCGAAGCGATCGTATTGCGCCCGCTTGTTGGGATCGCTCAAAACATCATAGGCCTCATTGAGCTCCTTGAAGCGATCTTCCGCATCGGGATCCTTATTGACGTCGGGATGAAGTTCACGCGCCTTCTTGCGGAACGCCTTTTTGATATCGTCATCGCCTGCCGTTTTATCGACACCGAGCACTTCATACAAATCGTTTGCCATAAGGGTTTATCACACTCTCATTTCTAACATTCCTGCAATATGTTCCTAGCGGCGCGAACCGTCTTGAAAACCTGTGAATAATTCATCCGTGTCGGGCCGACGATGGCCACAAGACCCATGTGGTCGGCCTCGCCGAAACGGCTTGCGACAAGCGACACACCGGAGAGGGCTTCGGTTTCGTTTTCGTGTCCGATACGCACAAGCGGTCCATCGCACCGGACGGCCTCCTCGAAAACGTGGAGCAACAACGAGTCATCTTCGAGCTGTTCGAGAACGGGAAGGAGACGGGTCGAGTCACTGAATTCGGGTTGGCTGAGCAATCGGGTCATTCCAAGCGAATACGGTCGACATTCGCTTTGCTCGCGGCAACACGAGACGAGCTCTTCGACGATCAACCCGAGTAGCGGATCATCGACGAGACGATGCTCGGGTATCGATGAGATCACCGTATCGAGAGACCTATCGGCGAATAGGGCGTTGAGGGTATCTTGCACACGGGTCAGCGCCTCTTGCGTGCAGGTCTCCGAAAGATCGATCTGACGATTGAACACCTGACCATCCCGCGTCACGATGACGAGAAGGGTGCGCATCGGAGTCAATGAGACCAGATTTACGAGCTTTATTTCAACCGACAGAACACGTGGCGGAATGACCAACGTGAGGCAGTCGGTGAGCCGCGTGAGCGCCTTCGAAGTCTTCTCGATCAGTTCGTCTAGCTCATGAGCGCTTTCCTTGAGATCGCCGATGACCTTTTCATCCTCATCGGATTCCCCAATATGTTCGAGAAGATCGTCGACGAAAGCGCGATAACCGTAATCGGTGGGAATGCGGCCGGCGGAGGTATGGGGCTGAATCAGATATCCGGCCTCCTCCAAAACGGAAAGTTCGTTACGCACGGTAGCGGAACTTATACCGAGGTTGTAGCGCTCGACGAGTGTACGCGATCCAACAGGAAGCGCACGGGCAACGTATTCCTCGATGAGAACCCTGAGAACTATCTGTCTTCTATCCGATAACACGACTTCCTTCCTCGAATCATGCTGCATTCTAGCAGTGTAGCCCTTCGAGTGCTAACGTTTCCCTCCGAGATCATAAAGTTCGCGGAAAAGACAACCGGACGTTACGATCGGGTAAACCACTCTTCAAAGAAAAACCTACGATAAGGCGAAAAACCACCATTGCGACCGCTCGTCGATATCGGCGATCCTCACGGAGCGAGATCCAATACACGACCGAACAGAACGTTTCCGCAAAGCCATCCTCGCGACGTCGGGCGATAAGATCCCTGAACGTGCTCTACGAGCCCCTCCTCCACCAAAGAGTCGAATACACGTTTCGCTTCGGGTAATTCGCCACATGCCCCATCCAGGTATTCTTCCGAGATACCACGGGTCATGCGCATGGCAAGCATAAGATCCTCGGCGACCATCTGACGGCGATTCAGCTTTTCAATCTCTTTGCCGTCCCGGATACGCACCCGGCAGCTATCGTTTTGTCGCATGCTCACCGCCGACGAACCGATTCCCAAATAAGGCACCGCACTCCAGTAAGCGGTATTATGGCGACATTCATACCCCGGCATCGCATAACTCGCAACCTCATAGCGATGCATTCCCGCCCCTTCCAAGACGGTGGCGGCCGATTCCATCATCTCCGCCTGCTCATCGTCGTCGCACGGTGGAATCTCCCCCGCTTCCAAGAGGGAATCGAACGGGGTGCCCTCCTCGATGACGAGAGGATAGATGCTCACATGGTTCACCCCGCAAGCAAGCGCCTCATCGAGAGACGAGACGAACTCACCGGGTGTTTGCGTGGGGAGACCACACATCAGATCAACGCTCACATTATCAAAGCGCAGGCGAGCCGTATCGATGGCACGACGGGCGGCATCCCCATCGTGAACCCGCCCCAATATCTTCAGCAGACGATCATCGAAGGACTGAACCCCCAAAGAGAGTCTGTTCACGCCGAGAGCAAAAAGGTCCTTGACCATAGCCTCGGTCAGGCTCTCGGGGTTGGCTTCCAAGGAACATTCGACTTCCGGAGTC
>CAJMLT010000058.1 GCA_905214325.1 uncultured bacterium
AACGTCTTGAAGGGTAAAATCCATCGAGCGACCGTAACTCAGGCCGAATTGGACTACATCGGATCCATCACCATCGATTCCGATCTGATGGAAGCTGCGGGAATCCTGGAATACGAACTGGTCACCATTTCCGATTGCAATAACGGCAATCGCCTGGAAACCTATGTTATCGCCGGCGAAGCGGGAAGCGGCGTTATCTGTCTCAACGGTGCCGCCGCACACTTGGTCGACGTGGGAGACAAAGTCATCATCATGTGCTACGCGCAGATGACCCCCGAGGAATTCGCCGATCCCATTCATGCACCGCATGTCGTGTTCGTCGATGACGACAACACGATCAGCCGCCTTTCCCGCTACGAGAAACACGGCAAACTCGAAGATCTGCGTTAGTCCTCCCCGATCTTCGCTTTCCAAGAACGGGTATGTTCGGATAAGACCCCGTTCGACATATCGCAAACCATGCACCCATTCAAAAAGCCACCGAAGAGGTGGCTTTTCGGGTTCTAGAACCAAAGGTGTATCCGAGGCGATAAAACAGGAGTGCACTCCGGAGGGCACCTCTTCGCCTCCATGCCGATCGACGGACAAGCCTTTTCCCGTTCGGATTCGCATGCGCACGACGGGCGGCGGCAAAGCGGTGTCTACGCCCCCAGCAAGCGGGCAGCCACCTGCTTCTTGCGTGAAAGGATGCCGGGCATCCAGCAACTCGTCGAAGTGTCGACACCGAAAATACGATCGATCTTATGATGGTCTCCCTCGACGATGAACTGGCTTCCTTCGGCGAAGATATCCGTCACCAGAAGAAGGGCGAAATCGTAGTTATTACGTTCGACGAGATCTTTGAGATACGTGCGAATCTCCTTTTCTCGATCGAGAACGGCCTGCAACGTCACCGTTTCATGCTGAGCGATAAGGATGGTGTCGTCTCCCACCTGGAATTCCTTCGAATCCGAAGAGACGAGGGTTTCGATATCCATCTCCGCATCGGCACCACGGCACTGAAATACCTTGAGCCCGAACTCCGTAGGATCCTCGCCGATGATGTCCGCAAGGTATTGTGCCTGATCGCGGTCGACGTCGGTGGTGGTGGGAGACTTGAGGATGACGGTGTCGGTCATGATGGCCGAGAGCAATACCGCCGCAATACCCTTGGGGATAGCGACATCGTGCTCACGATACTGCGTGGCGACGATAGTGGCTGAAGAGCCCACCGGGATGTTGAGGAAGCGAATCGGATTCGCCGTGGAAATATCGCCGATACGGTGATGATCGATGATTTCCAAAACATCGGCTTCATCGATGCCGTTAGCGGCTTGGCTACGCTCGTTATGATCGACCAAGATCACTTTACGACGCGGGCGGGCGGCAACATCGGAGCGCGTCACGATACCGATACAATACCCCTCCTGATCCAAGACCACGGCCTCGCGCAGATCGCTGGCCATGAGATCATCGACCGCATCTTTCAAAAGCCCCGTAGCCGAAAGAACGAGAACATCGGTTTCGATGAGTTCCCCCACAAGCTGCGTCAATGAATTGATGAGGTCGTTCGCGACGGCGAGTGTATCGATGCGCGTTTCGGCCCCTTCGTTGATATCCATAGCCGATATGTAGCGCTCGGCGATCATGCGGGTGGTGATGAGGCCTTCGTATCTTCCTTCTTCGTCATTGACGACGAGGGCCCGCACGTTATACTTGCGCAGCATGCGCCCCGCATCGATGAGCGACGACGTGGAAGAGATGGAAATGGGGTCGGTGCTCATCACGTCCTGCACGCGGGCATGGACGTGCGTGATGGCAACGGGAACATCGATACCCCATTGCGTGAGAATGGTTTCGCTTTCCTCGGGGAGAGGACCCAGGCGGGCGGGAATGTACTCGAGTTCTTCGGCGTCGGGATTACTTGCGAGTTCACGCGCCATGAGTTCGTTTTTGAAGTGGGCATAACCGACCGCTGCGGCAATGGAATCGTTGTCGGGATGCTTGTGACCGACGACGAGAACGGGAGTTGCCATTCGACCTCCTGAAATCAATCGGCGATACATCACGGGAGTGCAGCGCCTGTGAACGGTTTTTTCGTCCCTATTGTAGTACGCCGTCCTTCACGACACCACCGAAACAGTAGAAAAACGGCGAATCGACCATGGCGTCGATAGTGAAATAATCCTGCCATACACGCGCCTCTTCAGAGGGGGTCGCCAGATCGGAGGTCAGGTGAGCCGGAATACCCGAGTGGTGCTTGTTCAACACCTCCTTACTCATGCTGTGAGCAACCACGAAACGGCCGCCCGGAAGCAACAGACGGGCTGCCTTTTGCGCCAAAGCCGCCTTATCGAGAAAATGCGGATACGCATTGTAGACGACCACGGAGTCGAAACGGTTCGCGTCTTCATAGGTAAGCACATCCCGACATTCGAAAGTGATCGTCGGCTCATCGGAAAATTTTCTGCGGGCTATCTCTATCATGCGCGGCGCTATATCGATTGCCACGATCTGCGATACCCCACATTCGAGATACGTGGGCTCCATGGTTCCCGTGCCGCATCCCACATCAAGAACACAAGCACCGGGTTTGACTCCCGCTATTCGGGCGACAGCGCCTTGTACCGGATGAGCCTCACGATGATAACTCTCCCATTCATCCGCCAAATCATGGAAATAGCGTGCCATATCGTTCATGTTTACACCTTTCTTTTACTCAACCATCACGTCAATTCTCCGTTTTCCAAAATCCACCATCCGGTACGATTCCTCACAAGTAGCAAAGAACGCAAGACCTTGCCGATCGGCAGTCACGATATCTTCATCGAGCAACGACCAACCGTCTTCCCCTATGTTCGATAATGTCGACCATCACCCCATAGAGCTCTTCGACCGTCACCTCGTCGATGACCGACTCGTCTCCATAGGCCAACACGCCTCCATCCTTCAAAAGTAAAAAGCGATCACAGAAGCGCAATGCGAGATTGATATCATGCATGACCGCGGCAGCAGCCACTTGGCGTTTCCCAACCGCATCCCGTACCAAACGAAGTACCTCCTGCTGATTGGCCGGATCGAGATTGTTCGTCGGCTCATCGAGAAGCAGAACGGGAGTCTGTTGAACGAAGGCCCTCGCCAACATGACCTTCTGATATTCGCCTCCCGAAAGCTCATCGGCATAACGAAGCGCTTTATCCTCCATGTCCATTTCCCGTAGTACCTCGTTGACGATGGACACGTCCTCATCACTCGGTGCCGCCTTCATGAACGGCATACGTCCCATCAAGAGCACGTCGAAAACCGTAAGACGATTGGCGTGATCGTGCTGGGCGACGAAGGATATGCGTTGCGCACGCTCCTCCCGCTTCATTCCCGCCACTTCCTTGCCATCGAGCAAGATGGAACCCCGCGCAGGGGAAAGAAGAGCATTGAGGCAAGAAAGGAGCGTCGACTTACCACACCCGTTAACTCCTAATATGGCCAGAAAAGACCCTGGTTCGATGTGGGTCTCAACCGATTTCAGAACGGGATGATTGCGTCCGTAGGAAAAAGCTACATCATACGCTTCGAGCATCAGCGATGAACCCCCTTGAACAAAAGCCAAAGGAAAACCGGCGCCCCCACAAATGACGTTATGGCACTGATGGGAAGGATAAGCGGAGCCACTATCATACGAGCAATCAAGTCGCTCAAAAGAAGAATACCTGCTCCAGCAAGCGCCGAAGCGGGAAGCAGATAGCGATAGTCGTTGCCAAGAAACCGTCGCATGATATGAGGGGCAACCAAACCGATGAAGTTGATTATTCCGCAAAAAGCGATCACCGTCGAGGAGGCAAGTGCCGCGACGATCATGTTGGATAGACGGACCGATCTCACATTCACACCCAAACCATGAGCGGTGACATCGCCTGACTCCATGGCGTTGAACTTCCATCTATTGAAGAAGAAAAACAGCGCGGAAAGCGATGTGATGATCACCATGACAAGCACTTCCCGATAGCTCGTTCGTCCCAAGTCGCCGAATGTCCAAAACACGACAGCCGCCACCTGGGAATCTTCGGCGAAATACTGAATGAGTGCCGTTCCCCCTGAAAACAATGCGGAAAGAGCAACACCGGCCAAGACGATGCTCTCAGGCCCCATTTCCCTGAAACGGGATAGCGCCAGAATAACCAACGTGGACGCCATAGCTCCGCCGAACGCGCACAGTGCCGTAACGTAGGGATTGCCGAGCGAAACCCCCTCGTACGCAGCCGAAGCGCTACCGAAGCCGAGCAGGATGATGGCGATAGAGGCGCCGAAGGCGGCTCCTTGGGCAATACCCAAGGTACTCGCCGAGGCAAGAGGATTACGTAAAACGCTCTGGAAGGCACAGCCCGCAAGAGCCAGTGCGACGCCGCCGATAAGTGCGGTGAGTATGCGGGGCATGCGGAGATTCCAAACCACGATACGGTTGTATTCATCCCCTAAACCGAAAAGAGCGAGGAAAGCATCCTGAAAGGAAAGAGAAGCCGATCCCGAAGAAAGGGACACGAGAATCAGAGCAAGCAGAACAACGGCAAGTCCTCCGATAAACAGGCGCTTATAGCGTATATACCCTTTATAGCTCCGAGATGACGGCTTTTCAGAGCCATCGTTTCGATGAGACTCCATCGTGCGTCGTCCCGTACCTTCAAACACCGGTATAATCTCCTCTCGCTTATCCGAAAAGGAATCGAACCGACAATCGGCGCAAAGCCCAAAATCGATTCGACTCCCCTGATTCCCTTTGAGAAATCGTTTTCGTAGAAGTGCGAATGCCGCTAGAAGGACACCTTCTTAAAGCCAGATCCCGACGATTTCATGGTTTCGTAATAGTTAGATCCCAACATGGTTTGGTAGATTTCGGCATACTTCGCTTCCATATCGACACCGTCGAACGCCTGGGGGTAGACCGTTGCGCCGACGAAATACGCATCACAAATGGCCGTTTCGATATTGGTACCGTTCATATTGTAGGAAGGTTGCGAATACAGGTTGCCGGACTTGAAAGCATTCAGGGAGTCGAAGAAGTCCTTGTTTGCCTCATACTGAGTATCCATCAGCGTCTTGTTCGCCATATTCAAAAACATATAATCGGGATTCCACTCGCCCAGCTGTTCGAGACTGATCTGTACCGCCCCGGTCTGGCCCGTCGAGTCGACGACGTTTTTGATGTTAACCGCCTCGAACGGAGCATAGTGGGCGTAGGTACCGTCGAAGCTCTTCTGGCCCTTGTAGTTCACGGCACCCGCATACACCGTGGGCTTTTCCGAATCGGGGATATCGGCGGTGCGGTTTTGAAGGTCATCGCTCCAGTCCTTCATCGCAGTGACGACCCGATCCGCATGATCACTCGTCCCCAGTGCTTTACCGACGGCAGAAATGGACGCATAGACATCATCGCTGAACATCTGATCCTGATAGGAAATTCCGATGACGGGAATACCCGTATCGCTTTGGAGTTTATCGCATTCTTCGGCACTACGGCTCGAAACGATGACGTCGGGTTTAAGGGAGAGCAGTGTTTCGGTATCGACGTTGGTTTCCAAAAGATGATTGCCGTTGCTTGTTGCAGGCAGCGACGAGAAAAGATCCTTATAAGCTAC
>CAJMLT010000059.1 GCA_905214325.1 uncultured bacterium
CTATAACGTCATCGTGCTGGTTGCCATTGCTTTGCTGACTTATTTGATCGTTCTCCCCCAGAACAGCCGCCAAATATTGCGGGACGGGCTTAAGGGAGAAACACGCCTCATACCCTTCCCCGCTCGGGCGACCGAGATGGCTGCAGAGAACCACCCGCGCTCCTCGATCGATAAGCGATGTAATCGTGGGAAGCGCTGCCCTTATGCGCGTATCATCACTGACCTTCCCCTCTTCAAGGGGAACATTGAAATCAACGCGGCACAAAACGCGCTTACCGGCGACATCCGCATCGGAAAGTGTTTTTACCTCACTCATGGTTTTCCTTTCAAAAGATGAAAAAGAGAGCATCCTCGCGAACGCTCTCTTTGAGTAGCACTGTTTAAGACAGATATGTTCCGCGAACGGATATCCATTGAAACGATGGAGGACTCGAGCCTACAGAAGAATCTTCGCGAGATCCTTCACGCGGTTCGAATAGCCCCATTCATTGTCATACCAGGAAACACACTTGACGAAGTTACCTTCTCCACCGAGAACCATGGTGAGAGCGCTGTCGAACAGTGATGAATGATTGTCACCGACAATATCCACTGAAACGATGGGATCCTCCACGTAAGCGAGAATGCCCTCCATGGGGCCTTCAGCGGCAGCCTTGATAGCGGCATTCACTTCGTCGATGGTCACCGATTTCTCGAGTTCGACCGTCAGGTCGACCATGGACCCATCAGGCGTGGGAACACGTGTCGCAAACCCGTCGAGCTTCCCCTTGAGCTGGGGCAGAACGAGGGAAACGGCGCGGGCGGCACCGGTGGTGGTGGGGATCATGGAGAGAGCGGCTGCGCGGGAGCGACGGAGATCCTTGTGGGGAAGATCGAGGATCTTCTGGTCATTGGTGTAGGAATGGATGGTATTCATGAAACCACGCTTGATGCCGAAAGAATCAAGAAGCACCTTGGCAAAGGGCGCCAAACAGTTCGTGGTACAGGAAGCATTCGAAATGACGTGATGCTTGGAGGCATCGTATTCGTTGTCGTTGACACCCATGACAATGGTGATGTCCTCGTTTTTCGCCGGTGCCGAGATAATGACCTTTTTGGCACCCGCTTCGATATGGGCTTTGGCCTTGTTCGCGTCGGTGAACAGACCCGTGGATTCTACGACGACATCGACGCCGAGTTCGCCCCAAGGAAGATTGCCCGGTTCGCGCTCGGAAAGAACCTTGACCTCACGGCCATCTACCGAAAAGCCTCCTTCGACAGCCTCTACCGAATCGTAGACACGGCCATGGATGGAATCATACTTGAGAAGATGGGCCATAGTGGGAATATCACCCAAGTCGTTGATAGCCACTACCTCGAGATCGGGATCGCTTTCCATCGCTCGAAAAACAAGTCGGCCGATACGGCCGAAGCCATTGATACCAACCTTGGTTGCCATAAGATTCCCCTTTCACGGATTTTTACAAAGACGAGAATTCGCCGTTATCAATTACTGCTCATGATACCACGACAGCATGATGAGCTTCCACGGAATACCGATCGAGTTATCTGACCTATTCCTCAGTGTAGTTCTTTAGCCATCTGCTCCAAGCGCCTCACACGATGGTAAATCGCCGATTTCGACAAGGGGGGACTGGCGTATTCACCCAACTCCTTGAGGGTTGCATCGGGAAAGCGCACCCGCAAGCGGATATACTCCTGCAGCCCTGCGGGAAGGGACTTTATATCGTGGTGATCCAGTACCTTTCGGATCGTCTGTATCTGATCGACCGAAGCCTCCGCTGTTTTCGCCTGATTGGCTATCTCGGCATTTACACGACGATTGACATCGTTGCGCACGCTTTTGAGAACCCGCTCGTTTTCCATCTTCAATGCGCTCTGATGGGCCCCGACGAGCGCCAGAAACGAAGAGATGGCCGATCCGCTTTTAAGGTAGACGGTGTAGGAGTTTCGTCTCTCCATGATCTTGGCGGGAATATCCCTCTCGCGCATCAACTCGGCGATATCGTGCGCCATGCTCTGGGATTCGACGGTCAGTTCGAAGTGAAAGTCCCCCCTCGGATTGGATATGAACCCGCTGCCGAGAAAAGCTCCCCTCAGATACGCCGCAGCACAACACTGCTTCCTCACCAGTTCCCTATCGATCCCCCGCTCCAAGCCGGCGTCGCTCAAAATTCCCAGATCACGAAGGGCTTCGTCGAGCCCTTCCTGATTGGCCACCTCTATCAACCAGTTGGGGGTTTTATGAAGCACGCTTCTGCGCATCGTCAAATCGGTTTTCAGGGCATATCTACCATGAAGCGACTTGATGATAAAGCGAGCCACCACAGGGGCATCGGTGGCGATTTCGAGGCGATACTTGCCCGGGCCGTTCACCAAAAGCGTTCCCTCTATACGAATGAGGGCGGCAAGCATGGCGCTCTCACAGTGAGAGCAGAAAGGCTCCACCCGGGAGAGCTCTTCTTTTACCTCCGTTGTGAACGACATAACTTGATCACTCCGGAAAAGGCATCGGCGAGGGCACGGGGGTCGTGCCAGGTTGGACGGAGGGGGTCGACCATATCACGAACGATGACGACGGGACCCCGTTGCTGAATGGCACGCACATCCTCATGGGAAATCTTCACGGTTCGTATGTGCGCCGGCAGGCCGATTCCCGTTTTCGTGTCATCGTTTCTACTGTGCAACGCTCCCTCGCCGGCGATCGTCTCGAAAGAACCCGTCGCGAACCGCCCAGGCGCGATCCTGTCCTTGCTGTGAACGAGAACGTAATCGAGGATTCCCTCCATTCCGTGACGCAGAAGGGCATCGACGTGTTCATAGGCGCTCAGCCCCCAGGTCTCACCCTGCTGGTCAGCCAAGCTGCATACGAAAAGCGTTTTCCCCTTCGATTGCGCGATAGCGTCCACGATGCCCGGAACGAGCAGGTTGGGAATGATGGAAGTGAAAAGGGATCCGGGGCCCAACACGATCAGATCGGCCGCCCTGATGGCCCGCAAGGCTGCCAGATAGGGAAGGCAGCGCTCGGGAGATTCGAGCCACACCTGATCGAGCGCGGTGGAGGATTTGCAGGCATTGGCCTGCCCACGCAACACCTGACCATCTTTCGTACGCGCGCAGAGAATGATGTTATTGAGGGTGGACGGATAAACGCGTCCGCGTGCACCCAGAAGTCTTCCGCATATCTTTATCGCCTCCGGAAAGGATCCCGTCGCGTTCTCCAGGGCCGAAAGCATGAGATTACCCAACGTGTGATTGCGGGCGAATTCGAATCGGTATTTGAACGCCTTCGTAAGCGGATCATCGGGGTCGGCGGCGAAAGCGGCGAGGCATTTGCGTACGTCACCGGGAGGCGTCACATGGGCTTCCTCACGTAATATCCCCGTCGATCCCCCGTCGTCGGCCATCGCCACGACGGCGTCGGTTGCGATATCCATACCGAGCAACGTACGGATGGAAACGGGAGCACCCGTTCCCCCACCGATGACGACCGCCCTGAAGATACCATCATCGACAGGACAAGACGACAGCGATCCGACCGCCTTGAAAACTCCCGTCATGGAAGACTCCTGTACAAAAGCGTCGTTCATCGCGTCGCCGCCTTGGAGGTGTCGGCGAGGGCGATATCACGATGGAGAATGGTTACGTTGTACCCTTGAGAAGAAAGGAAAGCTCCCGTCGTCTCGGCGAGTACGACACTGCGATGCTGCCCGCCCGTACATCCCACCCCGATGGCCAGATGCTGCTTACCCTCGGCTACATAACCCGGCATGACGCACGTCAGCAGGTTTTCCCAAGCTTTCATAAAGGACTTGGTCTCGGGTTTTCCCAAAACATATTCACGGACAGGCGCATCCAAACCGGTCAAGGCGCGCAACTCGGGCAGATAGAAGGGGTTCGGGAGGAAAC
This sequence comes from uncultured bacterium, assembly GCA_905214325.1. GTDB lineage: Bacteria > Actinomycetota > Coriobacteriia > Coriobacteriales > Eggerthellaceae > Anaerotardibacter. Next base: position 3,910 of record CAJMLT010000059.1, read on the forward strand.
GGACATCGATCACGATATCGGCATCGGTCGGCGCACCATGCTTGAAGCCGAACGAATAGACGACGACATTCAATCCATCCTTATCCGTTCCTTGAGAATAGAGACGACGTAGCTCTTCCCGTAATTCACGGGTACTCATCTCCGTCGTATCGATATAGGAATGAGCGAACTGCTTCAGTTCCTTGGTCAATTCACGTTCGTGGGCGATAGCTTGACCGATGGAAAGCGTATTGCCCACACAAAGCGGATGACGTCGGCGCGAAGCCTTGTAACGGGCGATGAGTGACGCATCTTCGGCATCCAGGAAGATGATTCTGAACGTAACTCCCGCCGATTCGAGATTATATAACTCCCCCACCAACTGCTTGAAATACTCGCGGTTGCGGGCATCGCAGACGATGGCGAGTTTGCGTACCGTATCGCTTTGACCGGGCAGGCTGGCAAGACTCACCATGTTCATGATGAGCGAGGGAGGAAGATTGTCGATACAGAAATAACCGAGATCTTCGAAGGTATGCATGGCCTCCGTTCGACCGGCACCGCTCATTCCGGTGATGATCACGACGTCGGGACCGGGGTGAGCGAGAACCTCCGTCGTTGATGAGGGTGTTTTCTCGGGAGATGGGGATTCTGACATATGCTACTTCCTTACCAAGATGGTCTAGCCCTTATTATACTGCCTCAACACAGCATATAAATCTTCAGCCACACCATCCGGAATGACACGAAGCTGTTTAATTTCATCGAGAGAAGCATTCTTCAGGGAGGTAAAGCCCCCGAACGCTTTCAGAAGCTTTTTTTTGCGCTTGGGGCCCAACCCCACGACTTCATCGAGAATACTCGCCGTCATGGCCTTCCTTCGAAGTTCCCGATGGAAGGTGATGGCGAAACGGTGCGCTTCATCGCGAACCTGCTTGACCAGGTAGAGACTGGGAGAGCCACTCGGAAGAACCACCGGGCCCGAATCCTGCCAAGGGACGAAAAGCTCCTCGTCACGCTTTGCCAGACCGCAAACGGGAATGTCTTCGACACCGAGCTCCTTCAGCTGACGTAACGCCGCCGTCAGCTGCGGTTTACCACCGTCGACAATGATGAGATCGGGCTTGCTGGCGAATCCGTCGTCTTTCATTTTACGGGGATTGTAGCGACGCTCGAAAACCTCACTCATCATGGCGAAATCATTCGCCTCGTCGGTTTCCATGCGTATCTTGAAGCGACGATACTGACTCTTATCGGGACGCCCATTGGTGAAAACGACCAAAGAGGCCACCGAATGCTTACCGTGTATGGTTGAAATATCGAAACATTCGATGCGCAGCGGCGGCCTCTCGAGTGCAAGCGCGCTTTCAAGCTGGAGAAGCGCACTATTGATGCGCTCGTCATCGTAACTGCTACGCGTTTTGTAGCGCAGCAAGGCATGACGGGCGTTTTTGGAAGCCATCGCCAAAAGCGCTGCCTTCTCGCCACGCTGCGCAACCGTGCAGCGCACCTTGGCTCCATGGGCGCTGTCGA
>CAJMLT010000060.1 GCA_905214325.1 uncultured bacterium
CGGTGCTGTACCTGGGCATCCTGGCCACGCTGTCGTCGTTCGGCCTGTTCAGCCTATCGCTCGCGGGCATCGCGGGCATCGTGCTGACCATCGGCATGGCGGCCGACTCGTCCATTCTGGTACTTGAGAGATTTAGAGAAGAGATACGTATGGGGCGCAGTGTGCGCGCCGCCTCCATCACCGGTGTGCGCCACGCGATCCAGACCTCCATCGACGCCGACCTGGTTACCCTCGTTTCCGCGCTTACGCTGTTCTTCCTCGCGTCGGCTTCCGTCAAAGGTTTCGGTCTTACCCTTGCCTTGGGTATTGGTTGCGACATCGTGATGATGCTCATTTTGAAGGCACCGCTCATCCGTCTGCTGGCACCGCGTAGCATGGCGAAGCATCCGGGCTTCTGGGGTATCAAGGATTCTCAGGAAGCGGCAGAGGTTTATGGCCGCCTCGCTTCCGCCGAGGGGTCGAGTGTCGAAGCCGTCGAAACCGGTGAGGCGATGAGCGCCGAAGATGCCCAAGGGTATGCCGATCGGGCGGGCGATGGCGCACGGGGTCTCGAGAAGACCATCGACGACCTCAAGGGACGATTCATCCGTCGCGACATAAATTTCCTCGGTGTACGCAAGGTGTTTTTGTGCATATCGGCTTTTCTCATCGTGGCATCGTTTGCCATCGTGGGATTCAAGGGGCTCGAGTTCGGCATCGAATTCGTCGGCGGTACATCGGTCACCTTCCATGATACCGGCGACGTCAGCACCGACCAGATGCGCAATGCCTTCGATGCGGCGGGGGAGTCTGACGCCATCGTTCAGACAACGGAAGCGGATGGTGCTGCGGGCTTCTTGGTGCGCACCACTTCCACCTCACCCGAAGATGCCGCTACATCGGCCACCCAGGTGGCTTCGGCACTCAACCTGTCCACCAGTAGTTTCGAGGTCAATACCGTCGGTCCCGACTGGGGGGCCGGGGTCATACAGTCCTCCCTCATCGCGTTTTTGGTATCGCTCATACTGATCATCATCTACATTGCCATACGTTTCGAATACAAGATGGGCATCATGGCGATCGTCGCTTTGATACATGACCTGATCATCGTGGTGGGAGTGTATGCTCTCGTCGGTCGTGAGGTCACCCCCAATACCATTGCGGCTTTGCTCACCATCTTGGGATATTCGCTCTACGACACGGTCGTCGTGTTCCATCGAATCAACGACAACATGAAGGAATCGAAGATCAAGTGTACCTTCATGACCATGGCGAATCATTCCATCAACCAGGTATTCGTGCGTACCATCAACACCACGCTCACCTCTTTGATCCCCGTTCTCGGTATGCTGTTCTTCGGCGGCGAAACCCTTAAGGACTTCGCGTTCGCTATGGCGATCGGCCTCATCACCGGTTCGTATTCGTCCATCGCCATCGCGAGTCCCCTGTATGCGATGTGGAAGTCGCGTGAGCCGCGTTACGCCAAATTGGCTAAGAAATTCGGTCCGGAAATAGGTCGCTTTACCTTTGCGTCGACGCTTATTCCGGCAACGGCTAGCGCCACGGACGCTCCCACGATGAAAGACGTGCGTTCCGAAGCCGCTTCCGCTGTGGCCGTTGCGGAGAAGGCGACGGGTGCGAAGACGGACGCGAAGAAGTCTTCGGGTAAGAAGCAACAACAGACCAGCTACCACTATCGAAGAAAGAAGAAGTAAATGAGAGAAGGCAGTGCTCCCAATTTTGCTCCTCCCGTCGAGGAGGGTGTCGTTTTCACGTTTGAGGATGAGGCAGGCGAATTGATCAATCTCGAGTTTTTGGGCTTGATCTTCCATCGCGATCGTCGTTACGGGTTCTTTTTTCCCATTGCTCCGGGTCAGGAACCGGGCGAATCGGGTGAACTCGTCATCCTCGAAGTCACCGATCTCGATGAAGAGGGACAACCGTCCGCCTTCGAGTTGCTCGTCGATGAGGGCATAGCTCAAGAAGTCTACGAGGACTTCCGTGAAGCAACGAAAGACCTCTACGATTTCGAGTAGTGGATGTCATACATATCGATGAAGGTATTCCGATACTCTTTGCGTCGAACCTCCAATGGGAAATCTCCGAAGTGGTCAACCACTTACGGGGATTTCTTCGTTTGTTAACAAAACCGTAGGGAATCCTCCTATAAAATGCCATCAGCTCTTTACTCTGCAAAAGTGCTCACCGGAAAACATCCTTTGCCCTGAGGAGGTTTTCATGTGATCTCTTTCGCGATCCGTTTACCGGTTGTGGTGCCGCTGTGGTGCTGCCTGATGTTAGGAGATTGAGATTCATGGAGGAATTCTTCTATCAGTTTTTCGTCGACCCCTTCGTAAGCTTGGGATCCGGGCTGGCTCTCGCCGGTACGGGCGAGACAAGTTGGATCGAGGATGTGGTTTCGGCGCTGGACTCCTTCGTATGGGGTCCCATCATGATTTTGCTTCTGTTGGGTACCCATGTTTTCATGACGTTTCGAACCGGATTCATCCAGCGCAAGATCCCCTTGGGCATCAAGCTTTCGGTAACCAAGGATGAAGGGGTGGGGGATGTGAGTCCTTTCGCCGCGCTCACCACGTCGCTGGCGGCCACCATCGGTACCGGTAACATCATCGGTGTCGCAACCGCACTGATAGCCGGTGGTCCGGGCGCCTTGTTCTGGATGTGGATGACGGGTGTTTTCGGTATCGCTACGAAGTATTCCGAAACGCTGATCGCTCTGAAATATCGCGTCAAAGACCATAACGGCAACATGCTCGGCGGTGCCATGTACGCTCTCCAGCGTGGGTTCAAGAAGGAGAAGCTGGGCAAGGTTTTAGCGGTGCTCTTCGCCCTGTTCGCTGCAATCGCCTCATTCGGTATCGGTGCTGCCGTACAGGCCAATTCCCTTTCGGGGGCTGTTGTATCCGTTGCCGGCGATGCTGCTTTGGCGACTTCTACCATTTCCGTATTCGGTCTGTTCGAGACAACCCCTCTCCAGATCATCGTCGGTCTTCTGGTCGTGGTCTTCGTCGCCGTCGTGATCTTGGGAGGCATCAAGGTCATTTCGCGTGTTTGCGAGAAGCTCATTCCCTTCATGACCATCTTCTATGTTCTGGGGTGTTTGATCCTCATCTGCATCAATGCTCAGTATTTCATCGACGCCATCGGTCTTATCGTGGTGTGTGCCTTCACACCTCAGGCGGCGTTCGGCGGTGCGGTCGGTACCTCCATCATGTTGGCGTTGCAGTTCGGCTGTGCCCGCGGCCTGTTCTCCAACGAATCGGGTTTGGGGTCTTCTCCGCTGGTGGCCTCCGCCGCCATCACGCGTAATCCCGCTCGCCAGGCGCTCATCTCCATGACGGGCACCTTCTGGGACACGGTTGTCGTATGCGCGTTGACGGGCATCGCCTTGGTGAGCTCCATTCTGGCGAGCCCCGAAATCGCCGCCACCCTTACCGGTGGAGGTTTCGTCGGGAGCGCCGCCGCTTTGGTGACGTCGTGTTTCGCTCAGATCCCCGTGGTCGGTCCCTTCATCCTGTGTGTCGGCCTCATCCTGTTCGCCTACTCCACGATGTTGGGTTGGTCCTATTACGGCAACCGTTGCATCACTTATCTGTTCGGCAAGCATGCGATCCGTCCCTATCAGGTGATCTTCATCTTCATCTGCTTCCTGGGTGCCATCGGTGTTTCGGGCTTCGTGTGGGACATCTCAGATATGACAAACGCTCTCATGGCCGTTCCCAATCTGATTGCGGTATTGGGTCTTTCCGCCCTGATCGCACGGGAGACGAAACACTATGTTTGGGACGGAAATCTCGACGAAGTGGACGACACTCCCATACCTGTTGAGGAGTCGAAATAGCAAGGAAATACATCAGAGAAACATACTTGAAAAAAATATTTCTTGACTTCGGTTAAAGGGCGAAGTATCTTAATAAATTGCGTCTTTTTGCAAAAATACTGATTCCGTCGAAGGAGGAAATGACTCGTGGTTAAAGCTAAAAAACCCGCTTCCACCAGCCGTTATAGGAATCGCAGGAGCTTTGCTAAGATCCCCGGCGTCATGGACGTCCCCAATCTTATCGCCATCCAGACTGCAAGTTTCGAGCAGTTCATGGAGGAAGGCCTCGCAAACGCTTTTGCCGACATCAGCCCTATCGAATCGAACACCAAGGATATGAGTGTCGAATTCGGCAAGTATGAATTCGGTGAGCCGAAGTACAGCGTTGACGAGTGCAAAGCACGCGACGTTTCTTATCAGGCTCCCTTGTTCGCTGAAATCCGTTTCATCAACCGTGAAACGGGCGAGATCAAGGAGCAGGATGTCTTCATGGGTGATTTCCCACTCATGACCCAGCGTGGTACGTTCGTGATCAACGGAACCGAGCGCGTCGTCGTTTCCCAGTTGGTCCGTAGCCCAGGTGTGTATTTTTCCGCCGAGCGTGACAAGACTTCCGATAAGACCATCTATAACACGAAGGTCATTCCCTCCCGTGGTGCTTGGCTGGAATTCGAAACGGACAAGCGTGATATCCTTTCGGTTCGCATCGACCGCAAGCGCAAGCAGCCTGCGACGCTGCTCGTCCGTGCTTTGGGCTTAGCTGAAACACGCGAGGAAATCATCGCGTTGCTAGGTGACAGCGAA
>CAJMLT010000061.1 GCA_905214325.1 uncultured bacterium
GGCTTGTCCCCCGCACAGACTCGACCCGATCCCCCTCCATCACTTCGGTGGTGGAAGGGGGATCGATCGAGTTTCCAGCCGCATGATCACTACGACATTTTCGCCGTCTCACTTGAGGGCGTGTTCATTCAGGCAAGCCTCTGCCTTTGCGCACCGGTGCATTCCGGTATCGGTTGAGGTCTTGCGTGTAAGAACCCTTTGGTAGTGGCATCGGGCGGAGGAGCGAGATAGGAGCGCGCATCCCTTTGCATACCTGCTCATAAGTCGGCCATCCACTCACCACACAACTTACCGCTCTCTCCAAAAAAACTCCCTTGCCGTTGCGCTTCACTCAGCAACGGCAAGGGAGTTTTATGACGGAAGCACAGATTGGGCAAACAGCCGAAAACCGTTACAGGTCCTCGGTGTGCGGTAGGGTGCCCGTTGTGATTTCGGCCCAGGAATATTGGCTCATGTATTCGCCCTGATATAGATTGATGGCATGGGGATCGCCGTTTAGAAAGCTGTAGTAATCGCAGTCCACAAGGTCTTTGCGGATGGCGATGAAACCTCTTTCGCGGATGAGCACATCTTCGGCATCCACTTCGGCAAGGGCGCAGCGAAGGTCGTGGATCAAATTGCGAAGCTGAGCACGTTGGGAATTGGTGTTGACTCCCTGACTCCACAGGATGCCTACCAGTTCCCCTATGGAGCAGCGACTTCCCTGCCGGTCCACCAGATAGGCGAACATCTCCTGTGTTCTCGATCGCTTGAAGTTGAGGGGTACCCCATTGGCGAAAACGTCGAAATTACCGAAGCAGCGTATCTGGATTTTGTGATGGCGGGCCAACTCAAGCGGGTAGCGCAGGTTTTCGAGAGCGGAGGATACATCGTTGGTGCCGATGGGCTTCGTGAGAAACCCGCTTGCGAAGATACCGTGCGCCGCCAAGGCGTATTTCGGGTGACCCGTCACGAAGATGATATTCGTATGATGGCAGCGCTTCTTTATTTCCTTCGCCAAGGTGATTCCGTCGACGTCGGGCATTTCAACATCCAAAAACACCACGTCGGGGTTGATGGTTTCCAATCCCACCAGCGCATCATCGGCGCATAAGACCCCGACATGACACCCCTGCGGGTCGAGGTTTTCCATTATCCGGGTGAGTGAATTTACCGCTAACTGCTTATCGTCGACAATCAGGGTGTTCATCATTGGTCTCCTTTGGGGATGGTGATGGTGGCGGTGGTCCCATCGGCGCCGCCTTCTATGTGCAGTGTGCCGTTGCATTGAAGCCTCAGCCGTGAAGCCACGTTGCTCAGCCCGATACTTCTATGGGCATCGTTTGCTTCGGGTGTACCGGAGGACGTACGTTTCCTTTCCGGATCGAAGGCGGGGCCGTTGTTCTTCACGCTGACAAGGTAGGCTTCGGGCGATTCCTGCGAACAGATGACGAGGCGCCCTTCGCCGCTGCATCGGTGGATGCCATGTTGAACGGCGTTTTCCACGAGAACCTGCGCGCAGAGTGCGGGAATGGTGAAGTCGGTGGTGTTCAAATCGTAGACGACCTGCATCGTGTGTGCCGGATCGGCTTGTTCGATGGCCAGGTAATGTTTGATGTGCTCGATTTCCTTGGAGAAGGGAATAGGCTGGTCGCAATCTATCGACTCGAGATTGTCGCGCAGGTACCGCGAGAAGTTTTCAAGGGCGGTTTGTGCCTGGGGGGGGGGCATCTTTGCTTAGTTCCTGGATGGAGAGCAGCGAATTGAAAATAAAATGCGGCTCGATCTGACCCATCAACAACTTGACCCGATTCTGAGAAAGTTCCAGTTCCTTTTGAAGCAGCGCCCGTTCCTGTTCATGCTGCATGGATATGTAGACGAGCAACAGCGATATAGCGACCGACGGATAAAGAAGCATCAGTGTTGGGAAGAAGTTCTCCACCACTACGACAACGATGGGAAGCCCTGCGAAAAGCATGAAGGAAAGGAAGGTTTCCTTGAGCGAGGTGTCGTGTTCCACCAACACCAAGGGCAGCAGCAATACCAGTTGCAGCAAGACGAGATTGTCGGGCACCGATCGCAAGGGACCCCACGTGAATTCGTTGGTCGCGTCCAACGTGTAAAGAAGGCCGCTGCCCAAGACATTGGAGAAGAGCAGCCCCAAGTTGACCAGCCCGATTGCGATGATGCTCCCTGCCAGGATCTTGCCGGATATACGCTGCGGCATCGTCCGGTGGGTGATGGTGTGATAAACGAACAGGGCGAAGCAGGAATAGGTGAGCGCCCCGAAGAAGTACGTGGAGAAATTGCCGAGGGTGGTGAAGAAGAGGGCCACTTCCCCCGGTTCGCCGGCGAGACGCCAGGAAATAAGATCGCCTGAAGTGTTGAGCGCATGGATAACCAGAAGCCCGAACAGAAGAGCACCATCGAAAGTTCGGCTTTTCCGTAGCAGAAGAGAGACCATGAGAATGATCAGCAAAGATACGGTGAAGATTTCGAGCGTTGAATTGATGGAGTTACAGGCCAAGGCAAACAATCCTTCGTAGGAGACAGACAGTACCGCGGATACGGGATATCCGATTGCGCGCCCGTAAATCATGTAATTGTGGAAACCGATTCATAGAATAGCATGCGCCTGCACGTTTGGAAACAAGAATCTGTGCGCTTTTGGTGCGCCCCTTGGGTTTTAATGAGCACCTGTTTCAAAGTTCTCAAGAGGAACGGATATGTGGTGACTTTCATTCGGCTCATATATGCCTCTTTTTTCGCTGTCGCGACGGTGAAGGGCCATTCGTACGTGAAAAACCGGGGGGTTTGTACGATGTGGCGGCTTTTCTCCGTTTTACCGTTTTGCCGGAATGGGGCTACGAGCCCGTTCGAACCGGGTGTTCGGACGATCGTTCCGGCGTTCTTTCATTGCGTGTGTCCTCTAAATCACCCAAGGTGTTTCATGGTGATTCGGGGAAAGCCACACCGTCGCCGACAGATTCCGTTTTCGGGGCGTTGATAGTATGCGCCCGTTTACTGCAGGGGCGATACCGCCCGTGGTGGCGAGGAAAATTTTTCCAAGATGTTTGATTCGAGTTTCCGCAGATAGGGCGAAACAAGACGGAAACTTTTTTGGGAGTTCTTTGAAGATACGGTGATTTTGATACGGTATTGGTGCGATGTGTTCGTTAGAGTGCCCCGTATGGCACCGCATCACGCGCCCGATGTGGTGCCACTTGTAACGGTATAAGCAGCGTAGAAGGTTGTTCGATGCAAGTTATAGACAGTATTCGTAAGATGTCCTTTTCTCAACGCTCGGAAAAAAGCCCGCTCGTCAAGGTGATTTTCCTCCTAACCACTATCGTGCTTGCTTCCCTGCTTATTCCGTTCGGCTTTTCTCCCGCGTATGCCTATGCCGATACCGGTAGTGCGGGTATATTCGCGCTTGCGACGCCGGCCACCGGCGATAATCTGGGAAATATCGTATTCATAATTCTGGGGATTCTCATTGTTGCGTTGGCGATCCTCATTTTCATTTTGGTCCGTCGTCGCCGTAAGGACGAAGACGAATAGCCTCCCTCACCGCGTTATTTCCAGCGGCATCGGGCGGATGCACTTGAGTGGCGCCTTCAGCAGAAACGTAGGATGTCCGCCGGACTTTCAATGATGATCGAAGGGTTTCCCTGCTTGAGTTTTTCCCGTGGCTGGTACCCCCATGCCACTCCTGCCGCGTAAACTCCTGCGTTGTGAGCCGCCAGCATATCGCTGTGCGAATCTCCGAAATAGATGCACTGTTGTGGCATCAGACCCAGTTCCTTCATACACACCTGTAGGCCGATGGGGTCGGGTTTGCGTAAGATGGTGTCCGTTTCTCCGTGGGCTGTATCGAAAAGCCCGGGAAAGAATTTCGCTTCGACTTCTAAAACCCCTGCTTCGAATTTGTTCGACATGATGCCGAGTTTCTTGCCGCGGCGTTTCAGTTCGTGCAGTGTGGCACTCATGCCGTCGAACTCCCGCGTGAGTCGGGTGCCCGATTCCACGTACAGCGCGCGAAAGCGGTCGTAAACCCGCTTCGTTTGGGCATCGTCGGCATCAGCGGGGGTGGCTTGCAGTATCAGCGAGAACGCCCCGTTGCCCACAAACCCCAGAATGGTTTGCGCGGAGTGCGGCGCAAAACCTTCTTCGGCAAGTGCTCGGTTGGTTATTTCCACCAAATCGGGGAGGGTGTCGAGCAGGGTGCCATCGAGATCGAAGAGGAATCCTTCGAAAGAAGGCAGGGCGTCCGGTTGGTCGGCGTGGATGCTGGGTTCGTGGTCTTGCGTGGTGGTCATGATTTTCGCTTGTCCTTGAGGTGTCGTCGTTTTTCTTCCATGCTAGTACCCGATCTTCCAAACGCAAGGGGATTGGGTGGTGGAAATGAAAAAGCTCCGCATTTCTGCGGAGCGGACATACTGGAGCGGGCGACGGGAATCGAACCCGCGTCGTAAGCTTGGGAAGCTTGCTCCTTACCCGACCTTCCGCGACCTGAACTAACCGTCTG
>CAJMLT010000062.1 GCA_905214325.1 uncultured bacterium
TGTTTTCCGTTTTTCGCGCTGAGGAAGAGTTTGGTCGCACGAAGAACCGAAAGAGGGACGGTGGCGTAACAGATATCGAGATAGCCGTCATCGAGACGGGCGTTCGGGCATATCTTGAAGCCGCCGCCATAGCTGGGACCGTTCTGCACGGCAAGCATATAGGTTTCGATGTTCATCGGAGAGCGGTTATCGAGTGTCATCTCGACCGGAAAGGCATCGAGATGATGCATGAGTTGATCGAATCCACATTGAAGATAGAGACTCGTTCCCGTTCTCCCCGTTTTTCTGCGTAGGTTCATCGTCTGAAGAGCAATGGCGGCATCGAGCCCGAAGGAAAGTGTTTCCAAATAGAATTCACCGTTGACACAGCCAACATCGATGGGGGAGGGCTTGGCTGCGGTGATCTGTTTCAAGGAAACCCGCGGGTTCCTATCCATTCCGATGCTTCTGGCGAAGTCGTCTCCGTTGCCACAGGGAATAACCCCCAGGGTCGGTCGGAGAGAGGAGGGGAGAAGCATCAGTCCGTTTGCTATCTCGTGTATGAGGCCATCTCCTCCGATGGCGAGGACGGTATCGAAATCCGCACCCCGTTTCACGATGCAATCCGTCGCATCGTGCGGAGCGATCGTGTAGTGGAATTCACCGTGTTCCTCCGGTGATGCGCTTTTCATGATCGCGGAGAGGGCGCTCATCGCGTTTCCCGCTACTTCCGAAGCTTTACCGCTGCGTGCCGTGGGGTTGACGATGATGAGGGTCTTTCCGAACATGATTGCTCCTTGTTCAAGACGAACGGTTTCGTTGACGACTGCCGAGGACTATTGTCCACCAAGTACGGAGATAAAAAAAGACCGGACAATGGGATGTCCGGTCTTTTCATGTTCGCTGGTGGATCGTCGGGGACTCGAACCCCGGACCTTGGGATTAAGAGTCCCCTGCTCTACCAACTAAGCTAACGATCCAAATGGTTTGCGCCAAAGCGCTAGGTTATTTTAAAGCAATGAATCAGTACTTTCAAGAACTAATTCCGCTTGTTGTCAAAAAGCGCTGGGGTGGGTAATCGGACTCGAACCGACGACCTCCAGAGCCACAATCTGGCATTCTAGCCAACTGAACTATACCCACCAAGCGCAAGGCGTTATTATACGGGATTTTTCGAAACGCGCAAGGGGGAGAATCGAAAGCACGTGTTTTTTGTGCGGCGAAGGGTGAACCCCCTCCACGGATCCCCGTTCTTTTGCTTAAATCGGTGAAGACGGAATTTCTGAAGGAGGATTTTTGGCAACCTTTGAACTAATACTACTACTTGCCGTTGCCGTCCTGCTCTCTTCCATCGTTGATCAGGTTGTTCCCAAGGTCTCGTCCCCTCTCATCCAAATCGGTCTCGGAGTGGTGATCGCCCTTCTGGCCATCGCTCCCGTGGAAATAGCGATCGAACCCGATCTTTTCCTCGTGCTTTTCATCGCACCGCTTCTTTTCAGTGACTCACTCGAAGCCAACAAGAAGAATCTTTGGGACAACAAGGCCTCCATTATCTCGTTGGCTATCGGGTTGGTGCTGCTTATAACACTTTGTGTGGGCTTCGCCGTTCATTGGCTGGTTCCCTCGATCCCCCTTGCGGCCGCTTTCGCCTTGGGCGCAGCGCTCGGGCCTACCGATGCCGTTGCCGTACAGTCCCTTTCTAAGGAGGCGCAACTGGCACGGCGGGAAGGCGCGGTACTTCAGGGTGAATGCCTACTCAACGATGCTTCCGGTGTCGTGTCCTTTCAGTTCGCCATAGCCGCTGCCTTGACCGGGGCATTTTCCTTGGCGACCGCTACGGTGTCGTTGTGTTTCAGCTTCATCGGTGGTATCGGATTCGGTATCGTGCTCGCATTTCTGTTCTTATTCGTCAGTACACGCGTGCGCAATCTCGGGCTCGACAACATCACGTTCCATGTTCTCTTCGAAGTGTCCATGCCCTTCGTCGTGTTCCTTGCTTCCGAATTGCTGGGCGTGAGTGGGATCCTCGCCGTCGTCGCGTGCGGCATCGTGTGGTCCATGTATAACAAACGCAAGATATCCCCTTATCGTTCCCGCCTCAATATCGCCTTGACGAGCGTGTGGAAGGTGCTCGGATTCACCCTCAACGGTATCGTCTTCGTTTTGTTGGGGATGCAGCTTCCTCTGGCCATGCAGTCGACGTGGGACGATGTCTACATCAATAACTTCGCTCTGATCGGTTACGTCCTTGGTATCACCTTCCTCATTGTCGCCCTCCGTTACGTTTGGGCACTCATCATGCTGCGCATCACCAAAAACCCTTCGACGGGAAAGAGGGATCGCCTCAATAAGGAGACGGCGAAAAACGCATTGATCATGACGGTCGGCGGTCCGAAGGGTGCCATCACCCTGTCAATCATCCTCTCCATACCTTTTCTCCTTTCGGACGGTTCCTCCTTCCCGCAAAGGTCTCTCATCATCTTCCTTGCATCGGGGGTCATTCTCTGTACGCTGCTTCTGGCCAACTTCATGCTTCCCCTGTTGGCGCCGAAGGGTAAGAGCGATGATGAGGAATCGAAGGAAGAGTTACTCGTTACGAAGATAGCCATTCTGCGTACGGTCATCGAGCGTTTGATGGTGGAGGCGACCGAGGAAAACGATCGCGATACGAAGATTGTCGTGGGATCCTACAACACGCGCATTGCCACTATCCGCGATATGGTTGATATAGAGCCGCCCTCTTCGATTAAAATCCGTATCGAAACGATTAATTACCAAGCCAATCACCTGATCGAGGCGGTTGATCGCAAGGAGATCGATTCGTACACCTGTTTCACCTACCTCCGCCGTCTCATGTATCAGAAAAACCTTCTGGCGCACGATAAGGCTCCACTGCTTTCGTTTCAGATGTATTGGAGCCATATCAACACGATCATCAACATCACGAAGAACAATATCATCGCATTCTTCACCGATAAACAGTTCGAAAGTGATGAGAACATGCGTGCCGTCCGCATATTGAGTGAGCGTTTCGCCCTCGATTATCTGCGCTCCCGCGTGGACGACCCCGATTACCCCAGTGAGATCATTGCGAAGCTCATCATCGCCCACGAGCGCGTTTTGTCCATGCTCGACCCCAATGAGGCGACGACGGAGCAGGCGGTCGAGCGGGCCACCGCGCAGATCGATGCCATTCAGCGCAAAGGGCTCCAGATCGAATTGGAAGTGATTCAGGATTACTATTCCTCCGGTCAACTTACGCGCGCTCAAGCCAAGGGAATGCGTGATAACGTGTCTCTCATGTTGGTCGATCTGGAAGAACGCGTGTGATCGTCGGAGATGAACGTGGATAAACTGCAGGATATCAAGGAGCAACTTGCTTCGGTTCCGGTTTCCCCCGGTGTCTATCTTTGGAAGGATGCCGAGGGCAACGTCATCTATGTAGGTAAGGCGAAACAGCTTCGTGCCCGCATGCGTCAGTATGTGAATTTTCAGGATTCACGGGAGAAGATTCCCCTGTTGGTGTCCCAGATCGATTCGTTCGACTATATCGTCACCGAAAACGATCACGAAAGTCTTGTTCTCGAGAAGAATCTCATCAATCAGTATTCTCCTTATTTCAACGCCGACTTCAAGGATGACAAAAGCTATCCCTTCATAGCTTTGACCAAAGGTGATGTTTTTCCCGCTATAAAGTTCACCCGAGAGAAGCACAAAGCCGACACGCGTTATTTCGGCCCGTATACCGACAGTAGGGCAGCTCGTGAACTCATCGATATAGCCCGTCGCATTGTGCCGCTCTGCACCACCTCGTGTGCGGAATGGCGTCGTCTCAATCGTCGTCTCGAAACCCAGCCCTATGAAGATCTGGAGCTCAATCCCCGACCGTGCTTCAATGCGCATGTGGGGTTGGGTCCCGGTGCATGCTGCGGTGCCATCGATCCTCGGGAATACGCCCAGCTCGTCAAGCGTATCGAGCGCTTTCTCGGCGGTTCCCATAAGGAATTTCTCGACGAACTCAATCGGGATATGCAGGCAGCGGCGGATGATCTCGACTTCGAGCGAGCAAGCCGCATCAAGGGCCGTATCACGATCATAGAATCCTTGAGCGATTCCCAGCATGCCGTGTCGACGCATCAGTTGAATTCCGATGTCATCGGCATCTATCGCGAGGAGACGATCGCGGGAATCACGGTTCTCATCGTGCGTGAGGGGCGCATCGTCAACACCAACGAATTCATTTTCAACAAGGGCAGCAACGTTCCTTCGGAAGAATTGTTGCGCATGTTTATCTTGCGTTACTACGATTCGACCGAATCGATTCCCCACGAGTTGATCATCGAGGATCTTCCCGAAGATGCGACGGTTATCGAGGAGTGGCTTACCGCGAAG
>CAJMLT010000063.1 GCA_905214325.1 uncultured bacterium
ATAAAGCCTAGTAGTTAGTTTAATTTTAACTACCCTTCCCGTCGCTCTTCCGACGCTGCGGGATACCGCGCCACGGGCGCGGGGGAGCCACTGCGTTCCGTCAGCGTTTCGAACATCAGGGGTGCCACTAAGCGCCGCTCCCGTAAGGGCCCCTCCCGTCTTTCGGTTGTTTTACTGGTCGTAGCTATTCTGGCGGGAGTGTTGGGTATCGGCGCCTTCGCGCTTTATCACTCGAATCTCTTTCCCGTCACCAAGGTGACCGTTTCCGGTGTCGAACATCTCACCGCTGAGGAGATGACCGAATTGGCGGCCATTCCCGACACGACGACGCTCATCCGTCTCGACACCCAAGGAGTTACCGATCGACTGAAATCAAACTCCTGGGTGCGCGATGCTGCGGTGGAAAGAGTGTTCCCGGATACGGTAAACCTCAACATCACCGAACGCCGTATCACGGCCGTATGCGATGTGACGGTGGATAACGATTCGCAGAGCACGCAGACGTGGGCCTTGGCTTCGGATGGTATGTGGCTCATGCAGATTCCCGACCGCACCAGCGATGAGGGCCGCGCTATCGCGAGTCGGGTCTACGAAGACGTTGATGCCGCGCTGCGTATTTCCAACGTGCCCTACGGATCGGTTCCCGAAGCGGGGACGACCTGCACCAATGCCAACATCCTGAATGCGCTCTCCATCATTTCGGGCATGACGACCGACCTGGCCGATCAGGTGAAGAGCGTCTCGGCTTCGAGTAGCGAATCGACTACGCTCACTCTCACCAATGGGGTGGAGATCGCTTTTGGTGACTCTTCGAATATCCGGGATAAGGAGCGGGTGTGTCTCCAGTTGATGGAAGAACACCCCAATCAGATCGCTTATATAAATGTACGTGTTGTGAACAAGCCGGTTTGGCGTTCGGTTTGACCTTGTTATTCGGGCGTTTTGTTTTGCAAACCATTATCCATTGTGTAAAATGACAATGATGTGCCGCGGGGCTTCTCTTTTCTGCGGAACAGAAACTGACAATATCGAAAGCGGGCGAATATGCAACAGATTCTTGGCTCTGACAATCTCGCGGTCATAAAGGTCGTCGGCGTTGGCGGCGGCGGAACCAATGCGGTTAACAGAATGGTTGAGGCGGGTGTCAAGGGCGTTGAGTTCATCGCGGTAAACACCGATCGACAGGCGCTTTTGCTTTCCGATGCCGATAAGACCATCCATATAGGCGAAGAAATCACCCGTGGTTTGGGCGCAGGCGCCAATCCTGAAGTCGGTTGTCAGGCGGCCGAAGAGTCGCGTACCGAAATCCGAGAGGCACTCGCCGACGCGGACATGGTGTTCGTCACCGCCGGTGAAGGTGGCGGAACGGGCACGGGTGCTGCTCCCGTCGTCGCTGAGATCGCCCGTGAGGAAATCGGCGCTTTGACGGTGGGTATCGTCACCAAGCCATTCAGCTTCGAAGGTCGTCTCCGTCGTAATCAAGCCGATCAAGGTATCGATTTTCTCGCTCAGAAGGTCGACACCCTGATCGTTATCCCCAACGATCGTCTTCTCGAGATCGTCGACAAGAAAACCAGCATGCTCGACGCTTTCCGAATCGCCGATGACACGCTGCGTCAAGGTATTCAGGGTGTAACCGATCTGATCACCATTCCGGGCTTGATCAATCTCGACTTCGCAGATATCCGCACCGTTATGAAGGATGCGGGTACGGCTATGATGGGCATCGGTATCGCTTCCGGGGATTCGCGTGCCCTCGAGGCCGCTCAGCAGGCCATCAATTCCAATCTGTTGGAAACCTCCATTGCGGGAGCTTCCCGTATCCTGTTCTCCATCGCCGGCGGACCTGAACTCGCTTTGTCCGAAGTGGACGAGGCGGCCCGTGTCGTCGAAGCGTGCGCCGACGAAAACGCCAATATCATCTATGGACAGATCGTCGATCCGGAACTGGGCGACACCATCCGCATCACGGTTATCGCCACGGGGTTCAAAGCGAATAACGCGCAGGCATCCATGGACTTCTCCCGCAAGGGTACGAGCATGTTCGCGTCAACGACCCAGTATGCTTCTCCGGCACAAGCCACTCCTTCCCAGACGTATAGTCAGCCCGCTCCGGCTCCTGCCCGTTCCACCGTTTCATCCGCGGAGCCCCGTTTCGCCGACGAGGATTATATTCCCGATTTTCTGAAGCGCCAATAAAAAACGATTCGACACCCATGACGACCCCCGTATTGCCATTACCGCATTTGATCGAGGGTCGTTTTGCGTCTTTGGACGTCTACACCGATGAAGCTCTTTTCGAGCGGACGGGCGTACGTATCGCCTTCACCACAAGATCGGGCGGGGTGAGTGTCGGTGCGTATGACTCGCTGAATCTCGCTTCGCATGTTGACGATGACCCTGTCTGCGTCAGGGAAAATCGTGCACTGCTTCTGAAGGCGCTTGCGCAGGAGGTTTGTCCGCTCATCGTTCCCTCGCAGGTACACGGTGATCATATCGTCGTCATTGACGATGGTGCCGATGTGGAGGCATGCGCCAAGCGTGCCGAGCAGGGGGCGGATGCTCTTACCATCGGGGTGTCCGGTGTTGCCGCTCTGCTCTGTTTCGCCGATTGTGTTCCCGTGATCGCCGTTTCGCCGACGGGCCGGTTTTCGGTCATCCATGCGGGATGGCGCGGGGTGGAAAACGGCATTACGGCGAAGGCCGTTCATGAGATGGCCGTATTCGAGTCTTCCCTTTTCGGTGGCGATCCTCTCGATAGGGCGCGGGAATTCAACATCTATATCGGAGCCTATATTCATGCGGAATGTTTCGAAACCGGTGATGCCGTTCATCGCCTTTTCGTGGATAAGTACGGACCGGATTGCGCTTTCGATGAGTGCCATATCGACTTGGGGCGTGCACTGCACACCCAGCTTGAATGGCAGGGCGTGCAGTCCCGTCGTATAGCTGATCTCGGAAAATGCAGCGTGTGCAGCAACGAGACGTTCTTTTCGTTTCGTGCGCAAGGTGGTATTGCCGGTCGTCATGGTGCTTTCGCCGTGAGAGATGATAGGGAAAGAAGATGATTGTATGACTACCTTTTCCCGCTATAGGCGGCTTCGGGGAGAACTCGATGAGGCATGTCGGGCGGCGGGGCGTGCGCCCGAAGAAGTGAAGCTTCTTGCCGTGTCGAAAACGGTCGATCTTGACGCTGTCGAAGAGGCTATTCGAGCCGGGGCTCATGCGTTTGGTGAAAATCGCCCCGACGAACTCATGAGAAAACAAGCGGCCTTCCCCGATGAGGAATGGCATTTCATAGGCAACATCCAATCGCGGAGGATACCCGACATCGTTTCCTGCGCGACGCTCATTCATTCTGTAAGCAAGGAAGCCCATTTGGTCAAGATCGACGATGCGGCCGGGCGCTTCGGCAAGGTGCAGCCGGTGTTGTTGGAGGTGAACGTGTCGGGAGAGGAAAGCAAAAGCGGGTTTTCCGCCGATGGGTTACTTCCCCTCATCGAGCGTTGTGCTTCTTTGAAAAACGTCTCCTTGCGTGGTCTTATGACCATGGCCCCGCGTGGGGACGAGGAGGCCATCGTGTCTTCCTTCACGGCGCTGCGGGATCTGCGCGATGACCTGGCAGTCGCCCTTGCCGAGCGGGGGCTTTCCGTTGATCTGTCTGATATTTCTATGGGAATGACCGAAGACTGGCCTTGGGCTGTAGGTCTGGGCACTACTATAGTCAGGATCGGACGGGCTGTTTTCGACGACTCGTTCGAATAGATACGTTGTTCCAACGCGCTCGAAAGAACGGGAGTATATTATGAATTTTCCTCGTCCCTCGAAATCACCGGGTGAACTACTCGGCGGTCTGAAGGATAGATTGGGATTCAGGGAAGACGGACGCGATCGAGACGATTATTACGATCGGGATTACTCCGAGGATTCCTACGAATATGACAGCGATCCCTCCATCGATGGAGCGGATTACGGATCGTATGCCTATGATCCGGACTACGACGATCAGGTGCATTACGGCTCCACGAGGCAAGAAGACCATCTCGGCATCCGTTCTCCCCGTCTCGTCAGTTCGGAAGATGTCCGTGCGACGACGTCGGCGTTTGGTGTGGTGGGTAGCGTCTCCGAGCGCCCCCGGGTATCTTCGTATTCTTCGGCGGCTGCAACTTCCGTGCTTCCGGTAGGCGAGGGTCAGGCGGGCTTCGACGAGCCGGTGGGTTCCTATGG
>CAJMLT010000064.1 GCA_905214325.1 uncultured bacterium
AACGAGAAGTCCTCCGGCAATGGTGGAAAACATACAGAAACGCATGATCCGCCCCTTGAAGCAGAACACGGCAGCAAGAGCATGGGGAATACCGACGATCATACAGAGCGCAAACCCCGACCAAAACAGGGATTGGAAGAATAACTCCTGCCCGGGAAAGCGCGTCATGTAGGGCAGCAACTCACCGAAACCGAAAGGTGTGTCGACGGGAAAAGCCATCATGATAGCCCCGGAAACAATCGCACCCAAGGAAACAAGGATCTCCAAAATCAGAAGAATACGCAGGGGAAGACCCATCCGCGTAAAGCTCATCCTTCCGCCTGATTCAAACGCTCCATCCGCTTTCTTTCCGCTCACGGGCTTCCTCCCCCTCTAGCATGCTTTGCTCCACTATAGCGCTTTTTGAATACGAAAAAAGGCGGCTCACATACGAGCCGCCTTTTCGAAACAAAGAAGAAACGAGATGCCTACTTATCGGCAATCGCAGCCTGAGCTGCAGCCAAACGAGCCAGAGGAACACGATACGGCGAACAGCTGACATAGTTGAGACCGATCCTGTGGAAGGTCTTCACCGAATCGGGATCTCCGCCATGCTCTCCGCATACTCCCAAAACGATATCGGGATTGGTGGAACGACCGAGCGTGCAACCCATGTCGACCATCTTGGCAACACCGGGATCAACCGTCTCGAAAGGATTATAGGGAATCAGACGACGCTCGAGATAACGCGGGATGAATTTAGCCTCAACGTCATCGCGCGAGAAACCGAACGTGGTCTGAGTGAGGTCATTGGTGCCGAAGCTGAAGAAGTCGGCCTTGGTGGCGATATCGTCGGCCGTGACGGCGGCACGGGGAAGTTCGATCATCGTACCGATGGGAATCTCCAGTTCGACGCCTTCTTCGGCAAAGACGGCCTTGACGACCTCTTCCGCCTCATCACGCAGCGTTGCGAGTTCGGGAAGAACGGAAACGAGCGGGATCATGATTTCCGGCTTGGGATCGAGCCCTTCCTTCTTCAGGCGACAAGCAGCCGTGGTAATGGCTCGAACCTGCATTTCGGGAAGCTCCGGATACAGAATAGCCAGACGACAACCGCGCAGACCCAACATAGGGTTAGCCTCGCTCATGGCGTCGATCTTGTTCATGAGTTCACGCTTGGCGGCGATTTCCGAATCAGGGGCACCGGTAGCCTCGAGACGGGCGATCTCGACATCGAGGGCACGGGGGCTCTCCAGGAACTCATGCAGAGGAGGATCAAGGAGACGCACGACGACGGGCAGGCCATCCATAGCCTTGAAGATTCCCAGGAAGTCCTCCGTCTGAGCGGCCAACAGGTCGTTTAAGGCTTTTTCACGAACGGCGGGGTCCTCATTCAGAATGAAGGACTGGATGATCTGCTTGCGGTCGCCCAAGAACATGTGCTCCGTACGACATAAGCCGACACCACTCGCACCGAACTTGCGGGCAAGTGCGGCATCTTCGGGATTGTCGGCGTTAGCACGAACACCCATGGTGCGGAATTCGTCGGCCCATTCCAAAATGGTATCCAGATCGCCGATCAATTCGGGCTGAACCAATTCGACCGCACCCATGACCACGATACCCGTGGTGCCATCGAGGGAGATCATATCGCCCTCGTTGATGACGATATCCGTACCTTTGATTTCCGCCTGCTTGTTTTCGGCATCAATTTTGAGAGCTTCGACACCGCAGACGCAAGGAGCACCCATACCGCGAGCGATAACGGCAGCATGAGAGGTCTTACCGCCATGAGAGGTCAGAATACCTTCTGCAGCGATCATGCCAGCAAGGTCATCGGGCGTGGTTTCCCAGCGGACCAAAACGGTCTTACGGCCTTCCTTGGCTGCTTCAACGGCGGCGTCAGCGGAAAAGACCGCTTCACCGACGGCGGCACCGGGGCTCGCATTGAGACCCTTGGCGACGACATCATAGGTTGCCTTCGTGTCGAACTGGGGATGGAGAAGCTGATCGAGCTGCTCGGGGTCGACGCGCTGAACGGCCTCTTCCTTGGTGATGAGACCCTCCTTCTCCATTTCGATGGCGATATGGACGGCGGCAGCGGCGGTACGCTTGCCGACACGAGTCTGAAGCATCCAAAGCTTTCCCTGTTCGATGGTGAACTCGATGTCACACATATCACGGAAGTGGTTCTCCAAAATGGTGAAGACCTCTTCCAGTTCACGACCGGCTTCTTCGAGACCATCGACATGCTTGAGATCGGCGATGGGGCTTGTATTGCGGATACCCGCGACAACGTCCTCACCCTGAGCGTTGACGAGATAGTCGCCGTAGAATTCCTTTTCACCGTTAGCGGGGTTGCGGGTAAAGGCAACGCCGGTAGCGGAAGTCTCGCCTTTGTTGCCGAAGATCATCGACTGCACATTGACAGCAGTACCCAGATCATCGGAAATCTTGTTCTGCTTGCGATAGAGGATCGCACGGGGATTGTTCCAGCTGCCGAACACCGCTTCGATCGCGAGCTGCAACTGAACATCGGGATTCTGGGGGAAACATACCTTACCATCGATAACCAACGAGGGATACTCATCGGCGTTGACGTTATCGGAGAAGATGGCCTTGAACTCTTCGACCAACTTCTTCAGATCTTCGGCACTGAGATCGGTGTCGTTGTCGACGTTGCAGGCACGCTTCATGCTGGTAATGGCGTTCTCGAAAAGATCACCATCCAAATTCATGACGACGTTGGAGAACATCTGGATGAAGCGACGATACGAATCCCAAGCGAAGCGCGGATTCTCGGTCTGCTTGATGAGGCCGTTGATGGATTCGTCGTTCAAACCGAGGTTCAGAACCGTATCCATCATGCCGGGCATGCTCATAGGCGCACCGGAGCGAACCGAAACAAGCAGAGGATCCTCAGCATCGCCGATCTTCTTGCCGATACGGGCTTCGAGATCTTCGCGGTATTCCTGGATGGTATCGAGGACGCCTTCCGGCCAGGTGTTGTCAGCGTTCGCGTATTCCATACACGTCTGACAAGAAATCGTAAAGCCCGGAGGTACTGGAAGGCCGATATTGGCCATTTCGGCAAGGTTGGCACCTTTGCCGCCAAGGGTAGCTTTCATGTTGGTGTTACCCTCAGTAACATTCTTCCCGTTTGCATCTTTGCCGAAAGCATAGACGCGCTTAACTTGGTCTGTCACCGTTTTCTCCTTAACGAATCTTATTCCCCATTGGTCCGCAACCGAGGATGTTGCGGATGAGCGCTCTCATAATACCGCAAAATCTCCTGTGCTGTTTCTTCAATTGCCCGATTATCGGTTCTTATCGTAATACACCCGAGTTTCCTCATAAGATCCCGTGCCTTCTCCAAGTCCTGATAAACACATTCGAGATCGGCATAGGACGACGCAAGATCGATGGCGTTTCCCAAACGGCGCCTACGGATGTCCACGAGAATCTCCGGTGAAATGACCAATCCGAAAAGCCGCGTGGAATCCACATCGAATATCTCAGCCGGCGGAGAACTCTGTGGGTCAAGAGGTACGTTGGCCACCTTGTATCCCATCTGGGAAAGGTAGATGGACAGAGGTGTTTTAGATGAGCGCGACACCCCGATGAGAACGATATCGGCCTCCGTCAAATCCTGAGGATTGCGACCATCGTCATGGGAAATAGTGAACTCGACCGCTTCGATGCGCTTGAAATAGTATTGGTTAACCGAATGAAGCAAACCGGGTTTCTCGCTGGGAGCGTTGCCGGTCGCGCGCGAAAGGGCGTCCACCGCCGAAGACATGAGATCGACCGCGATGACTTCTTCGTGTTCGTCGGCAAAACGCACCAAGGCCGAATTGAGCTGATGGTCGACAAGGGTATAGAAGACGACGAATGATCCACCGATACCATGATCGCGATGGAGATCGAGATGGATTTTGAGTTCGCGAACCATATCGTCGGCCTTCACGATACTCGGAAGCACCTCGATGGAGGGATTGAGCTCACCGAAACAAGCCGCCGCCGCCCGAGCCATAGCCTGAGCGGTGATACCCACCGAATCGGAAACGATGTGGATCGTCGGAAGTTCGGAGGTCGAATCCCCCTGCGTTATCCATTGCTGCACGAAAGCCCGTTACTTGGAGAGCATCGAAAAGTCGGCGACGTTTG
>CAJMLT010000065.1 GCA_905214325.1 uncultured bacterium
GTACGTTGCACTTCCATCCCGCCTCTGCGCACCCGGCTCGATCGTGGGCAGGGATATTCCGCGCGAATCGACCGATTCACAAACGAGGAGTTCATAACCCTGAGGCGTGGAAGAGGCCTTGGTTGCCGCCGTATAGGCGATATCGACCTGCCGTGAACCGGCTGCAGCCAAGGAAGCATCCTCTTCCATGAATACGACTATCACCCGTTTCATTTTCGGAGCCTGCCCATAATAATCGGGATTGGCCTTCAGAATGACCTGCTGCCCCTTGTCCCACTGCTCGAGCATATAACGTCCCGACCCGATGGGATTGGCGCCATAGGTTTGGGGATCGTAGGCATGTTCGGGAACGATACCGACGACGGCGAGCGTATACAGCAAGGCATTGAAGGGTTTTTCGAGATGGATCTCGACCGTCGTATCATCGAGGGCAACGGCTCGGGAAACCATCGAAAGATCCGCCTCGGCGGCCTCGGCGGCTTTGATGGCATTGATGGTGAAAGCCACATCGCGGGCGGTAAGAGGTTGACCATCGGTGAACTTCACGTCATTTCTTATGACGAAAGTCCAGGTAAGGGCATCGGAGCTACATTCGTAAGAAGTAGCCAGGTCGTTTTGGAAAGCGAGATTCCTATCGGTGGTGATCAACGTGGATTGTATAAGTGGCTCGTGAACATGCTCACCACAACCCCACGAGAACAAAGGATCGAAGCCGGCGGCCGGTTCGCTGCCGGTGGTCATGGAAACCACCACCTCATCGGCATTGCCCGTAACCGAAACACCCGACGATGAAGAAGTCGAAGACGAACAAGCCGAAAGAACCCCGCCGAACGAGAGAGCGGCTGCGCTGACGCCGGCGATTTTCACAAAACTTCTTCTTGTGAGATCCATATTCAGATTTCCTTCCGTGAGCGAGCGCGACAAAGGACACCCTCCGATAACCTTCGATTGTCGATTGTTACGAATTTTCAAGTTGTATTACATGGTAGCAGAAGAGGTAACACGACAATGTTACATTATCAAAATTGGTGTTACCACTACGATGAAAGGTTCCCCACCCTCAATGAGCGGTAGAACGACGGGAAGAGTCCATACGATGTTACAAGAGAAGCCCCTATCGAAGTAACCGGTTGCTTCAACGCGAACACCCATCGAATACTTCATGTATCACCCCTCAAGACAAGTGAGACCGAAAACTTCTGTTTCCGGTCTCACTATTGGAGTTCGATTCATATCGAGAGGCGCTGCAAAAAACCACGGAGAAGAAGGACTTGAAACTAAGCGCCCAATTCTTCTTCAATGACGCGGGCAACCTGTTCGGCAACCAAACGGGCCTGCTCGTGGGTGGGCGCCTCGACCATGACACGGACGAGCGGTTCGGTGCCGCTCGGGCGCACGAGGATGCGACCGCTCTCCCCCATTTTCTCGGCCGCCTGAGCCACAGCTTGCGCCACGGTCTCGTTTTCATCAAGGGCATGTTTATCGCCGACGGGAACATTGATGAGTTCCTGCGGAAAACGCTGCATGACGGAAGCCACCTCGGAAACAGATCCACCTTTACGCAGGCACGCGGCAAGAAACTGACACGCCGTGATAAGTCCGTCACCGGTGGTGTTGTGTTCCAGGAAAATCATATGACCACTCTGTTCGCCGCCGAGAACGTATCCGCCTTTGCGGAGTTGCTCGAGTACGTAGCGATCCCCCACCTGCGTCTGGATGACATCGATGGCGGCATCGTTCATGGCTTTCGTGAAGCCAAGATTGCACATCACCGTGGAAACGACCGTATCCCCGGAGAGACATCCTCTGTTCTTGAGGTCGATCGCGCAAACGGCCTCGACCACATCACCATCGATTTCGCACCCTTTTTCGTCGACGAACATGACACGATCGGCATCCCCATCGTGCGCGATACCGATATGGGCCCCCGTATCGGCGACCAACTTTTTGAGCGGTTCGAGATGCGTGGAACCACAGGCGACATTGATGTCGAGCCCCGTGAAATCATCGTTGATGGCGATCACTTCGGCACCAAGTGCCTCAAGGGCACGAGCCGTCGTGAGCGCGGCGGCGCCATGACCGGCATCGAGGGCTATCCTGTAAGAGTCGAAGGATATCCCTTCCTCCCGCATAAGGGAAACCGCGTGTTCGATATAGAGCTCACAGGCGTTCTCGACGGGAACGACGACACCCACCTCATCGCCTGCGGGCAATCCGTCGGGTGTGCTCCCGCCGGCTTCGACGAAGGATTCGAGCGCGGCCTCGGTTGCGTCGGGAAGCTTGAATCCCTGCGCATCGAAGAATTTGATACCGTTGTATTCGGGAGGATTATGAGACGCTGAGATAACCACGCCGCCCGCAGCCGACAGCTCACGCGTCAGATAGGCGACACCGGGCGTGGGAATGATACCCGCAGCCAACACGGTACCGCCCTTGCTCATTATGCCGGCATTCAACGCACATTCGAGCATGTCCCCACTCAGACGCGTATCCTTACCCACCACAACCGTCTTGCCCAGGAATTCAACAGCCGCTTGGCCTAATTTGAAAGCGATATCGCACGTGAGTTCCGTGTTGGCGATTCCGCGCGCACCATCGGTACCGAAGAGTTTTCCCATCAGTTGCTCCTTATTCTTTCGAACCATGTATTATGCGTCGTGATGACCGCGATTGAGGTATTCGGGGCACAGCAACACTACCCCGGAACGGGTGGCTATCTGCTCTTCGGTCATACGGGAATTCAGCTCGGCGGCGAATTCGTCAAGCGATATCCCGCAGCGCTCCAGTACGACCAGAAGATGGTAGACCACATCCCCCGCTTCATAGCGCAAATGATCGATCTCGCGCGGATCGGCATCGAGACGCTGCGCGTCCTTGGCGGCGAGAGTCGTCTCGTGCGCCTCTTCGACGAGTTTCTTCAAAAGGGTGTCGAGATCCCCTGTCAGAAGGCGGTTGGTATAGCTTTCCTGCCCCGCCTCACGACGGGCGTGAATCGTGGAGGCAAGCGATTCGAGGGCATCACCGATCTGGCTGGAGGGCGGTGTGCGATCATCGGATAGATAGGTTTTCATCGTGGATATCCTTATAACGGCAACCCTGCAAGTTTAACGCAGAGCCGACTTCTCACCAAGTGCGGAAACGATCCTTTCGCGAGCGCGGCACACTTCGAACGTCACCCGCTCGACATCGATCGTCGGATAAAGGCCATCACGATAGAGAACGACCCCATCGACCATCGTCAAAACGACATCGCTACCCTGTGCGGCATATACCACATTGCTCGCCATGTCCTCAACGGGATTCATCCAGGGAGTATCGATGTCCATGACCAGCAGATCGGCCTTCATGCCGATAGCCACCGAAGCGCAGTCATCGCGACCTTGGGAAAGGGCTCCGTTACGCGTGGCGATGGAGATAACCTCCCCGACCGGAAGGCCGACGGGATCACGGCGCTCGGCCCGTTGCATGAGCGCGAGCAGATACATATCGGAGAACATGTTGTGATTGTTGTTGCTCGCCACGCCATCGGTTCCCAAAGCGACGGGAATACCCTCGGCGCGCATACGTGCGACATCGGCGATACCGCTGCCCAATTTCGCGTTCGAAGCAGGGCAGGTCGCCACCGTCACCTCTTTGGCTGCCAGAATAGCGAAATCCTCATCGTCCAAGGCCACACAGTGAGCCGCCGTGGTGGGAACGTCGAAAAGGCCGGCGGAATCGAGGTAGGCCACCGGTGTCATATTATGACGTCTCCTACATTCTTCCACTTCCTTGGCTGTTTCGCTTACGTGGACCTGCATGCGCAGCCCCGCCTCACGGGTTGCCTGAGCGAAGTCGGCCACGACCTGCGGGGTCGAAGTGTATTCGGCGTGCAGACTGAAATCAACCAAGAGTTTGTCGTCGCCGGCGTGATGATAGGCACTCAC
>CAJMLT010000066.1 GCA_905214325.1 uncultured bacterium
TGGCTGGGGTGGAAGGAGTCGAACCCTCACATACGGTACCAGAAACCGCTGTCCTACCATTAGACGACACCCCAAAAAATCTCCGACCACTCTGTGGTCACGGCGCGAATGGATATGATAGAGATAACGAAGCGAATAGTCAAGTCGACCAAGCGGAAAACTTGATTCTTTTTTGAGGGGGATGCCGGAAGGCTAAGGAGAAAACGGAAGGTGAGTCGCGTTTCTTCCGTTCCCACCGGATGGTATTTCCGTCGTTCACGCAGGGGGTGATCGATGTGAATCGGGGCGTTTTTTTTTCACGCACGAATTGATACGGAGGTGATACGCAAGAAAATAATTGCTTGAAATAACCGCAGATCAGAACTACAATCTGATGACTTCAACGATACCTCTTCCTCAGAGGGGGTAATCACAATGGTTTACATACATCAAGGGCTTGAGGACGGATGGGTTCCTTTGTCTTTGTCTCAGATGGACTTGCTCGAGCGGGACTCTTTGCTCTCCCGCATGATGTCCGATCGCCGGTCCGTTCGACTTCTCTGTGCACCGAGTCTTTACGGGAAAAGTGCGCTCGCGTATCAATATGCCAAGATCCTCCGTTGTTCGAAGCAGATTTTTTGGGTTGATGCTCAAAGCCCTTGTTTTCTCTTCGATATTGACCGGGACGAATTGTTTTCCCGTTTCGCCGGAGTCCCTCCCGAAAACACGGTGGTGGTTTTCGATGCCCTACCTTTTCTCGATGAAGACCGTCGGAGGACGTTTCTGGAGGGAGCTCGCCTGTTGTGCGAATCCGGGGCCGAATGTTTGATGACGACGCGGGATGATACTCTCGCCCACGATATCGAGGGGGCCATTCTCATTGCCGCCGATGAGCTGCTCTTCCTCGATCGGCGCATCCAGGGGGTCTGTTCTTCTGCTTCGGTCACGGTGGAACGGATTCCGGTGTTTCTCGGTGGC
This sequence comes from uncultured bacterium, assembly GCA_905214325.1. Taxonomy (GTDB): domain Bacteria; phylum Actinomycetota; class Coriobacteriia; order Coriobacteriales; family Eggerthellaceae; genus Anaerotardibacter. Next base: position 958 of record CAJMLT010000066.1, read on the forward strand.
CATTCCGAAGCGCGTGAGCGTTTCGTCGAGTCCCTGTATCGACATGAGGTTCTTTCCGAGCAGGATCTACTCGCCTGCCTTTCCCTGGTGTTGCGTGGAGCCACGTTCGATGACCTGCAGGTGTTCTTCGGGCAAGACGTTGCGGCGCTTGCACGTGAAGTTGTTCACGATCAGCCCCATTGTCCCGTTGGATCCTCGCCGGCCGAACTTGATGCTTTCGTGTTGAGCGATGATGAGAAGATCACCCTTCTTTCCAAGCACTGGGACTCCTGCGTCGATGTTTCACGATGTTCGGATGGCGAGGAGTTCCGGCGGACTCTCCTCGATGTGCTCATCCATAGGGGAGAGGAGACGCTTGCATCGAAACTGGTTCCGGTTATCGGTGACAAGGGGTTTCGGAAGAGGTTTTTCGATACCTATGCCGAACGGATATTCCTGAAAGGGGAGATGTGTTGTGTGATCGACCTGTCACAGGAGTTGGATTTCGACGAACCGGAGGATTTCGGGAATATCTTGCTGGTCGCCCGATCTGCGGCGCTTCTCGGTGATTATCCTCGATGCAACCAGATGCTCGAGACGGCATCGAAGTGCTGTGATACGCCTTTATCGCGGGCCATGCTCGCCCTGACCAGGCTCTGTTTCATGATGGGAACGGTTGAGGATAACAGGGATATGTTCATGGCGAACATGGAATCCGTCGATACCCCCGATACGTGGGGCGTCGAAGATGACGTGGTACCTCCCTGGTCCCGACGGGCGGATATGCTGGGGTGTTTTGTCGCACGGGAATATCTTCGGGATTCCCTGAGCGGTTTTCACGTACTGGAGCAGATTCTTTCCTCGGGTCTGTCGGAGCGGGAATCGCTTGAGCTTATCGTTGTCTATTTCATGTTGAGGGGCATCGACGACGATTCCGTATCCGTGCAGGGAGGACATCCTTCTTCGGAGGAGATGGCGGGGATGCTTTTCGCGGTGGTTTCCCGTGAGATCGTGTCGCTTCCTCCCAATCATTTCGAAGCGCAGATCGTTTGTGCCGTGGACTTTTTATACGGGTCCTCCACGGATGATCTTCTACCTGAGGAATTCGTCGTTCGTGCACGCTGCGCGGAAAACGCCCTTCGTCGTCAGACGCGTATTTGGTGGGCTCGTCACGGCTCTCACCCCTCCTTTCGGGATGAGGCGATCTCTTCCCCTCCGTCACTGCACTTATTCGCCCCCCGCATGTTTCAAAGACCGCGGCTTTTCCTGAAGACGTTCGGGGGTTTCGAAATGACGGTCAAGGGAGGGGGATGTACTTTGGGCAAGGTGCGGGAGAAGGCCAGGGTATTGCTTGCCTTTCTCGCCTTCAATCATGACAGGGAATTGTCCCGGGCGTGGCTCGAGCGGGTGATGTGGCCCGATGCCGATGCGGACAATGCACGCCAGAGCTTCTACAACATCTGGAGTTATTGCAGGAAGATATTGTCCGACCGGGAGGGGAACTGCCCGTTTCTGGAAAGCACGCAGAGTGCGGTCAGGTTGGTGGGCGGCTGTGTTGAAACCGACGTCGCGCTTCTCGAGGAGATCTGTAACGACGTGGTGAAGATGCGGGTGGGGGAAGAGGATTACGAAATCGTTTTGTCACGACTGGAAGAGGTGTATCGGGGACCCTTGCTCCCGGGGGTTGAAAACGCCGAGCTGGAAGCATGCAGGAAAGCATGCGAGAGTAAAATTCTCGATGCGCTCATCGTCGCTTCCGAGCATTTGCAGGAGAGCAACCGGTTTCGCCTTTCCCTGCGCTACGCGCAATTCGCCTTCGCCATCGATCCCACGCGGGAGGACGTTTGCTTTCTCCTGATGAAGATACATCGTCTTCTCGGTCAATACATGACGGCCATGACGACGTTCATCCAGTGTCGCAAAACCCTCGTGGAGCGCTTCGGTGTCGAAGGGTCGAAGCGGCTCGAGACCTTGTATCGCGAGATACTGCTCGAGATCTCGTGAACGGAGGACTGGTTTTTCCGTGGATAGATCACCTCGGGTGCTCTTCGGCTCCTTTCGGGTGAAAAATGCTGTGATAGAGTGAGATCACACGATGAAAGAAAGTGAAAAAATGGGTCTCTTTTCAAAATTGTTGAATGTCGGCGAGGGTAAGCCGCTCAAGAAGTATCAGGGCGTCGTCGACGTCATCAACGGTCTCGAACCATCCATGAAGGCTCGTTCCGACGAGGAACTTGCCCATATCACCGTCGAATTGCGTGAACGACTTGCCGCGGGAGAGGATCTCGATGACCTTCTTCCCGAAGCATTCGCCGCGGTCCGTGAGGCGAGTAGGCGCACCTTGGGAATGCGTCACTTCGACGTACAGCTCATCGGTGCCATGGCACTGCATGACGGCAAGATCGCGGAGATGAAGACCGGCGAAGGTAAAACACTCGTTTCCACGCTCGCCGGCTATCTCAACGCCCTTCCCGGCAACAATGTCCACATCGTCACGGTCAACGATTACCTCGCATATCGCGACAGCGAATGGATGGGGCAGATCTACCGTTTCCTCGGTATGGAAGTGGGTCTCATCCAAAACGGCATGATGCCTTCCAAAAAGATTCCGGCCTATCAGGCCGATGTCACGTACGGAACCAATTCGGAATTCGGCTTCGACTATCTGAGAGACAATATGGTTTCGCGTGCCGATCGACGTGTTCAGCGCGGTCATGCGTTCGCCATCGTCGACGAGGTCGACTCCATCCTCATCGACGAGGCACGTACTCCGTTGATTATTTCGGGTGCGGGAAGCCAGGCCGCCGATACCTATAAGCGTTTCGCGGCGGTCATGCCCGGTCTCGTCGACGGCGAGGATTTCGAGAT
>CAJMLT010000067.1 GCA_905214325.1 uncultured bacterium
GCGTGAAAGCTGCTTGTTACCCACATGGCTCGGCGTTCCCCCACCGATGTAGACCGTTTCGATGTCACCGAGTAATTCCTGTTTGGAAGCACGCCTGATCTGGAGTACCACGTCATCGATATAGCGCTCGACGCGGGGATCGTCGGGATCGATGGCCTGCGTCGAAAAGTCACAATACCCGCAGCGTCTCTTGCAGAACGGCAGATGGATATAGAGCGCTTTATAAGGAGAGAACTCCATCACATCTCCTTCGCATGAGCGGCGACTTCGGAAAAGATGTGCGCGAAATCATCGAAGGTGACAGCATCATTTATGAGGCGCCGCGCTGCGGTAGCACCAGACAATCCGGCGACGTACCACATGGCATGCTTGCGCATTCTGACGATGTTTTTCCCCTCCCGCAGAGACAGGAGGTACGCATGTCGGGTGGCTAATTCCATCCTTGCTTCAGGCGTGGGTATTTCCGCCGCCAAACCGGTTTCGAGATAGCGAACGATCTGTCCGAATATCCAAGGGTTTCCTCGGGCAGCACGACCTATCATTACCGCATCGCATCCGGTTTCGTCGAACATGCGACGAGCATCCTGCCCCGAGGCGATATCTCCATTACCGACAACGGGAATGGATACGCTCTCTTTGACCCGGGCGACGACCGCCCAATCAGCAACGCCTCGGTAGAATTGTCGGGCGAAACGGCCATGGACGGTAAGCGCTGCGGCTCCCGCCGCTTCGAGAACACGGGCGAAATCAGGAGCCGTCTCATCGCCCATTTCGAATCCCCGACGAAACTTGACGCTGACTGGCACCGAAACAGCCGAAACGACGGCGGCAACGACGGCAGAAGCCGTCTCGGGATCACGCATCAAAGCCGCACCGTCACCCTTGCCCGCTATCTTCTTCGCCGGACACCCCATATTGATATCGATGAGAAAGAGTCTGTTCTTCAGTGTTTCCTCAATCCATGCCGCTTGGCGAGCCATCGTGGATGGCTCATGACCGAATATCTGCACCGCGACCTTATCCTCACCTTCGGCGAGGTCGAGTAGGTGAGCGGTCTTTTCGTTGGCATAACTCAAGCCCTTCGCCGAGACCATTTCGGTATAGGCGAGTTGAGCCCCCTGTTCGATACAGAGCTCACGAAAAACCGCATCGCTCACTCCCGCCATGGGAGCGAGGATCACTTTCCTATCATCGAAGAGCACGAATACATCACCGCACCTATTCGTCGACTTTGAGGATGGCCATGAACGCCTCTTGGGGAACATCGACACTGCCGATGCTCTTCATACGCTTTTTGCCCTTCTTCTGTTTCTCGAGAAGTTTTCTCTTACGGGTGATGTCTCCACCGTAGCACTTCGCGAGAACGTCCTTACGCATCGCGCGCACCGTCTGGCGGGAAAGAACGCGGGAGCCGACAGCGGCTTGAATGGGAACTTCGAACATCTGACGGGGAATGATCTCCTTGAGCTTTTCGGTGAGCACCCGCCCGCGATCGTAGGCCTTATCGGTGTGGACGATGAAGGAAAGGGCATCGATGGGGTTGCCGGCAAGAAGGATATCGAGCTTGACCAGCTTCGAAGGCTTGTATTCATCGAAGTCGTAGTCAAGAGAAGCGTAGCCTTTCGTACGGCTTTTGAGCTGATCGAAATAGTCCATGATCAACTCACCGAGAGGAATCTCCCAGAGCATCTCGACCGTCGAAGTACTCAGATAGTTCATGGTTTTGAACGTACCACGACGCGCCACAGTCAGATCCATAACGGCACCGACATAATCGGGGGGAATCAGTATCTTCGCTTTAAGGAAGGGTTCCTCGATATGTTCTATTTCGGAAGCATCGGGCATGTCCTGAGGAGAATGTAGGGAAACCATCTCCCCGTTGGTCTTATAGACGTGATACTCCACCGAAGGAGCCGTAGCAAGAAGATCGAGGTTGAACTCGCGCTCCAAGCGTTCCTTGATAACTTCCATATGAAGCAAACCCAAGAACCCGACGCGGAAGCCGAAGCCCAGCGCATGACTGGTCTCAGGTTCGTAGATGAGTGCCGGATCGTTGAGGGCGAGTTTTTCGAGCGCGTCTTTGAGATCTTCGTATTGATCTCCTTCTATGGGAAACAATCCGGTGAACACCATCGGCTTGACGTCGCGATATCCCGGCAGAGGATCCGAACATCCTCCCGCGGCAAGCGTGATGGTGTCGCCAACCTTTACCTGCGAGGGATCTTTGAGCCCCGTCACGAGATAACCAACCTCACCAACACCCAAAGACCGTGCGGGAACTTCCGTGGGGCGCCTGACTCCCACCTCTTCAACGAGGGTTTCGGTGTTGGTGGCCATCATCCGGATTTTCTGCCCCTTGCCCAAGGAACCATCTATGACGCGGATGAGGGCAACCACCCCACGATAGGCATCGAAGTAGGAATCGAAGATAAGCGCACGCAGCGGTGAATCGGCATCGCCAACGGGAGCGGGGATATTGTAGATGACCGATTCGAGAAGGTCATGGATGCCCTCCCCCGTCTTGCCACTGGCCAAAACGGCATCATCTGCGGGTATAGCGAGACCTTCCTCTATTTCGTTGCGAACCCGATCGGGATCGGCCGCAGGTAGATCGATTTTGTTGATGAGGGGAATGATTTCAAGATCGGCGTTCATGGCCATCATGGCGTTGGCCACCGTTTGAGCCTCAACCCCCTGCGTAGAGTCAACAACGAGTACCGCCCCTTCGCACGCCGCGAGAGAACGGGAAACCTCATAGGTGAAATCGACGTGCCCGGGAGTATCGATGAGATTGAAATGATAAAGCCGCCCATCGTCACCTTGATAATCGACGCGTACCGCCTGGCTTTTGATGGTGATACCGCGCTCCCGCTCGATATCCATGGAGTCGAGAACCTGCTCTTTCATGTCACGCTGGGAAACCGTATCGGTCATTTCCAGAATACGATCGGAAAGCGTCGACTTTCCATGATCGATGTGGGCTATTATCGAAAAATTCCTGATATTGCGGGGATCTAAAGTCATGACTCTCTCTTAAAGGTCTTCGGTCGGAATGGAGACATCGGGCACAATCGCTTTCGTGCGCATGAGGATTCTACCTCACTTGCTCTTTCGTTTTGCGAATTTGCGAACAAATTACCAACTAGCACTACTCTCGGAGAAAAACTTGTGCTACGATTCTAAGGCTTTCGTCTACAAGAAGTAATTATATGGAGGATAAAACGTGGCGAATATTAAAAGTCAAAAAAAGCGAATCATCACCAACGAGAAAGCACGCATGCGTAATCGTGCCGTTCGTTCTGAACTTAAGACCGCAACCCGCGTCGTTCATGAAGCCGTAGAGGCCAACGACGGTGCGAAGGCCTATGCTTCCGCTCTCGATGCTTGCCGCCTGCTCGATCGCGCCGCTTCCAAAGGTGTCATCCACAAAAGCCAGGCAGCAAACCGCAAGAGCGGCATCATGAAGCTCGCCAACACGGTCGTCTCCGCTGAGGATATCGCCGCATATCAACCCAAGGAAAAGAAGGCCCCCGTTGCCACCGGCAACAAGAAGGCCGCTGCAAAAGCCGCA
>CAJMLT010000068.1 GCA_905214325.1 uncultured bacterium
TTGATTGACGGGAGTGACAGCGAAATACACAAAATATATTACGCAAAATGTACGGTTCCGTTTTTGTAGAACGTCTTTCAATGACTCATCTCAAGAAAATCCCTGCAGAGAACCATCGATTTACAAAAAAACTTTACTGTTTATAAAATAAATCCTCTTCTTTTTGTAGAAAAAGTACCGCTTACCGCTGATTTAATACCGTTTATAAAATTATGATTATTATTTTTTTTAATAATCCTCGACTTTTCGCCGAAGTTAACTATTGGACGCAACACGATAAAAGTCAAAAAATATGAACATGTTATTCGTTCGGTGGAAGGAGAGTTCATGGGACAGACCGATCGCATTTCAGGTCACACTCAGACCATTGCCCTTATTGGTACCCCGGTGGAGCATTCGATGTCTCCCGCGATGCACAATGCATCTTTCGAGGAGCTCGGATTGGATTATGTCTATCTGGCATACGATGTTCAGCCAGATGAATTGAAGGATGCCGTCTACGGCATGAAAGCCCTCGGGTTCGCAGGATTCAACGTGACCATGCCTCACAAGACCTTCGTTCTCGAATACCTCGACGAGCTTTCCCCCGCAGCCGAACTCATGGGTGCGGTAAACACGGTCGTGATCAAAGACGGTAAGGCAATCGGACATAACACCGACGGAGCCGGTTTCATGCGCAACATCAAAGAAAACGGTGTCGATATCATCGGTAAGAAAATGACGATCGTAGGTGCCGGTGGTGCGGGATCGGCCATTTATACGCAAGCAGCCCTCGATGGGGTCAAGGAAATCAGCGTCTTCAATATCAAGGACGATTTCTTCGATGCAACAGCCAAACGAGTTGCGGATATCGGTAAAAAGACCGGCTGCTCCATCAAGCTCTACGACTTGGCCGACAAGGATGCCCTTAAGCAATCCGTTGCAGAATCGGTTCTTTTCGTCAATGCCACCCGCGTCGGTATGGGAAATCTCGCCGATCAGAGCGTCATTCCGGAAGAGTTCTTCCATGACGATCTCGCAGTCGCCGACACCGTATACGATCCGCGCAAAACCACGATGCTTCAAGCGGCGGAAAAGAAGGGGCTCAAGATCATGCCGGGATTGGGGATGCTTCTCTGGCAGGCGGCTATCGGTGAAGATATCTGGACCGGCAAGGAAATGCCGACCGATCTCATCGAGAAGAAATTCTTTTCCTGATAGATGTCTATAGTTCAAGTTTGAGAGGGGTTATCAAATGGGGATTCGTTTTGCAGTATTCGGTTTGAATCAGGGTTCGAAAATCGCGCGCGACGCCGTCGCGAATCCGGAACTCGATCTTGTGGCAGTAGCGGGCTTCGGTGAGCAGGCCGAAACGGTTGCCAAGGAATTGGATGTCGCCCTTTACGAGGACTACAACGAACTTCTGAAAGAAGTTCCCCTCGATGCAGTAGCCATCGCACTTCCCAATGGCCTTCACGTTTCGTCGGTAAAGGCCTGCCTCGATGCCGGAATTCGGAATATCCTTCTGGAGAAGCCGATTGCCAACACCGTGGAGGAAGCTGAGGAGATCATCAAGATGTGCGACGAAGCGGGAGCCACCCTGCTCATCGGACACCATCGCCGCTCTTCTTCGAAATATCTGTTCCTGCGCGACTTCATCGAGTCAGGTAAGCTGGGTAAACTCGTCGGCGTACAGGCTTCTTATGCCATCGCCAAGCCGTTTTCCTACTACGACGTCGAATGGCACACCAAAAAAGGTGGTGGACCGCTTCTGATCAACGCGATCCACGATATCGACGACCTGAACTACACGACCGGCATGACCGTAAACCGTGTCTACGCAACGGCTCGTAACACCATCAGAGGAAACGAGATCGAAGATTCGGTATCGGTTGTCCTGGAATTCGACGAAGGCGTCACCGCAACGTATTTCATCTCAGACGGAACTCCCGGTCCTTGGAATTATGACTTGGCCGCCGAAGAGAATCACTTCTTCAAGTGGTGCCCCGGTGAGAACAGCTTGAGATTCTTCGGAACGAAAGGTTCTTTAGGCTTTCCAAACATGGACTTCTATAGCTATACTGATGATGATCATTATGGTTGGGGTGAAGAGCTCCAGAAAGAGCACTTTGAAATCGAAAAGAACGATCCTATGACTGCCGAGCTTGAACACTTTGTCGACCTTTGCGCCGGCCGTGAGACCAAGCCTCGCTGCACGGGAGCGGACGGTATCGCAACCCTGAAGGTAATCAACGCTATCCTCGAGTCTGCCGAAGCGAAAAACTTCGTGGAAATCGACTAGGTTCATTCAGCACACTTTCCTTTACTTCAATACAGCAGAAAGAGAGCCCAGAAATGGGCTCTCTTTCTGCTCTTGGGCGCTCTGCTCCTGAAAATAGGGTATTATGATGAACGCTGTAGTTGTAAGGAAGATCGTGAATTTATCTCATCTGGCATATTTCAAAAAGCTCGCCGAGGTCAAACACTACACCAAGGCAGCAGCGGAACTCTACATCGCCCAGCCCACTCTTTCGGTGGCTATTTCCTCGTTGGAAAAAGAACTAGGGGCACCCCTTTTCCGTAGAACGAGCAATCACATAGAGCTCACCCCTTGTGGAGAAGAGTTCTATCATTATGTCTGTCTTGCCCTACAAAACATCGATAAAGGCGTCATGATCGTGCAGGAATATGCCGGAAAGGCCAACGGGCGTCTCAATCTGGGGACTCTCTACGCCATGCAGGGAAAATACTGGTCCCAAGCCATCCAGGCTTTCCATGAAGAATACGGCACACCCATACAGATCAGCATCACCCAAGGTTTCACTCCCATCCTCACCCGTGATCTCAAGGCGGGGAACCTCGACGTTATCTTTGCGGGGAAGCACGAAGAAGACTCCTCTCTCTCCTTCACTCCCTGCTGGGCACAGGAATTGGCTGTTGCGGTCAATAAACAGCACCCTTTGGCGAAGAAGAAGGAACTCACCCTCGACGACCTTGAGGGATCGCATATATTGACCTATCACAGAAACAGTCCCGTCTATGACGAACTCATGGAGGTCATCGGTAAAAGGGACTACGATATCGAATATGCCTACAACGACGAGATCACCCTGTCATCCTTGGTCACCTCAAATAAAGACGACATTGCTCTTCTCTGTTATTCCTTCTTGGTAAAGGCCTTCGATGAAGTGGTGTTTCTTCCTCTTAAAGAAGCGCCGAAGGAATTCCATAAGGTTTATCTCATCTCGAAATCAGATAGCTCCCAGCCCAAAGTGGTCAACGACTTCGTACGCTTCATGTCGTCCTATCATTTCCCCACCGCCGAGGTCACCCGGAAATCCTAGAACGGCACACACCCGATTACGATAGCGAATACGAAAAGGCACCCATCAGGGTGCCCTACTTGTCTATCTATGGGGAAAGTGAATTGGAAAAAATGGAGCGGGTGACGGGAATCGAACCCGCGTGACCAGCTTGGAAGGCTGGAGTTCTACCATTGAACTACACCCGCATTGACTTAATGGTCGGGACGACAGGATTCGAACCTGCGACATCCTGCTCCCAAAGCAGGCGCG
>CAJMLT010000069.1 GCA_905214325.1 uncultured bacterium
ACCGATTAAAAATATGAATAGATCAGCGTTTGAGAAGGCGCGATTTCCCGTGTTGTAAGTGGTGTCGATGTCGTTTTCATGCGGTAGCGAAACGACATAGAAGTCTATGTTGGACGTGTGCCGGCACATGAAAAAGGACGGGGCGCATGAAAGCGCCTTCCGTCCTCGTGTTCTCGCATGGCGCGCCCGGCAGGATTCGAACCTGCGACCTTCGGATTAGAAGTCCACTGCTCTATCCAGCTGAGCTACGGGCGCAAAGCCGTTAAATTATAGCGTACTTTTTCCTGTTGTAAGGGGTTGGTCAGAAGGGTTTTCCTTCCATCCGGGAAGGGATCCTATACGTTTGAGGAGGGATTCGCTCGGTGCTTCGAGCACTCCTTGCTCGAGCATACGTTGTGAGAGGAGCAGATAGGACTCTGCGCCGATGGTGATGAGTTCTTCGATTTCCCCATCGCTCAGCTCTCGGATGAGACGGACGGGGTGCCCGTAGGCCATCCAGCGATCGGGTATCGTGACACCTTGGGGAATAAGGGTGTCGGCGCCTATGATGCAGTTGTTTCCCACGACCGCACCGTTCATGATGCAGGAATTCATACCGATGAGTGAGTTATCGCCTATATGACAGCCGTGGAGCATGCAGTGATGCCCGATGGTGGTGTGTTCTCCTATGTGGACCTCATATCCGAGTCCGCCATGGATGATGGTTCCATCCTCGATAGTGGAATCCTCCTCGATGACGATGGGTTCGAAATCACCGCGAAGCACAGAGCCCGCGAAAACCGAGGATCCCGCCTTGAGCGTTACGTCTCCTGTGATGTGACAGAAAGGTGAGATTCGTGACAGAGAATCGGGTTTCACCGCATACTGAACGGTTCGATCGACGTGGTCTTTCAGTATGTCGGTCAATGCTGCGGGGACGTGGTAGGTGATATTTCGGTTACTCATGATCGGTCCTCCTCATCGAGCCTTAATCCTAACACGGCTCAGAGGGAGGGGAGGGTTATCTTTTACGTGCTTGAGGGAGGATGATCATGAAACGTGTTCCCTTGCCCATTTCGCTTTTGAGTTTGATGGTGCCGTTACTCCGCTCGATGGCGTGCCGCACGAGGGAGAGTCCCAGTCCCGTACCACCGACCTCCCGGCTCCTCGCCTTATCCACGCGGTAGAAGCGTTCGAAGATACGTGATTGATCCGCCTGGGGAATACCGATGCCGCTGTCTTCGACGACGACGAGAACATCATGGGCTCTGACCTCGAAGGTCACGGTCACGCATCCCTCGTCGGTATACATGATGGCGTTTTCGATGATGTTATCGAAGATGAGCGAGGCATCGGAGGGCTCCATGTCCGCATAGCAGTCGTCACCCGTTTTGGAACGATCGACGAGGGTGAGGGTGAGACCCTTGTTCACCGCTTCGCTTTTATGCGATATGAAGCTGGTCACCAGGGTACTGTGAAGATCGGCGCGGGGGCGACGTTCTTTGTTCGGTGCCGTTTCCAGACGGGAAAGATCGAGAAGATCGACGACAAGGCGTTGTAGACGCTCCGCTTCGGTGTCGAGTCGTTCGGTGAATAGGGTGAGATTTTCGGTATCTCCCGTTTCCGCTGCGACCTGTATGCCTTCCGAGAGAAGGCGGATTCCCGCTACGGGGGTTTTGAGCTCGTGGCTCGCGTTGGCCACGAAGTCGGTCCGCACGCGCTCGAGTTTTCGGATGGGAGTCGAACTCTGTCTCAGGGAAATGAGGGCTATGAGAATCGCTACGATCACTCCGACGCCGACAAGGAGAAGGGCGCTTGTCTGTAAGCTGTTCGAGATCAGTTGCAGCGAACTGAGGGGCTCACTTATGCGCAGGGCGACGGTTTCGCCTTGGTACTGCGAGGGAACAGCCACGTAAAGACGTTGGATGCCATCACTGGTACTGGTGCGTTGATCGATGCCGATATCGCCTTGAAGCGCTTGTTGTATTTCGTTGCGCTGGAGGTGGTTGTCGAGGGTGGTGGGGTCCATTTCCGAATCGGCTATGACCGAGCCCGAGGAGGAAATGATGGTCAGACGTAGATCCGTTTCATCGGTGATATCCTGCACCAGATGTGCGGGGTCTTCGATGTGGGGAAGGGCTTCGGCGCAGGATTGCGCGGTCAGAATGATGTTCTCGGTTTGTTTTTCGACGACCTGTTCGTTCGCAGGCGAGTAAACGAAGACCAGCCAACAGGTGGTGAGCACGACGACCACGGCAAAATAACCCGCTATGGTCCAGAAACGCCATGAACGGTTTTTGAACCAGAAACCGATAGACGAAAGGATATGTTTCGCCGGCTTCATGCAGGGCTACCCGCGTTCTTCCTGATAGGCTCGAAACGGTAACCCATGCCGTGAACGGTATGGATGTAGTGGTAATCGCTCACTTCGTCGAGAACCGAACGCAAACGTCTGATGTGGACGTCGATGGTGCGCGAGGTGCTGAGGTAGTCTTCCTTCCATACTTTCTGTGTCAACCAGGTCCTACGACAAAGCATTCCCTGTCGCTCCGCAAGGGCGAAGAGGAGAGCGAGTTCCTTACTACGGAGTTTGAGGGGGGTTCCGTTGACGCTTGCCGTGTCGTTTTCGAAATCCAAGGTAAGATCGCCGAACACGACGGGGCTTGTCGTGTTCACACCGTCGAGTTCGCTGCGGCGTAGATGTGCTCTGATGCGAGCGAGGAGCACTTCGGTCGAAAACGGCTTCGTTATATAGTCATCTGCTCCGGCGTCGAGTCCCTTTATCTTGTCTTCGTCATCACCGAGGGCGGTCAGCATGAGGATGGGGGACGTGAACTCCGCCTTTCTCAGATCCCGTGCCACATCGAAACCATTGAGTCCGGGTAGCATGACGTCGAGCAGGATCAGGTCGGGCTCGATCATGAGGGCCGTATCGTATCCGGATTGACCGTTATCACAAGAACTCACCGCATAGCCATGCTTGGTGAGTGCGAATTCGGTGGCGAGACGAATGGAGGGATCATCCTCGATCAACAAAATGGTAGGCAAGCGTTTTCCTTTCTCATTATCAGGAACCATTTTTGCATCACTTGAAAAAAGGGGAAAGCTTTTTACAAAGTTTTTGCAAGTTGTTTTTCCGTTCACAAATCGATAACAGACTTTTATGTTCGTGTAACCACTCCCTCTCCCTCGGTCATTACCTTTGTAAACGCATTGTGAAAGTAAACTGATAAGAGAGAAGGCATTAAAGTGACTTCAGCA
>CAJMLT010000070.1 GCA_905214325.1 uncultured bacterium
ATGGATAGGCCATTCTTTGGGAGCGGGATTGACGCGGGCGAGGAAAGCCTTCTGATGTTCACAGAAAGCAGCGATTGCCTCTTGTCCAAACGTCATGGCTTTGAGCATGTCCTCTTCGGAAATCTGGTCGGCACCTGCTTCCACCATGGAGATGTAGTCCATGGTACCGGCGATGGTGAGTTCGAGATCGGAGTTCTCGCTCTCTTCGTAAGTGGGGTTGACGATGAATTCACCGGTATCGATATCGCGTCCGATACGAACACAGGCGCAGGGACCATCGAAAGGTGCACTGGCGCACATAAGGGCTGCGCTGGCACCCATGACGCTCATGCAGTCGGGAGGATTATCCCCGTCGACGACGAGCGTGGTCGCCACAACGTGCACTTCCTGCTTGAAGCCATCAGCGAATCCGGGGCGGATGGGACGGTCGATCATTCGTGCGGTAAGAATACCCTTGTCGCTCGGCTTGGCCTCACGCTTGAGATAGCCACCGGGAATACGACCAACGGCGTACATCTTCTCGATGAAGTCGACCGTCAAAGGAAAGAAGTCGTAATCCTTTTCCTGGTCGGAGATGACCGCGGTCACGAGAACCGTCGTGTCACCCTGCGTGACCTTCACGGCCCCGCTCGCCTGCTTGGCGAGTTCACCGGTTGAAAGGGTGTAGCTCTTTCCGTACAGCTCGAATGATTCAGTGATTTTTTCCATATCTTTTCTTTCTCTTCCTTTGCGCCCTATTGCACAAAAGCTTCTTCGTGTCCCCTCTTTCGGAAACACACGAGCAGCAACGTCCTCCGTTACCGACCGCCTATACACAAAAGCCCGCTCGAAGCGGGCTGATGTTTAGAGATTGTCGCGAATACCGAGTTTCTTGATGAGTTCACGATACGCCACGACGTCACGATCCTTGATGTAAACCAGAAGGCGACGACGCTTACCAACGAGCATCAACAAACCACGACGGGTGTGATGATCTTTGGGATGCTCCTTGAGGTGAGCGGTGAGGTTGCGGATACGCTCAGTCAGGATGGCGATCTGCACGTCGGCGCTACCCGAATCAGTGGGGGTCTTGCCGTATTCGGCGATCAACTCAGCACTACGTTCCTTGGAAATGCTATCTTTGTTAGCCATGTTCCACCTTTCATTTCATTTCATCATTTCATGCCGAACCGATAAGCGGTGGTGCATAGGGGCTAGGCATGAAAACTCCTGCTGCCTTTTAGCAGCCGATAAAGTATAGGGCTTTTTCATCGCAGCGACAAGAAGAAAGATCATTTGTGGGCGAATGATGAATAATCAGATTCAACGGATGCGATCAAACGGGGTCATCACGACGTGCATTCACGAAGAGGAACTGGAGAGATTTCATATCGAAGGAAAGATGAGCCCGGATGAGTTGTTGGGCGAGGCGCAGGATGTCGAGGGAAAGTTCGTTATCCATCTCGAATTTCCTTATGTCATCGAACGTGGAATAGAGAAGCACCTGAGACCAACGGATGATCCGCTCATCGGGAAAAACAACCTCATAGGATCGGCGGCACCGAGGGCATACCACCCCTCCGTCGATAACCGAAAAGCCCCAAGGTGATCGATCGTCTTCGGCAGGGAGATCACCACACCCGATACAGGTATCGAAACTCGGACGGAACCCCAACAGCGATAACGTCTTCAGAAGATGCGCAGCCGTTACGGACAGAATATGATCACGATCCGTCACGCTCAGCGTCGAAAGGGCCGCAAGGCTCAAGGCGAACAGACGTGGATTGGTCTGGCCCACTTCAACACCACGATCGAGTAGTTCGAAAAGAGGGGAAGCAGCGCTCAAGTAATCGATATCTTCCCTGATGAAACCATTGCTTTCGATCAGGCGCGCTTCTTTGATGATATCCAGGGACTTTCCCGTGGCAACGAGTAGATCACAACAAGCACCCAACTCCAGTCGGGAAGAAAACGAGGAAGTCGGTTTGCGTGCTCCTTTCGCCACCGCCCTTATCTGAGATCCGTTTTCAGCCAGCAGAGTGCAGATCACATCGCTTTCACCCAACTTCGTCCTACGCAAGACGAGAGCTTTCGTCGCATAGGTCGGTGAAGCCATCAAGCACCCTCGCCATAACCGAAACGCCTGATCTGATTGAGATCCCGCCGCCAATTCTTCTTCACCTTGACATTGAGGTCGAGAAAAACCCGACAGCCGAGAAGCGTTTCGAGGTCTTCCCTAGCGGCGATACCGACCTTCTTGATCGCCTCCCCGCCCTTACCGATGATGATGCCTTTCTGACTATCACGCTCGACATAGACCGTGGCGTAGATGTTCTCGAGATGTTTGCGGCGATTGTAATTCATCTCGTCGACAACCACCCCGACGGCATGGGGTACCTCATCGTGGGCATTGAAGAGAATCTTCTCACGAATGAATTCGGCGATGAGAACCTCCTGCGGTTGGTCTGTTTCCATATCCTTGGGAAACCATAAGGGGCCTTCGGGAAGATAGGATGCGACACAGGAGACGAAATCATCGACGTGCTCGCCAGTCAACGACGATACCATCACGACGGCATCCCAATCACTCAGAGCCTCTGCGCGAGATCTCTGTTCGCACAATGCTTCCTCGTCAACGAGATCGATCTTCGATATGACGAGGATTTTGTGGGCTTCGGTTTTATTCAATTCCCCGATGACCCATTCGTCCCCCCGCCCGAGTGGTTCATGGGCATCGAGAAGAAAGGCGGCGACATCGATGCCTTCGAGGGATTTGAGT
>CAJMLT010000071.1 GCA_905214325.1 uncultured bacterium
AATAATGCATGAGGTCGATGTGATCTTGAGCGACACCCGCCTCGATCATGTGCCTACACATTTCTTCGGCGTTCATATGCTGCGCGCCGCAGTTGCTGTGCCCTATCACCAAAATGGTTTCGACACCCAGTTCGAATATGCTCACCAAAAGACTGCGGATAACGCTGCCGAAGGGGTGCGAGATGACGCCCCCTGCGTTCTTGATGATCTTGGCATCGCCGTTTTTCAACCCCAAGGCGGCGGGAAGCAATTCGGTCAAGCGGGTATCCATGCAACTGACGATGGCGAGCTTCTTGTCGGGATATTTCGTGGTCTCGTATTGTTCGTAGCGTTTTTCCGCAACGAATTTCTTGTTGAAGGCAAGTATCTCCTCGACGGTATCCATGGCTCTCTCCCGTTCTTCGTTGTACCGAATATGCGCCGATGATGGCTCGAGCGTGCCTTTAGTATAAGGTTTCAAGTGCATCGTCATCGCGGTCGACTCCGTCGTTCCAGATCGTTTCCACGGAAGACGCGTCCCTGGTGTTTCTGCGGGTTTATGACCGTTGGGCGCGGTTGTGATTCGCGCGATGATCGCGGACGCGTTTCTTGAAAAGATAGCGCAGCGCCATGAGGGGATGGCTTCTTATCATGCGCGGCCCCGCATAGGCCATGATCTTGCGTATCCGTGTGCGCATTTCGGGGCGGTAGCAATGGATGGAACAGTCTTCGCAATTCCCCTTGTGCTGATGGGGACAAAGACGGGTCCGTTCGTTCGCGTAGGCGATGACGTCCTCGCACTCCGAGCATACGCCCCGTTCCGATCGCTTTCGGTCGGTATGGTGGTCGAGGCAATAGATGTGCGCCATCGCATAAAGGGTGGCCTCGTCTTTTGCGAGGCGTTTTTCCTCAGGGATCGCGGTCGCGGTGCGTGTCATGGGCGCTCCTTGTCTCATCGTGGCGATAGGGAAGGGAGGTGAACGGTTTCGACGGACTGGTCGGTCGCTTGTTTTCGGTATCGTTTCAAGCTCGCTTGCAGTATAAAACGCTGCACTTATAGTTTCTCGTTATCTTTCGGTGGCCAAACCATAATTGATGTAAACCGGAATCAGCCAAACATACCTGCGTGGGGGCATCGTTTTGTTTTACTATTACTTGGTACGACATTTCGGAGGATCGGTGTATCGAAGGGTCCGTTCCGTTCGTTTTGGAATCGGACTTCCGAAACGGGTTCGCGTCCTGCGTGAAAACACACCTTCCGGGGGAAATCTGGTTTGAAGGAGAAGGAATGAGAACTGAACTTTGCGATGTATTGGGAATCGAATATCCGGTTATTCAGGGAGCGATGGCTCACATATCGGATGGCGCCTTCGCGGCGCGGGTCAGTGAAGCGGGGGGATTGGGCGTCATAGCATCAACCCTGCATGATGGGGAATGGGTCAAGGAACAGGTGGCCATCGCCCGCTCCATCACCGATAAGCCCTTCGCCGTCAACCTCATCATGGAAAGCGCCATCGTCGAGGAATGCGCGCGTGCCTGCGTTGAAGTGGGTGTCCCCATCTGTACCATCAGCGCGGGTAATCCCGAAAAGATAGTGCCCATTCTCACCGAAGCGGGTATCAAGGTCATCTGTCTCATTCCCCATGCGCGCGCTGCGAAGAAGATGCAGGATCTCGGTGCGACGGCCGTCGTTGCCGAAGGCATGGAAGGGGGCGGCCATATCGGCCGTATGTGTACGTTCCCCATGGTTCGCCAGGTTGCCGAAGCGGTCGATATCCCCGTCATCGCAGCCGGCGGTATTGCGGATGGTAAGGGCTTTCTCGCGGCTTTGATGTTGGGCGCCGTGGGTGTTCAAATGGGTACCTCGTTCTTGGTGGCCGACGAATGCCCCATCAGTCCCGTCTATAAACAGGTCGTCATCGATGCGGACG
This sequence comes from uncultured bacterium, assembly GCA_905214325.1. GTDB lineage: Bacteria > Actinomycetota > Coriobacteriia > Coriobacteriales > Eggerthellaceae > Anaerotardibacter. Next base: position 1,911 of record CAJMLT010000071.1, read on the forward strand.
ATTCTTCTACGGTTCTTACGGGCGAATACGGCAAGAAGCAGGTCCGCTGCATTAAGAGTCCCTTCACGCAGGCCTATTGGGATCTTCATGATTCGGGGGCGAGCAGTGAAGAGCTTGATCAGTATTGTCGCGGCACCGTCAGTGCGGCGCGTGACGGCAATATCGAACGCGGCGCTTTTTCCGCGGGCATGATTTCGGGCCTCATCAAGAAAACGAAACCCGTCGAGCGCATCATCGCCGACATCATGGCCGACGCGGATGCTTCCTACGCACAGTTCAAGGAACTATATGGATAGAGGCCTTGCAGCGGGTGGTCTTGTTGTCTTTATGCATTGGTAGTGTGCGGATCGCGTAGGCGCTTGTGCCGTAATCGCATCTGTGCAACATCGTTTGTTCTTGGATGAGACCGCATGAAAAGTTCTCAATTGAAAGCCGAGCCCTGTGCTCGGCTTTCCTCTTTCTCAAACGAGGGATGGTCGAGCACGTTTTTCGTGTACGGGCACACGCGGTGAGCCT
>CAJMLT010000072.1 GCA_905214325.1 uncultured bacterium
ACCCCCCCTCCCACGAAGTCACTATGCATTCAACACGCCACCGATTCAATGTGCCATCCTTTGTAATCCGCATCGATTCGATGCGTCACCAATGAAAAAGGGCATCCCGTACGGGATGCCCTTTTGCCAAATATGTGGTAATGAAAGCTACTCGGCAGCAGCTACCGCATAGTCACGCGTCACCGAGCTGTCGACGGGAACACCGGGGCCCATGGACGAAGTGACCGTAATGGACTTAACGTACTTGCCCTTGGCAGCAGCAGGCTTCATGCGAAGGATTTCATCGAAAACCATACCGTAGTTTTCGGCAAGCTGCTCAGCAGTGAAGCTGCACTTGCCGATGATGACATGGCAGATACCGAAACGATCCGCGCGATATTCCACGCGACCACCCTTGAGCTCTTTGATGGCCTTAGCGACATCGGTGGTCACCGTACCCAGCTTGGGGTTAGGCATGAGGCCACGCGTGCCGAGGATCTTACCCAAACGGCCGACTTTCGCCATCTGGTCGGGAGTTGCAACCGTCGCATCGAAATTGATGTTACCGGCCTGAATGTCGGCGATAAGGTCATCGGAACCGACGATATCAGCACCTGCCTCTTCAGCGGCACGAGCAGCATCGCCTTCGGCGAAGACGGCGACACGGACGGTTTTACCGGAACCATGAGGAAGGCTCACCGTTCCTCGAAGCTGCTGATCGGACTGACGGGTATCGATACCCAAACGGAAATGAGCTTCGACGGTTTCGTCAAAATTCGCCGACGCTACTTCCTTGACAAGGGAAAGTGCTGCAAGAGGTGCATACAGCGTTTCCTTGTCGATTTTGGCCACTGCGGCCTCATACTTCTTTGCCATGTATATCAAATCCTTTCGTGGTCATCACGAGCCATGCCGGCTCTGCCACTCTCTTTTCCACCAGCGGATTCCCGAGAGAATAACCGGTGCGAAACACGTACAACAAAGGGGAAACGGGTGTTCTACTCGTTTTCGCCAACGTCCTCGCCGGCCATGATGGCCTGAAGACGACGGGTGATCTTGTATTCCTTCTTAGGCGCACGACCCTCGATGGTGACACCCATGGAACGAGCCGTGCCGGCAACGATTTCCATAGCCGCTTCGATGGTGTTCGCATTGAGGTCGGGCATCTTGATTTCGGCGATCTCGCGAAGCTGCGTTTCGGAGAGCTCGCCAACCTTTTGAAGCTGGGGAATGCCGGAACCACTCTTGATGCCCAGCTTCTCCCTGATCAAGAATGCCGCAGGAGGAGTCTTGCAAACGAAATCGAAGGTCTTATCTTCGTAGATCGTAATCTCGACGGGGATGATGGTTCCCGCCTGATCCTGGGTTGCAGCATTGAATGCCTGACAAAACTGCATAATGTTTACGCCCTGAGCACCCAATGCGGGGCCGACAGGAGGGGCAGGATTCGCGCCACCTGCAGGAATCTGCAGTTTGACGAAACCGGTTGCTTTCTTAGCTTCAGCCATTTCAGTAGTCCTTTCGACTGAATAAATTCTTACCACACTTATGACAAGCGCTCACGTGAGAAGCCCCATCCACATACGGGCACGCAAAACGCATTGTAATCACCGTTAGATCGAAAGATCCTTAGATCTTCGCTACCTGATCGAAGGAAAGCTCAACGGGTGTTTCTCGACCAAAGATGGAAACGAGAACCTTGACTTTACCCGATTCAGGTGAAACTTCCGAAACAACACCATCAAACTCAGCCAACGGACCGGAAACAACCTTAACGGATTGTCCGACCTCAAGACTCGAAGACGTTTTCTTCGGTGCCTCGCGGCTGGTACGTTTCATGATCTTGTTATACTCATCTCGCGTGAGAGGGGCGGGATTGCCTTGACTGCCAACGAATCCGGTAACACCGGGGGTGTTACGAACCGCTGCCCAACTACGATCATCGAGTTCCATCCTGACCAGAACGTAGCCCGGGAAAACTTTTTTCTCGTTTTCAACGCGACGGCCACCTTCCTTGATCTCGGTAACCGATTCCGTCGGAATCTCGATCGCGAAAACATTGTTCTCAAGCCCCATCGTTTCGATGCGGGTCTCGAGGTTCTTCTTCACTTTGTTCTCGTAACCGGAATACGTGTGCAGTACATACCATTTTTTAGTCATGAACTAAGCTCCCAAGCCCGAAATAGCGAGCAAAATAGGGGTCACGATCGACGCGCTAGCCGCCGCCGATGTCGCGCTCGTGCTGGAGTCGTGGC